>JASFQI010000197.1:0-8974 GCA_050115555.1 Desulfobacteraceae bacterium
CCAGGGATACTGGCGGGTCCGGCACTGTTCCCAGGCGCGATGCATCGAAAACCAGATCTACGCGGTTCACTGCAGTCTCCTAGGTGAGGCGGCCGGGTTCAGCTTCACGGGGTGTTCCTCCGTCCTCACTCCCTGCGACAACGGTTTTCCGGAAAAAGGAGTTGCCGTGGAAAGCCCTCTGAACGAGGAAGGGGCAGTCACCGCGACCCTGGACCTGGAGCTGCTTCGTGAAAATCGGCGGTCCGGATCGGCTCCAACCCTGAAAGACCTTCGCACCGACATGGTGGAAGGCCTCCATCGAACCGTGTGCCGGCCTGAGAAGGGGAAACCATGAGCTCTGTAAAGACCGTTATCCGGGGAGGGCGGATCGTGGACGGGACGGGCAGCGACGGATACGTGGCGGACGTCGCTATCGCAGAAGGAAAGATCGTCCGCATCGGTCCGAATCTACCCCCTGAGACCGAGGAAGAGACGATTCCCGCCGAGGGGCTCGTGGTGAGCCCCGGCTTTGTGGATGCCCACAGCCACGACGACCTCTATCTGCTCATAGATCCGGCCTGCAGCGTCAAGGTGGCCCAAGGGGTCACCACCACGGTGATCGGGAACTGCGGCGTCAGTGCCGCTCCCCTGGTGGAGGAGGCCTTCGAGGATGTGCTGGACATCCTGAGGCTCTTCGGCGGGGAGGAGGCCGCACGGGAGCACTTCTCGGTTCAGACATTCGAGGGCTTCAACAAGAAGCTTCGGGGCGCGGGACTGGGCATTCACGTGGTTCCTCTGGTGGGGCACACGACCGTCCGGATGGCTGTCATGGGGTCGGAACATCGCGCACCGGACCGTCGAGAGCTTTCGGTCATGTGCGATCACGTGGAGCAGGCCATGGAAGCCGGTGCCTTCGGCCTTTCCTCGGGCCTGATCTACGCCCCGGGCAGCTACGCAGCACCTGAAGAGATCGCGGCCCTCTGCCAAGTGGTGGAAGGCCGCGGAGGAGTTTATACCACCCACATCCGGAACGAGGGGGATCTCCTGATTCATGCTGTGGAGGAGGCAATCCAGGTGGGTCGGGAAACGGGCGTCCCGGTCCACATCTCCCATCACAAGGCCATGGGCCGCAACAACCGGGGAAGGAGCGCGGACAGCCTTCGCATCATGGCCGAGGCCCGGACGGAAGGCATACGGACGACCTGCGACCAGTACCCCTACAACGCGGCAAGCACCACCCTTTCCGCGGCCCTTCCACACGATGCTCTCAACGAAGGGGTCGAGCAGCTTCGAGAGAAGCTGCAGGACCCCGCCGTCCGGGAAGCTTATCGGTTCGAGATGGAAAAGGGTGGAGGAACTGGGGGAGAGAACCTCGTTCAGTTAGCAGGGTTCGAAGGGATCGTGGTCTCGGCCTCTCAGGCCCGGCCGGACTGCATCGGGGCATCCATCGCCCAAGCGGCCGAGCGGGCGGGCGTGGACCCGTTCGACCTGGTGTTCGATCTGGTGAGCGAGGAGGCCCGGGGCACCTTCGTGGTGGTTTTTGCCATGAGCGACGAGGACATCGAGTGGATCATGCAGGATCCCTTCACCATGGTGGGGACGGACGGCATTCCGGCGTTCGGCGAGAGCAAAACCCATCCCCGCATGACCGGAACCTTTCCGCGGGTCCTGGGGACCTACGTGAGGGAGAGGGGGGTCTTGAGCCTCGAGGAGGCCGTCCGGAAAATGACCTCCCTGCCGTGCCGCACCTTCGGGCTTCACGGCAAGGGCGTGATCGAGGAAGGGTATGACGCGGACCTGGTGATCTTCGACCCGGAACGCATTCGGGACGGTTCCACCTATGACCAGCCCTATTTGAAGCCGGAAGGGATCCACACGGTCTTCGTTGCAGGCGAGGCGGCGGTCAAAGATGGGGACGTGCAGGGCGTCCGTTCCGGAAAAGTTCTGAAACCCCATTCCGCATGAAAGGAGGATGGTGCAAAACGGTCCAGGAGGCAGGATTCAAGAACCAGGCGGCCTCGGCCGCTGGGCATGGACGGAGGAAAGGAGCAAGTCATGAAAAAGCAGATCCTACGGGTGGTGGTTTTGTCCTTGATCGCAACGGTCCTTTTGTTCGCGCCTGCATTCGCTGCGGACAAGCCCATCAAGATCAAGTACGCGCACATCGGTGCGCCCAAGACGTTCGAGTCGGTAATGCACGCAGGGGCCGTGGCCTTCAAGTACGTGTTCGAAAAGCGGACGAACAATCGGTTCCAGGTCGACATCTACCCCGGGGGGACCCTGGGCAAGGAGATCGATCTGATGGAGTCGGTAAACAACAACGTGATCCAGCTAGTGGGTGCCTCCATGGGTGGGCTCCACCGGATCTTTCCCCCGGCCATCCTCTACTACCTTCCCTACGTCTTCCGAAACGAGGCCGTGGCCATGGAGGTGGTGGACGGCCCCTTCGGCCGGAAGGTCTTGGACGGCCTCTCCGAGAAAACGGGGATTCGAGGGCTGGAGTTCCTGGACATCTACACCTTCCTCACCATCACAAACAACATCCGCCCCATCCGTACCCCCGAGGACATGAAGGGCATCAAATTCCGGGGCATGGACACGCTCCAGGTCCAGATGTTCAAGTCCCTCGGGGCGAGCGCTGTTCCTGTGTCCTTCAGCGAGCTCTACACGTCGTTGCAGACCGGGGTGGTGCACGGGCAGACCAACCCCGCCTTCCTGGTGGCCTGGATGAAGCTCAACGAGGTCCAGAAGTACATGACACTCTGCAACTCCCAGTATGGCTACCAGATGCTGGTCTGCAACAATGCCTGGTTCGAGGGCCTGAGTCCCGAGGACCAGCTTGCCGCGCAGGATGCGGCCCGGGCCGCCAAGACCGCATCCAGGGGACTGGCCATGCTGCTGGAGGACAAGAACATCCAGGTGCTAAAGGAGCGGGGCATGCAGGTGGATGTGCTCACGGACGCTGAGAACGTGGCGTTTCACAAAATCGCCACACCGGCGTGCCGCGACTGGCTGAAGACCCAGATGGACCCCGAGTGGGTGGAGGGCCTCATGGAGGCCGTGAAACAGGCGGAGGAGAAGCTGGGGTATCGGTAGACCCATTCGTTCAACGCCCCGGGTCCGGTTTCGGACCCAGGGTGGAATGGGGACGAGCCCGGGGTTGGTTCGGGCGGAGCGAGGTGCGCGGTGTTGGACAAGGGATTCAAGGAAAAGGTCCTGCTGGTGATGGACGTGATCGCCAAGAGCCTGGAGTTCGGCTCCGGGTGCTTCTGCGTCCTGCTGTTTGCCGGGATGACCGCGGTGACCCTCCTGGGGATCCTGTTTCGCTACGTCATGTCCAGCCCGTTCGAGTGGACCGAGGAGCTGGCACGGTTCCTGCTGCTCTCCATCTGCTTCCTGGCCCTGAACATGGCCATGAAGCGTAAGGAGCACATAGCCATCCCGGGGCTCGTCGAGCGGCTTCCGCGCCTGGCGGCCAAAGGGATCGGGTACGCGGTGGACGCACAGATCGCCCTGTTCCTGGTCCTCCTCATCAAGCAGGGTACCCTCATGGCGGATCGGACACTCATGTCGGCGAGCACGCTTCCCATCTCCATGAAATGGGTCTACCTCTTCGTGCCCCTCGGGGCGCTGCTGACGTTGATTCAGCTCGTCATCCAGGTGGTCAAGAAGTCCCTCAAGCCGTCCGGTGGGGATGGGAGCGAGGTCTGACATGGGACTGTTTCTCCTGATCGTCTTCGTGGCCCTGATGCTGATGGGAATGCCCATCGGGTTCGTAATGGGCCTGACAGCGCTATACGGCTTCTTCTACCTCGACAACCCGACGCTTCTGACCATGCTCAGCCAGAAGTTCTTCTCCGGCATGAACAGCTTCGCTCTTCTTGCACTTCCCTTCTTCATTCTGGCCGGGGACATCATGACCAAGGTCGGTCTGACCGGCCGGCTCGTGGACTTCTCGAACATCTTTTTCGGCCGGTTCCGGGGAGGGCTGGCCCAGGTCAACATCGTCACGAGCATCATCTTCGGGGGGATCTCGGGGTCGGCCGCGGCCGACACCGCCGCCCTGGGTTCCATCTTCATCCCGTCCATGACCGACGAGGGCTATGACCGGGAGTTCAGCACTGCCGTGACCGTGGCCTCCTCCATCATCGCCCCCATCATCCCACCCAGCATGATCATGGTGATCTACGGGGCCCTCATGGGGGTCTCCATTGCGGGCCTCTTTGCCGCGGGCCTCGTGCCGGGCTTGATGCTGGGAGTCTTCCTGATGATCTACACCCGGTTCGTCTCCAAGAAACGCAACTATCCCAAGCACAAGGAAAAGGTCACGGCGAAACGGATCTGGGTGGGAACGAAACGGGCCGTCTGGGGGCTCATCATGCCCGCCATCATCCTGGGCGGGATCCTGGGCGGCGTGTTCACGCCAACAGAGGCGGCGGCCATCGCGGTCGGTTACGCCCTGTTCCTGGGGCTCGTGGCCTATCGGAACCTGAGCCTGAAGGACCTTTTCGATCTGTTCTATCGCAATGCCGTGCTCCTTGGCGTGATCGGCCTGATCCTCTCTTCCGCATCCATCCTGGCCTGGCTCCTGGCGGCCGAGCAGATCCCCGAGATGGTGGCCAAGGGGTTTCTGGCCATCACTCATAACAAGTACATAATCTTGCTGTTGATCAATCTCTTTCTCATTTTTATCGGCATGTTCATGGACATCACCGCATCCCTCATCATTCTGGGGCCGATCCTGGCGCCCCTGGCCATTGACATCGGGGTACACCCGCTCCACTTCGGGATCATGATGTGTGTCAACCTCTACATCGCCCTGATCACCCCACCCATGGGCGGGTGCCTGTTCCTGGCCATGGCCATCAGCAAGCTGAACATGGGACAGCTTCTGAAGGCCCTCTGGCCCTTTCTCCTGATCGAGTTCGCGGTGCTCTTCATCGTGGTGTACATTCCCGAGGTCACCATGTTCGTGCCGCGGCTCCTTGGATTTCTCTGAGAAGGAAGGGAGGGGAGGGATGCGTGGAAAGGAAGCCTCATGAATGAACTCATACGCCTCACGGCCTGCGATGCGGTCGAGCTCCTCAAAAAGCGGGAGATCAGCCCGCTGGAGCTCGTCGACGCTGCAGTCGATCGGATTCGGGCCGTGGAAGGGAGGGTCAACGCCCTTCCCACCCTGTGCCTGGAGCGTGCCCTGGAGCGTGCCCGGCGAATCCAGGACCACCCGCCCGCCGATCCTCCGGACGGGTTTCTCTACGGGCTTCCCATTGCGGTCAAGGACCTGGACGACGTGCAAGGGGTTCGCACCACCTACGGATCCCCGATCTTCGCGGACAACGTTCCCGAACGCTCCTGCGCCATGGTGGAGCGCCTCGAGGCCAACGGCGCCGTTGTCCTTGCAAAGTCCAACACGCCCGAGTTCGGGGCCGGGGGGCACACCTTCAACGAAGTCTTCGGCACCACGGTGAACCCCTGGAATACCTCCCGGACCTGCGGCGGGTCCTCGGGTGGTTCGGCCGTGGCCCTGGCCACGGGCGAGGTGTGGCTGGCCACCGGGAGCGACGTGGGCGGAAGCCTGAGGACGCCCGCCGGTTTCTGCTCGGTGGTGGGTCTCAGACCGAGCCCGGGCCGGGTGCCCGCAGGCCCCGGCCCCCTTCCTTTCGAGACCCTTCCGGTCCTCGGCCCCATGGGGCGAAACGTGCGGGATGCGGCCCTGATGCTGGACGCGGAGACCGGGGCCCATCCTGCGGATCCCTTCTCCCTCCCCAGGCCGCGGGAATCCTTTAGGGCGATCCTCGATCGCCCGGTTCGACCCCTGAAGATCGGGGTGTCACCGGACCTCGGCCTCACGCCCGTGGACCCGGAGATCCGGCGTGTCTTCGAGGGCGCCGTTTCCGCCTGGAAAGACATGGGGATGGATGTGGAGGAGATCGGTCTTGACCTCGGTGATGTCCCGGAGGTCTACCACACCCTTCGGGCTCGCTTTTTCGCCAGTTTTTTCGCACCGCTCCTCGTGGAGCACCGGGATCTGATCAAGCCGGAGGTCATCTGGAATACCGAAAAGGGGCTGACGCTCACCGGGGACGAGATCGGATGGGCCGAGCGGGGACGGGGTAAGATCTTCCACGAGATCATGGCCTACTTTCGGACCCACGACCTCCTGATTCACCCGACTGCGATCACGCCGCCCTTCGATAAAGACCTGCGGCACCTGGAAGAGGTGGACGGGCACCGGTTCAAGACCTACATGGACTGGCTCTCCATCACCTTCCTCTCCAGCCTGACAACCTGCCCGGCGATCTCCGTCCCGTGTGGCTTCACGGAAAACGGTCTCCCCGTGGGCCTGCAGATCATGGGACCGCCCCGAAGGGAAGATCGTGTACTCCAGGCGGCCCTTCTCTTCGAAGAGCACCTCGGGCTGCATGCGCAACTGCCCATTGATCCTTTGGGGGCGGAGGGATGAGCAACCTTCGCTGGGCCGGGTCGACCGGGATGGAATCATCCTGCTCGCTCAGTTTTCCCACAGACCCACTTTCACGGCTTCGACCCAGGCCTTGTCGAAGCCGTCCCGTTCCTTTATCCTGAAACTCGGCCTGTGATTTCCACAATGCCCATGGACCCATCTATGCGGAGGATATCACCCGTATGAATGGCGCCGATGGAACCTCCGACACACACAACCGCCGGAATCTCAAGTTCCCTCGCGTAGGCTGAAGGGATTGAGAGCGAACCGCCTTGCCCCGCGACCCATCCCCTGAGGTGTCCCATGTATTGCATCAGATTCGGTGACTGCCTTTCGCATACCAAAATTGCGCCGTCATGCAATGCGGAAAGCGCTTCCGGGTCTCTGATCACCGTGCACGGGCCCTCAACAACACCAGGCGACGCGCCAAAGCCGCTCAATTTGCGAGGTCCCCTGTCTTCCTTTGGGATCAACACTTCCCAGGGAATGTGGCTTGGAATCGGCTCGTATGACACTGCGAATGCTTGCATGGCAACCCCTCCTTTCTCGTGCCCTTTGGCTGTGATTTACGTTGGCCCTAGGATAGCAACGAGCACTTGACAATGCACCTTAAAAAAAATTAAATGCTATTTAGTTTTATTAAAAACTTCTTCCTGGGGTGGTGCTGTGATTCTAAACATGAATCAGCTGCGCTCTTTTTACATGGCGGCACGTGAGAAGAGCGTCTCGGGAGCGGCCGAGGCCCTTATGGTCACGCCGCCTGCGATCACCATACAGGTCAAGCAACTCGAGGAGACGATCGGGATTCGTCTTCTCGTGCGGGAGGGGAACTCCATCCGGCTCACCGAGGCCGGAGAGCGGTTGTTTAAGAGGGCGGAGAAGGTCTTTCAGCAGATTCATGAGATGGAAGATTTCCTGGAAGACATGGCGACCGATAAGTCAGGAAAGCTTCGCATCGGATGCCCCGAAGTCCCCTTGAAACGCCTGATGCCCATGATCGAGCTTTTCAAGAAGACCTATCCGGGGATCAGGATCATCCTCGAGCAGGGCTCGAACCTGGATATGGTGAGGAGCGTGGAGTCCAACCACAATGAACTCGCTGTGATCCGCTACAAGCCGAGCAAGAGCAGGCTGAAAGTCAAAGTCATCGGGGAGGATGAGGTGGTTCTCATTCGCGCGCCAGAGAGCGTTCATTTGTCTGCTTCGGAAATCTCGGTGATGGAGTTATCGGAATTTCCGCTCATCCTCAGGCGAGAGGGTTCTGCGGTCCGGGACGTTGCCCTTGAACATCTGCGCAAGTTCAAGGTCAGTCCGGTGATCGCCATGGAGTCGGCAAGCATAAACCTGTTGAAGGAGTTTGTGAGGCAGGACCACGGAATAGGGTTTATCGAAAAGGAGGCGGTGACTGAGGAGCTACAAAACGGCACGCTCCAAGCTGTCCGGATCCTTGAAGGGTCTCCTGTCATCGAATTCGGGATCGGATACCGCAACCGCAAAGACCTCTCCCCGCCGGCCTGGGCGTTTTTGAGGCTCCTTGACAAGGGCTTGAATCAAAAGAAAAACGGTGGAAAAAAGAAAGGCTTGGCAAAAACCAAAAAGAAGAAGAAATCCGTGAAGGTTTGAGTGTTTCATCGTCGAGTGCAGACGTGGGGCGGTCTATTCACTCGTCGTCCGATATTTTTCAGAGCACCTTACTCTCGCTCGGCTTCAAAGGAACCACCCTTGCCTCACACCTTGCCCTGACCTCCTCCTCAAACCCATCCGTGCTCTGTACCAGAAAAGGAAACGTCCCCCAGTGCATCGGAAAAACCGTTTGGGCTCCTACCCATTCCACGGCCATGGCTGCCTCTTTAGGCCCCATGGTATACCGATCACCAATGGGAACAAAAACGATATCCGGTTGATAGAGCTGCCCGATGAGTTTCATGTCCGAGAAAAGGCCCGTGTCGCCCATGTGATAGAGGGTCCTGCCATCCTGCTTCCAGACAAACCCTGCCGCATCCCCGGGTCCCGAGGAGTGTTCGGCCTTGACCATCGTGATCGGGATCCCTCTTTCCTCGATCGTGCCGCCGAAGTTCATGCCGATACCTTCTAATTCATCGGTTGAGGCGAGCTCGTGGACGCTCACGAAGGCGGCGCCCGTTTTCTTTGCAATGAGTCTGGCGTCTCCCAGGTGATCGGGGTGGGCGTGTGTGACCAGGATGATGTCAGCGGTTTGAAGATCGTCAAGGATGGCACCCGGGTTGGGATTCCCCGTAATGAATGGATCTACGATGACGGTTCTCTCGGATGAGATCATAAATCCGGCATGCCCGAGGTATTGAATTTTCATACGCGCTCCTCCTTGAGAATATTTTATTACCCATTCTCCCTGATGCAACAGCCAATATTGACGGGGTTGAATCTAAGCCGCCTGAATGCCCCGGCCTGGTGCCCGCCCGGAAATGAGAGAGCTCGCGAGATCAAGGACAACCCCGCAGGAGATCGAAACTGTAGTCCCAGAAGCTGACGTTTTAGGGATTTACTTGGTTT
>JASFQI010000198.1:0-8929 GCA_050115555.1 Desulfobacteraceae bacterium
TATCAGACGATTCCTGTGCTTTGCTACCGAGGCTTTGTGACCGGTAAAGAACGTGCAATGCACATTCGGGCGGAGACCTTCAGGCGACAGATGGGTTTCCTTCAAGAGCACGGGTACCGCGTGGTCGGACTGGTTGATTTGCTGGAATTCCTGCATTACCAAAGGGGGCTTCCCGAGAACGCAGTGGTGATCACTGTCGATGGGGCAAATCAGTCGGTCTATGAGGTCGCGTATCCCATTCTTCGTGCATTCGGATACCCGGCGGCCCTGTTCGTGCCGGTCGAGGCAGTCGATGCCTACGAGGAGACATTGAACTGGGATCAGATTCGGGAGATGAAGGCAAACGGATGGGAGATCGGCGTCCAGGCAGGAACTCAATTCGACCTTGCCAGCCCGTCCGATCCTGTAATTGATTCGGAGAATCGCAAGAAAATTCGCGACTCTCTCTTGAAGTCCAAGCAGATCCTTGATGAAAAACTGAATCAGGATACCATTGCACTTGCCTTCCCGTTTACTCATGTGACCCCCGGCATCCTTCACCTGGCTCAGAGCCTTGGGTATCGTTTGGGCATGACCGTACGACCGGGAGCCAATCCGTTTTTTGCCGATCCACTCGCCTTGAGGCGGGAACAGGTTTTCGAAGCGGAAGATCTCTCTTTTCAGATGCGGATGAAGACATTTAAACTCGAGCCCTTGCCGTAGGTGCGGAATGAAACGCAGCAGCATCCTTGCAGTCGTTCTCTTGGTATTCGGAGGACTTTCCGGAGCAGGATGCCAGACTCTGAACAGCGGTACACCCGCAGACCCCGAGAACGTGGTCGTTCCGTTGTCTGCTGAGGAGCGGGCAAGGGGCTTTCTGGAGCAAGGGAAGGCGCTGGAGAGCCGAGGTGATCCGGTTCGTGCATTGCAGCGGTATCGGATTGCTCTTACCCTTGCGCCCGAGCAAACGGAAGTCAGGCGGGAAATCAAGCGGCTGGAGGAACTCCTGAATCGCCGTTCCGAAGAGCATTATCAGGCAGGGCTCGCGTTCCACGAACAAGGGAAGTATATCCAGGCGCGACACGAGTTCCTTGCGGCGCTTCTTCTGCGGCCGAGTCATCCGGGGGCTTCCAAAAAGCTCGTCGCTCGCAAACGTATCCAGATCAACCGCTACATCACCCACACCCTGGCGCCGGGGGATTGTCTTTCCCGATTGGCTGAAATCTACTATGGAGACCACAGGAAATTCCCGGTGATCGCCAGATACAACGATATTGCGGACGTGACAAAGATCCGGGCGGGACAGAAGCTCAGGATTCCGGAGATTCCGGGTGTGCCGTTTCAGAAGGGACGGGAGCAGGTTCGGATCGAGGAGAAACAACTGCCCGAGGCCAGGCTTTGGGAGTGGGGAATACTGGAGACCGAAAGACACGCCCCCCTTGATGAAACGGCGGAAGCGATCGAAAACGAGCGCCGAGTCGCGCAGTGCCGAGAAAGGGGGCTCGAACTGCTGGAGGAAAAAAAGTACCGCGAAGCTGTGCACGCCTTTGAGAAGGTCCTTCAGGTGTTTCCGGACGACCAGGTCTCGCTGGACAACCTGTGTGAGGCGCGATTTTCTCTGGCCGAGAGGCTCCTGTCACGAAAGGATTACCTCGCAGCGAGAGAGGCCTTTCTCGCTTGCCTTCGCGTCAAGGGGGACTGCGAGAAGTGCCACACCTCCATCCGGAAGGCCGAGGGCCTGTACATGGAGGAACACTACCGAAAAGGAATGCAGTATTTCAACCAGCAGAAGCTCGACCAGGCGATCCGGGAATGGGAGCTCGTACAAGCGATGGATCCGGAATACAAGCGCGTCCGGTACCATATTCAGAAGTCCCGCAAGATCCTGTCCAAATTGAAGGACTTGAAGAGCAAGGAACCAGGAAAGAGCCCATAGCCAATTCACCGGAACCGCCGATTTGCCGAGACTGTCTCGCCACCCCACTCAACGTTTTTGAAGCAGGACGTATACGGCGCCGCCACCACCGTCATACGGCCTGGCCGTGGCAAAGGCGAGCACGATTTTTCTTACGGGTCCACGGGAAAACCAGACAGGAAGCCGTTCTTTCAAAACAGGAAAGCTGGAAGGGGAGTTCAGGCCTCGCCCGTGAACAATGAGCACGCAGCGGAGCCCCATTTTGTGACTTTGCAGCAGGAACTCACGGACCCGCTTTTCCGCTTCGTGCCGCGTCAGACCGTGCAGGTCTATGTGGTCCTGCACCGGGAACCGACCGCGTTTGAGCCTTTTCACCGTTTTTCTGCTGACGCCTTTTCGTGCCCCCTCCATGTATTCGTCCGTAAAGCTGATGTCCATGTCGACGGAGCCGTGAACCAGTCCGTTCAGGTGCTCCAGGGCTTCCTGCGTTTCGTTCGGAGCTGGATGAGCGGGGTAGGTACGCCCTCTGGGGTGGGGGGGCATCTTCTGTTTTCGGTGATCTAAAGGTTCGACATCCGCCATGGCCTCGAGGAAGGAGCGTGTGTCCTCGGAAACGGGATCAACAGGAGGAGCGGGGGACGAGTCCGGTCGGGACTCCTCGGGCCTTGCCTCGATTTGCACCTCGACATCTTTGAAGACGGGGTTGAATGGGTACGGTTTTTTCCGCTTTTTCATGGCGCTTCGTTTCGGCAGCCTTGCGTTCCGGCGATGGAAAAGATTATAACAACTCTGGCGGTCGTGTGAAACCTCGATTTGGATGGAACACCACTACTCGGGGTGGGGTGGATGCGTGGATGGGTTGAAGCACACCCGAACAATGCAAGAATGAACGTACTTCATGTGATCCCCGGGAGGGAGGGGCGTCGACGAGTCAGGGCGTACTCCCCATGGGGAGGGCGATATGGAGACCAGGCATGGCACGAGTGGATGACTACAAAAATGCGGCTGACATGGCAAGGAAGAATCTCGTCACGAGGGATTCCGAAGTTCTTGCTGGATTTGCCGGCGCGGACATTCAGAGGGAGCAGGACGGCGTACATTTGAGCCTCGGTTTTCTGGGGGCACGAATCCGGATTTCCTGGCCGGACTTGGTTCCGGTCAAGGAGGAGGATCGGGCGGAACTACCGATTCAGCAACAGGTTCTGCTGCTCCATTATCTGGAGGGCGTCTGGGGATCAAGCGGCGCCTCACTCACCGGGGAGTGGATCGCGTTTCAGGATGTCCCGGACGGCCGGTTTTACCTGGATGCTTTTCAGAGGAGGGCCAAGCTTCCACTCGTGCAGGCATTCGGCGAACGTCCCGGGCTCATGGCGGAACTCGCCCGGGAAGCCTATGGAGCGGAGTCCATCGATTTCGGGGATACTTCCGTGTCCGTACCGGTCCTGCCGCGAATTCGGATTGCGCTCGTACTGTGGGCCGGAGATGAGGAGTTTCCCCCGGAAGGCAATCTCCTTTTCGACCGAAATATCCTGTCTGTTTTTTCGGCGGAAGACATTGCCTGGGTGTCCGGGATGGTCGTCTACCCCCTGATGGGCATGGCGTCTGCACGTACAAAAAAATAGAATCAGAATAAAGCATGAATAAGTATTCATAGAGTAACCATAAGTATTTAATGATCACTATATATAACGTGTTAAGGATAAGGAAATTCCATGAAAGAGCAAAAGGCGCTGGTTTGTGTGGCCATGGGATCGGCCTCGGACGCAGAGGTGATGAAAGGATGCACTGATACCTTGAACCGCCTGGGGATTGCGTATGAGCTCCGCGTTGTGTCGGCTCACCGCACGCCGGATCGTACGCGAGAGGTGGCAGAGGGAGCTGCCGAGAGGGGCATTGAGGTGATCATTGCGGGCGCCGGATGGGCCGCGCACTTGGCCGGAGTGATTGCTGCACACACCACGCTCCCGGTGATCGGCGTCCCGATCGACTCGTCTCCCCTTCAGGGATTGGATGCCTTACTGGCTACCGTTCAGATGCCCCCGGGGGTCCCCGTGGCCACGGTGAGTCTTGGGAAGGGTGGCGCCGAGAACGCGGCGGTCCTGGCGGCTCGAATCCTGGCCCTCAAGTACCCCGAGGTGGGAGAACGCCTCGCGTCCTACCGTGAGGAAATGACGCGGAAGGTGAGAGAGGCGGCTGGCGAATTGGAGAACTAGGTCGATTTGGCCGGATCGGTAGGCACTCAGTCAAAGGGCATCAAAAAAGGGATGAAAGGGTGGGCAACGGGAGGATACTGGCAGCCGGGGGGGCGAAAGACCGGGAAACGGCGCTGGAAGCTGCCCGGCAGGTCCTGCATTCCGGAGGCATGGTCTCCTTCCCCACGGAGAGCTTCTACGGGCTGGCCGTGGACATTCAAAATGAACGGGCGATTCAAAGGCTCTTCGAGGTGAAGCGCCGGGAGACGGATCGGCCCGTGCTTCTTCTTATCGAATCGATCGAGAGCATCGAGCAATGGGCAGCCCGGGTTTCGGAAAAGGCGCTTCCGCTCATGGAGCAATACTGGCCCGGTGGGCTCACCCTTGTCCTGGAGGCCTCGCCCCGGCTGAGCCCTCTTCTCACGGCAAACACCGGAAAGATCGGACTTCGGCTTTCGAGTCACCCCCTGGCCAGGGCCCTGGCGAGCAGGGCCGGAGGAGCTGTGACCGGAACCAGTGCCAACCGTTCAGGGCAGCCTGCCTGCAGAACGGCTCAGGAGGTCCTTGCCGTCCTGGGCAGCGAGGTGACCTTGGTTCTGGACGGCGGTGAAACGCCGGGAGGAGCGGGGTCCACGGTCCTGGATATCGTGGAGGATCCTCCGATTCTTCTGAGGGAAGGCATGGTGTCCCGGAAGGCGTTGGAAGCTTGTCTCGAGGAACGTATTGTATAAAACCCTTGGGTATGCGACAGGAGGGATTGATATCATGAGAATTCGTTGGAAAAATGTCTTTTTGACCGTGGGGATCGGGCTATGGCTCGGGGTCTTCACGGTATCCTGTGTGCCGTTCTGGGAAAAGAAAGGCGAGACAGTGGAAAAGACTTCAGAGAAAAATGAGAAAGAAGAGCCGCCGTTGGGCACTATGGAGCAAATGGAGCAACAGGCCGAACAAGGTGAACTCACCCCGCCGGTGCAGGAAGTTGAGCCTTTGCACGGTCCTCACCCTCATCCCTGAGAAATCGTCAGGGAGAGAACGTGCGCATGCGCTTTTAGATCAGGGAACGCGTCACGGATGGAATGGGCCGGCATCCGCAGGCCTGTCTCTTCTCACAGATCAGGCAGTCCAAACCATGTGCCCTGAGCTGTGGTGTCGCCCACCACTCCCTCGGTCCGCCCACAGGAGCCGTCACGGTGACCTCACGCCCCGGCGTCGCAGCCGAGCCTTTGCAGGCTCGGTGTTCGACGCAGGGGAATTGAATACAACAGGCAGAGGCTCCTACTTTTTCTGCCCCTGACGCACCCACTCCCTCAGGGCCTCCCGTTCAAAACGCCACTTGTTCAAGACCATTTTGGCAGGGATTTTACCTGCCTTAGCAAGCTTGTAAACAGATCGCTTGCCCAACCTCAAGAACTCCGCTGCCTCTTCGATGGTGAGAATGTCTTTTTCCATGGTTTTTCTCCTTTACGTGTATTCACTGGAATACATCCAGCCGATCCGGGTGATGCCGGTTCGGAAACAACATACCTATGGTTTTGGTTTCAGAGGGAGGTCTATGAGTAGGATGCCTCACGCACCCACCTTATCAAGCTTTGCTTCTCGAACCGCCACTTGTTGAGCACTTTTTTCCCGGGGATTCTCCCTTCTTTCGCCAGTTTATATACGGAACGCTTTCCAAGGCGGAGGAAATCAGCCGCCTCTTCAATAGTAAAAATGTCTCTTTCTTCCATTCCTCCCGTCCTTTCTTTCCGCTTTTGTGGGAGAATCCCTTGTCCCGGTTCCGGGGCCGAAGTCCCGGTGAACCGCCCGGCTCGCTACGTTCCTTTCGCGCATGGATGAGGAACGCGTGAGCGAATCCATTTCAATGCATAGCGCAGTTCGGGTTGAATTCGGGGACCCATCCACTTCTCAAGGCATTCTCTGTGACCCGTTTATCGTCTGCAATCCGATGGTTATTAGGACCGCGTACCGGGCCGGAAATTGCCACAAACAACCCCTTATCACAGCCATAAGAAAAGGGATCGCTACGAACCGGTGTTTGAAAAGCCCAAAGCACACCGGTTCAACAGTATAAACAGAAGAGCTGCTCTCGGATGACTCACATCAAGCAATACTCATACCGTTTCGAGGCGAACAAACGAAACGTTTAAGATGTCAAATCATCTCAAACAGATAAGGAAATCCCGCTGCTGCGCAGAAATATGAAGAAACGTCTAATGTATAGAATAGTAGCGGCCAAAATGGCATCAACAGGCAATTGATCCTATTAGCCTATTGAAATCTTGGTGAAAATGGGCGCAGGCCAAATTGACGCACTACGTGTCATGTTGACGCGATTCGATTTTCGGGTTGTCCCTCAACCTTCGTTGAAGGGTTCGCAAGCCGATTCCCAGGATGCGGGCGGCACGGGTTCGATTGCCTCCAGTCGCCTGGAGTACGGACCGGATATGGCGCTTTTCCACCTCGGCCATGGGAAGAAGATCCGAGTCCCTAGGGGCTTCATCGCGGGAATTCGAAAAGAGGTGACGCCGCACGGTGTCTAGACTCAGGAAGGGCTTGGTCTCCGTCAGCACAGCCGAAGCGATGATGTTCTCCAATTCCCGGACATTCCCGGGAAACGGGTACTCCTGGAGTTCTTCAACGAGTTCCGGCGACAGCCCGCGCAAGGGCTTCTGGTTCTGATTCGCGTGAGTTCGCAGAAACCGGTTCGCAATGGCCGCAATATCCAGCTTTCGTTCCCGAAGCGGCGGGATGTGAATATGGCAGACATTGAGCCGGTAGTAGAGGTCGGTTCGAAATCGACCACGGATAACCTGTTGGGGAAGATCCCGGTTGGATGCGGCAATGATCCGGACATCCACCTTTTTCGCCCGTGTGCTTCCGAGCCGGTAAAGCTCCCTTTCCTGAATCACCCGCAGGATGGCGGCTTGGAGGTCTTTATCCAGTTCCGTGATCTCGTCCAGGAAAAGCGTACCCCCATGTGCTTCCTCAAAGAAGCCCTTTTTATCTGAAAAGGCACCTGTATATGCACCCTTGGAGTGACCGAATAGGTTGTCCTCGAAGAGCGATCTGCTGAGTGCCGCCATGCTTACAGGCATGAACGGGCCATCGGCCCGAGGGCTCAGGTGATGAATGATACGGGCCAGCATATCCTTCCCTACGCCCGTCTCTCCGGTGATGACGAGGTTGTAGTCGTTGGCGGCATACGTCTCGGCTTCGTGGAATACGCGGGCCATGGCCTGATCCCGGGCTACCATCTCCTGAAAGGCCTCGGGGTGGGTGAGATCTGAAAAGGACGGCTCCTTTTCCAGGAAGCTCACCTTGTGCAGGAGATCGTAGCACTGGAGTGCGTTACGTACTGCGATGATCAGTTTGTCCCGTTGAATAGGCTTGACCAGGTAGTCGAAGGCCCCGTATTTCATGGCCTCCACGGCGATTTCCACGTCGTCCACGGCCGTGGCGATCAGACACTCCACATCCGGATAGGCCTGCTTCATTTCACGCAGGAGGTCGATGCCATGGGTTCTGGGAAGGATGAGATCCAGGAGCACAAGATGGATGGGGTGCTCCTTCAGGATGTCCATGACCCGATCACCCTTGGAGACCAGGGCGGGTTCAGGAAGACCTGAGCTGGCGATGATGTCTCCCATGCTCAGGAGCAGCCCCTCGTCATCGTCCACGATCAGGATCGGCGTCCGGTTTTTCGGTATGGATTCCATCTCCGAAACCGTCTCTCCATCGGTCATGCTTCTAAGGTCGGCTCGACCCTGGGTACGGGCACGTTTCCACATGCGGAAAGGAGGCCATGGATTGGGTTCCCTCCGCCGTGTCTCGATCTGAAGAGGGTGTCGCCACCGTTCGACTGCACGAGGTCTTTCATGGCCGAGGGCCCCGGCCCGGTTTCCCCTCCCGCATGCGGTCCCGTACAGATCGATCGTTCCACTCATGCATGGGTGATCGATGGTGATCCCTTCAATTTTTTCAAAAAAACCGATTTGGGTAATGCACTGCATTCATCCGTGCTGCAATAGAACTTGCCTTTTTGTATCGGGATCCAGAAAAGGCAAGGATCCAGAAGCCCCGGGATCGCAGGATCCCCCTGTCCTCCCCTCGGAGCTCGATCCACGGAATGGTGGATGAGCTGGATTCCTATCGCCCGCGGGGTTTTCCCCGCTTCGCCGTGCTGGGTTTCGACGAGCGTGAGCGCCGGGTTCTCAAAGGAACGGCAAACACATGGAACCAAGACCCGGCTGCATGAAGAACGACGAATGAAAACTTGTATATTCCCAAGTCGGTTGCACTGGAATGCAGGCTTGACTCATCATATACCAAAAAGAAGAGCCGATGTCCATTTCATTCTCCTCAACAGCTGAATAAAAGATCCCTGTCAGGGAGAGGAACACGATGCAGAGGATACATCAGAGGCAGAGACTCAGGTGCAAGAAGGGAGAAGGGAAGCACGCATCGCATATCAGTCCTTTCTCCAAACCCCTTGACTTCAGCCCGCAAACCCCCTATCTCAAAAATGATGGAGTCGCAAAAAGCGGTAAGCAGGAGATTTGCCCCTAGCGATTCCAAGGTTTTAAAACGTATCCAACCGGCGGTCGAGCGGGTTTTTAAGAGGCTTTACATGCTGAATACTCCTCATCGGAATCGTAAGGAGTGAGGGAAGGGTTGCCATGAAAGATAGTACGGAAATGATCAGTAAAATCCGAAAGCGGTTGAAGGATCGCCACGCGATCCTTCTCGCCCACAACTACCAACGCCCGGAAGTTCAGGATGCAGCCGATCTTTGCGGCGACTCCCTTGAGCTATCCATAAAGGCTTCCCGAACCGATGCCGAGGT
>JASFQI010000199.1:0-8908 GCA_050115555.1 Desulfobacteraceae bacterium
TCCCGCATGTCCGCGCGAAAGTCCCGGCCCGGTTCCCTGGTGGGCGGCGCCTCGGGCGCGCACCCGACGAGGAAGATCAGGACGGGCAGGAGGATCCTGCTCACCGCCCGACATGGCAAACTGAAAGACATTTCCAACCTCTTACTCGTGCTTTCACCTTTCCGAGCCATCCTGCTCTCAAGGCGGCATGTAAAAGGCCGCCTCACGACCTCCGAGTGTAAAACCATTGACCCATTTTCAACCCAAACCGACGGCGGTCTGGAGAGGCGTGATTGCGTGACGATGCCGTGATGGCAAGAATCCGGCGCGAATCACGAGCACGAACCACGAATCACGAATATCGCATTTTCACGCACGGACTTCCAGGCTTGGTACGACGTCTCCATGGGTCATTCTCCATTCGAACGCGAGAGCTACGCACGCATCTCCGAGGCCCGGCGAAACACCTGGTACTCCAGCCCGCCCACGATGCGATTCACCAGAAAGAACCCCGCCCCCGCCACCACGAAGGAGGCGGCCAGAAACCCCGTGCCGTAGCACTTCCACCCCAGCTCGATGGAGACCAGGGTGAAGCCCGCGTTCAGCACGCAGAAAACCACGTTCAGCTTCAGCAGCACGGTGTACTCATCCAGGTACTGGATGATGAGGAAGTAGAAAAAATACAGGGAAAAGAAAATGGTCCCCGTCAGGAGGTAGTGGAACACGAACGGGTTCGACCACGGGATGGAGACGATCCCGATGTAGGACAGAAAGAGCACCAGCATGCAGACCCCGCCGTAGAACAGGAACAGGGACGAGGAGGTGTGGGCGATCCCGGTGAACAGCTTCTGCTTTTCCACGGCCAGATCCCGAAAGGGGAAGTTGTTGGAAAGCTTGAAGATAAACGCCTCGTAAGGCCCGCTGATGTTCTTCTTGATGCCCCTGTAGATGATGAGGGAGCCGATCATCATGAGGGTCAGGGCCACGAAGAACGGGAAATCGTACTCTCCGTAGAAGTGGAACACACCGTTCCTGGATTCCCCGATATTCGGAGAGAACCAGAAGATGAACTTATCCATCCAGAACCCGAGCATGAAGAAGAACCCGGAAAGAGCGATCCGCCACGCATCGGTCCGCCGAAGAAAGGAGGCATCCAACCGGACCCGGGTGCGGAGGTAGAGCTTCACGACGTAGGAGTACCCCCCGGCCACCGGGATGGCCATGCCCACGGAAAAAAACAGGAGCAACGCCTGGGTCTCGGTCCTGCGGCTGAGCGCGAACAGTGCCAGCGTGGTGCCGATGCCGGCGATGAACAGCTTCAGGAGCAGACGTTCCCGGTGCACCGTGCTGAGCACGGTCCCGATGCACCAGAACAGGCTCAGGATGGCGGTCAGGCCGATAAAGGTGATCTTGAGGTGAAGCGCGACCGAGGAAAACGGGACCACAAGCAATGCACCCAGACCTAGCGAGAGCGCCGTCACCCCGATGGTCAGGACCAGGAGGCTGTTGACGATGTCGTGAAACAGGCCCAGGTAGACCTTGTCCGCCATGTGTCGGGTGAAGAGGGTGTGAAACGGAGAGGTGAGGATGAGGGAAAGGGCCGTGGCATAGGTGACGAAAAGATAGAAGAGAATCGGGGCCCGGCTCGTCATCAGGTGCGTGGAAAGGCCCATCACGGCCAGGCAGAAAATGGTGAGAAACCACGCCCCCACCGCCTCGAAGGACTCCAGGGTCTCCTCGAGAAGCATGCGTGTCATGGCGGGTCGGCGCTTGAGCCGGTCAACCAGTTGCACGATCTCGCTCATGCAATGAGCTCCTGATAAATACTCCGGTATTCTTTGAGCACCAACTCCTCGCTGTAGCGGTCCTCGATGCGCCGAATCCCGCTCTTTGCCATGCGATCGGCCTTTGCTTCGTCCCTGAGAATGTCGAGCGTGGCCCCTGCAATCCCCTCGGCATCCATGATCCGCCTAACGAAGCCGGCCTCTCCCAGGCCGTCCGCCTCCCCGAGTAGAAGCTCTTTGCACGCCCCCACGTCCGTAGCCACCACCGGAAGGCCGCTCGCCATGGCCTCCATCACGGCCAGGGGCATGGCCTCCTTGATGCTGGTGAGCAGAAGCACGTCCATCTGCCTGTAATAGGGGATCACGTCGGCCGGTCCGGTGAACGTGATCGTCTCTTCCACGTCGAGCATCCGGGCCAGGGCCAGGCACTCCTGGAAATAGACCGGCTGGTCTTCGTACGGTCCCACGGCCAGGGCACGTACGTCTGAATACGCCTCCTTGACCAGGGCCACCACCTGAATGAACGTCTTGATGTCCTTGACGCTGTCGATCCGGCCCACGTATCCCACGGTGCGCGGATCGGTCCGACAGCGCTCACGCCTCGCCTCGCGGTACCTGGGAATGTCGATTCCGTTCGGAATAACCCGGATCCGATCCGCCTGCGCGCCGTAGTCCACCTCCAGCCGCCGGTTTCCCTCGAACAGGGTCACAATCCGATCCGACGTGTTGTACTGCCACAGGCACAGGGACGTGAAGGTATCGATCCACATGTCCTTCAGGTAGGTATCGTCCAGCCAGTCGGACTTGAGCAGCTCCATTTCCCGTTCCTGGAGATAGATGCCGTGCTCCGTGATCAGGCTCGCGCGTTCGAGAAGCACGGCATTGAGGCAGGCCAGGAGGCCGCCGTAGCCGGTCCCGGGTGCGTGGTAGACGGCCGCCTCGGGCATACGGGGCAGGAGCGTGAGCAGGCGGAAGAGGATCAGGTGGATGTTCCGGACGTTGTAGAAGTACTTCAGAAAACCCACCTCCCCGCGGAAATCCTCGTACAGCCGGGTGAGAAGGGCGAAGGCTGCCTCATCCTTGAAAAAGTTTTGAAAAATCCGGGGAGACCGGCGAAAGGCCAGCTCGCGGATCAGCTCGATGCTCTCCTGCGAGAGTCGACCCTGCTTCCACTCCGTCATCATGCGGCGGAGCCGATCGGAGAGATCCCCCCATCGGCTTCCGGACAGAACCATAGGAGCGGTCTGATCGATCTCCCGGGTGTCGAACACCACAAACTCCTGGTACGAGACCACGTTTTCCGGGAAGCGGTACCTCCTTTCCGCCTCTTCCTTCTCCTCCGCGATCAGCGCCACAATGGCGAACGTATACTCCTCCAGGTTCTCCATGAGCCACTGGAGCCACGAGGAGACCCCGCCCGTGACGTAGGGGTAGCTCCCCTCTACAACCAGGCAGATGTCAGCACCCTTCTCCACGCTGTCGCCGCCTCCTTGACGCGATCCGGAATGAACACCCCGCCGCCGGACTCGATGAGCAGGGCGAGGTCGTTGAAAACATCGTAGTTCCGGCTTCGAAACGCCAGCTCGAACTCGTAGGTGATCCACTTGGGGAAGTAATAATCGCCCTCTGCACGCACACTCCGGTAGATCCTGTCCGCCTCTTCGACCCGGTCCGCCTCGAGAAGGTAGCGCACCGCAAAGAGGGCGTCATCCTCGGTCTTGCCTTGGTGAAAGGCCTGAATGGCGTAGTCGCAGGCCCTGGAAGCATAGAACGGTTTCATGACCGGGTCGGCCAGGTCGAGGTAGCAGATCTCGTGGTACAGGCTGGCCAGTCGAATGAGGTCGGACCGGTCCGGCGCCTCGTGCGATTCGAGTTGTGCGATCTCGGAGAGAACCGCATCCGTCTTCTTGTTCAGGAGGTCGATGGCCATGAGCACCACGCTCTGGTGAGTGCTCAATCGGGTGATGTACTTCAGGAGACCCGACTTGGTGGCCGACCAGTCCATCTCGCCGATAATGCCGACCATCTTCAGGCCCTGGGCCCGTGTGAGGCCGCGAATGAGCAGGGCCTCGGAGACCGGCATGGATCGTCCCTCAAAGGTCTTCTGAAGGACCAGGAGGACGTCCCGGTCGATCTTGTGAAAGGACTCGGATCGCACAGGGTAGATCGGGTAGAACCGCAGAAAGATGCAGAAAAAAAGGACCGCGGCCGGCCCGATGACCGGGACCACGCACACAGCCAGGAGAAACGCGATGAAACCCCGATTCATGACCTGACTGCGAAGCTGTCTGTCGGTCCCCATCAGGAGGCCGTAGATCATCATGGTCAGGCCCACGACCGTGGCATGCGAGGTGAAAAAGCCCGCCACATCCGAGGGCCTGGTCATTCCTTCCAGGAGGAAGTAGGCCGAGGAGAGCTCCGTGATGAACCAGTAGACGTAAAATTTGACCTTCACGGCACCTCTCCCGCATGCTCTTCCTGCGCCTCGATCTCCTCGAAGGCGAACTCCGGATGGGCGGAGGACAACCGCAGGATCACGAAGGGGACGTTCACATTGGCGGCCATGGCCAGGCAGAGGATCATTTCGTCCTCCCCGCTCATGACGAGCATGTCGTAGAGGCGAAGGGACCGGCTCAGGTTTCGGGCGCTTTCCTCCGTGACAGGACCCGTGACACGAAGCGTGGCATAGGGCAGACCGTACCGCCGGTAGCGGGTGATCGTCCGGGCCAGGGCACGCCTTCCCTCCTCCTGCTTGTACACCAGGACCGACGGGAACGCACTCATGGGCAGGAGATCGTCCAGGTGGAGCCGGTTCTCGATCAGGGTCTTGATCCAGTGGGCGGCGATCTTGAGCAGGTTGATCAGGTTGTCCGAGAGATTGATGAAGCGGATTTCCTCCACCAGGAGGATGTACCGCAGGTCCCCGGCCTGGGAGAGGATGGGAATGGCCATGACCAGGCGGTTCTCGATCTCCTTGGGGATGACCACCTCCTGTTCCGTGGCGGCCACCTTGAGGATCTCGGGCATCTCCTCGGCCCGCCAGGGAATGCGATCGGGGAGCGAGGTCACACCGAAGGACGCTACCCGCCCGAACGTGCCGAGCCCCTGGGGTTCGAAGAGGCTCGATTTCTCCACGTGGCAGTGCGTGTACAGGATGTACAGGATTTCGTTGAAAAAGGCGTCACGCTCGGGGATCTCCTCCAGGCGCCGCAGGGCCTGGTACATGATCCGCGGCGATTCCATGTCCGTGAGCACCTCCTGGAAGGCGTCCTGGAGCGCCCGGTCCCGTTCGGAGAGCTCGATGGTCAGGCGTTCCAGCCGCTTCATCAGGATACGGTTTGTCAGCTCGGTGCCCAGAACACGCCGGCTCGCTCGAGAGGTGACAAAGCCGGTGAATAGGAGGGCCAGTGAAAAAAAGGTGACCTTCTGGTAGTGGTGGACGAGGAACCCGGGCACGCCTGCGCCCAAGTCGAACACGAGAAGGGCCGCCGTCCCGACGGCGGCCCCGATCATCCCCCGGATGCCGTAGTAAAGGGAGAGCGCCAGCCCGACGAAAGCCGTGAGGAGGTAGTACAGCTCCGGCCCCACCACCGCCCCTTTTCGAAGGAACAGCACGATCCCGTAAAAGAGGAGGATCTCCCCTGCGAAGACCGCGTGTTTTCCTGTCGAGGATCGCATGCGCTCCCTCCGGCCGGGTCCTGAATTTTAAAACGGTTTTTCTTTACGGTAGGCGTCCCCTCCTCGAATTATATCCCAAATGCGGCGACGGCTTCATCCCTGGTGTCGAAAATTTCGAAGATACGGTCCATTCGAATCACGCTGAACAGATCCAGGACCTGGCTGGCTACACGGCACAGCCTGAGGTCGCCGCTGTCTTTTCGCACCCTTCGAAGGCAGGAGACGAGCGCACCGCAGCCGGAGCTGTCCACGAAATTCAACTCGGAAAGGTCGAACACCACCTGCTTGTGCTCGTCCAGCACAGGGTTGATATCATTTTTAAACTCCTGGCTGTTACCGGCGTCGAGACTCTTCCCGGGAAGGGTCACCACCGTGACCTTCCCGGCCGGTTCCACCTGCAGATCCATGAACGCATCCTCCTTCTTCGACAGGGTCTATGCGGCCGATTCCCGCATCTTCACAAGCCGGACCGTGTTGGTCCCGTCGGCACTGCGGGAGTAAAGCACACGGTCCATGTAGTTGTCCATGATGATGAGACCGAACCCGTGATCCTGCGTCAGGTCCACGGGGGGTGCGGGGCCCTCGATGCCCTGGAACGGCTTTCCCCAATGGCGCAGGGTAAATACCCACGAGTCTGGAAAGGCCTCGGCCGTCACATGGATGAGGCCTTCGGGGCGTTCATCGTACGCGTGCTTCACAATGTTGGACGCGGCCTCGTTCAGCGCAATCTCGATCTGCCACTGGACGTCCTCGTCCGGACCCTCAACGCCTGCCTCTGCGCAGAACTGCAGGACGAAATCGCGCAGGGTTTCCAGGTTCTCATACCGGCTCAGAAGCTCCAGCTCCATGCGCAAGAGGGGAGTCCTTCCCTCGCTGTCGCCGATCTTCACGGCCACACAGGTCAAGTCGTCGGAGAACGATCGGGTGGCGGAAAACCCCATCACGGCGTTCCGGACCCGGTCGATGACCTGCTCTACGGAAAAGTGTGCGGATTCCCGGATGACCCGTGCCAGCCGTTCCTGCCCGAAGAAGCGTCCCTGGTCGTCCCGGGTCTCGGTGATGCCGTCCGAGTAAAAGAAGAACAGGTCCCCCTCTTCAAACGAGACCGAGTCCGGTTGATACGTCTCCTTCAATCGAAACCCCAGGGGAACGTTTCGCCCCTCGAGCACGTTCACATCGTTCGTCGCGGCCTTTACATGAAGGGTCCGCGGGTGCCCGCAGTCCACAAACTCGAGCACGCTCCGGTCGAGGTCGAACCGCGCATAGGTAAGAGTGACAAAGGCCTCCAGGTCGATGAGCTCCAGGACCATGCGGTTATGGACGTACTGGACAATGTCCGCCGGAAGGGGCATTCGGCAGGTAGGTGAGAGCATGGCGCTCAGGGCCTTCAGGAAATGCCCCTTGGTCCCCGCACCGAGCAGGGCGGCGGGTACCCCCTTTCCCATGACGTCCCCCACGATGAGGTCCATGACCCGGTCCGAGAGGGGGATGAACTCGTAGAAATCACCGTCGACCCGTTGGGAGGGTACGCTCATGGCGGCGATACGGATTCCGCTGACGTTCCTGGGGGGGGAGCCCAGGAGTAACGTCTGCTGGATCTTCGATCCGATCTCGATCTCCCGTTCCCGGGCCGTGGCCAGGTCCTCCGCGGCCTGCTTGAGCTCGATGATCTCTCCGGCCTGCTCGGCAATTACCCGGAGCAGGGTGCGTTCCTCCACGAGGAACGGGCCTTCCTCCTGCCCCGGCCTCTCCTCCGTGTAGAAGATCTCCACATGGCCCGTCTGCCGCCCGCCGGCCTGGATGGTGCGCTTCAGGCCCCACGACGTCTCCTGAAAACCCGCCGAGACAAAGACCTTGCCTTCGTGCGTGAGGCGCGCACAGGCAATATCGGGATACTGCAAGGCGTCGGGGATGAGATCCACGACGCCTTGAAGCACGGACTCCAGACCGGCCGCGGGATCCCCCTTGAGCCTCGACACGGCATACAGGCAATACACCTGCTTGTAGCGCATGTCGAGCTCCCGGGTCCGTTTTTCAAGGGCGGCCTCGGCCTGCTTACGCTCCGTGATGTCGCGCACGATGGCCAGGGCGTTCCACTTGCCCTTGACCCGGCCCGAAGACAGGGACAGCTCGATGGGAAACTCCGACCCGTCCGCCCGAAGCCCTGCAAGCTCCCGGGTCTTCCCGAGCATCGCCCCCTGTCCGGTCTGCTTCCAGCGCTCCATCGCCTCGTCACACTCTTTGCGGTACCGTTCCGGGACCAGCAGCTCGTGGGCGTCCTTGCCCACAACCTGCTTGGCCGTGTATCCGAACATGGTTTCCGCAGACCGGTTCCAGTAGGTAATCCTGCCCTGGTGATCGATGGAGATGATGGCGTCCTGGGCTGCGCGGGCAAGGTTCTGGAACCTCTCCTCGATCTCCTCCCTGGCCTCCTCCGCGGCTTTGCGCGCGGTCACGTCCCGGAAGATGGCCCGGGTGGCGATGGGCTGGCCCTGCTCGAACTTGCAGTTGATATTCCCGTCTACATGAATCCTTTTCCCGTCCTTGGCCAGAAAGACGGCCTCCAGATCCTTGATGTTCTCCCCCGAGATCACCCGATCGAGCGCCTCCTTGCAGTGGGGCAGGCTCTCCGGGGCCACGACGTCGAAGACATTCAGCGCGGAGACCTCTTCCGGGGAGTACCCGAGGGTTTCCATCCAGATCCGATTGACGAAGAGGAATCGGCCGTCCGGCGAGACCGACTGGATAAGATCTTTGGCGTTGTCAAAGAGATCCCGAAGGTGCTCTTCGCTTTCCTTGAGGGCCGCTTCCGTGCGCTTCCGCTCCTCGATCTCCGTTTTCAAGCGGTCGTTGGCAACGGAGAGCTGTCTGGTCCGCTGCACCACCCGCTCCTCCAACTCGGCGTGCGCCTTCTTGAGGGCCTCCTCCGCGGCCTGCTGCTTTTGAAACAACAGGGCGTTTTCAATAGCCACGGCTGCCGAGCCGCTCAGGGCGGTCAACAGGTAGAGGTCGGATTTGCGGTATCCAAAGGGCTTGTCCACGCTGTGGACGTAGAGGGCCCCCAGGATGCGCGTCTTTCGAAGGAGGGGCACGCACATCACGGACTTGATCTGTTTGAGCGCCACGCTCTCGGGGATGTCTTCGGAATCCTCGAGCTCCGTGTCGGTCAGGATCACGGCCTTGCCTTCATCAATGGTGCGGTGAACAACGGTGAGGCTGTACTCGCCGCGTGGATCCCCTGGTTCAAAGCTCGTTTGGGAAGCGAGCTCGTTCAGTTGCCCCGTCTCCTCCTCGACCAAGAGGAGGGCCATGGTGTCCACGGGTGCGAGCGTGGTGAACACGCCGGTGACGATTCGGCCCAGCAGCTCCTGGAGGTCCAGGGATTGCATCAACAGACCGGAGACCTCGTGAACGATCTCCAGCTTCTCCCGGTCCGTGATCCGCCGGTCCTTGAGGAACCGGAAACG
>JASFQI010000200.1:0-8844 GCA_050115555.1 Desulfobacteraceae bacterium
CATGGAAGACATTCAGAACCACCAGGACGACCGAAACATTGACATCGACCAGGTCGGTGTCAAGGGGATTCGCTACCCCATCACCGTGCTCGACAAGAACATGGGGGAGCAGCAGACCATTGCCAAGATCAACATGTACGTGAACCTTCCGCGGCATTACAAGGGCACGCACATGAGCCGGTTCGTGGAGATTCTCAACGAGCACAGCCGGCGAATCTCCCTTCAGAGCTTTCCCGAAATCATGGATGAGATGAAGAAGCGCCTCAACGCCGAGAGCGCGCACATGGAGATCACGTTTCCCTACTTCATCAAGAAGGAGGCCCCCATTACTCGAAGCGAGGGCCTGATGGAGTACAAGTGCACGATCACGGGCGCTGTGAATACAGGGAGCGACCTGGCCTTGATGATCCACGTGCCCGTCTCCACCCTCTGTCCCTGCTCCAAGGAAATCAGCGATTACGGGGCCCACAACCAGCGCGGCGAGGTGCGGCTCCAGGTGCGGTTCAAGAGGTTCGTCTGGATCGAGGATCTCATTCGACTGGTGGAGGAATCGGCCTCGAGCGAGGTGTTCAGCGTGCTCAAGCGGGAGGACGAGAAGTACGTGACCGAGTACGCCTACCAGCACCCGATGTTCGTGGAGGACATTGTCCGCGATATCGCGCAGAAGCTCAACCAGGATTCGAACATCACCTGGTTTGCCGTGGAGTCGGAGAACTTCGAGTCCATCCACAACCACAATGCCTACGCTTACGTAGAGAAGCGCAAGGGCTGACCGGTTTCGTTTTCCGTTGCCCGGGACCTGAAGGAGCGCGCGGACCCGACGTTCCTTGAGGGGATCCCCGGACTCTCGCAGACCGGCCTATTGAATCTCCCCGCAGCACGCTCGAGGAATGCGCGAGCAAAGCCCTTTCACCGCCGTTCGTTTCAAAAGAGCCAACCCATGTCCGAAAACCCAATACCCAACAGGAGCGCGCAATGCCGGACGACCTGAAGAAGATGTACCGCACGGTCATGGACGATCATTTCCCTTCGGAAATCACCATTTCCTTTGGTGACCAGACCCTCGTTTACCGCAAGCGAACCTGGAAGATTCCGGACGCTGCGAGCGGGGAGGTCATTGAGAAGGGCCTTCGGTATGGAGAAAACCCCGGGCAGGAGGCGGCGCTCTATGCGCTGGTGAATGGAAACCTGGTCCTGGGCGAGTGTGAATTTATTGAGCCCGGTCGGGGCCTGGTCTCTGCCATCAACGAGGAGGACATGCTCCAGGCCGGAAAGCATCCGGGCAAGACGAATCTGACCGATGTGGACAACGCCCTGAACGTCATGCGCTACCTGACCGAAGGACCGGCCGTCGTGATCGTCAAGCACAACAACCCGTGCGGCGTGGCTTACGGCCGGAGTACGGCCGAGGCCTACGACAAGGCGAACCGTGCCGACCGGATCGCGGCGTTCGGCGGATGCGCGCTTTTCAACCGGCCCGTGGACCGGGAGACCGCCGAGGCCGTGGCCGAGAATTACCTGGAGGTGGTGGCCGCGCCGGATTACGAGGAAGGCGCGGTGGACATTCTCGCCGCACGCGCCAACCTCCGCATCCTGCGCATCGCCCGAATGGACCGCATTGCCGAGTACGCCGCCGCGCGGTTCGTGGACTTCAAGGGCTTGATGGACGGGGGAATCATCCTGCAACAGTCCCCGCTCAACCGGATTCACACGAAGGAGGACTTTGCCCTGGCCTCGGCCGAGTACAAGGGGTCGACCTACACCATCTCACGAAAGCCCACGGACACCGAGTATGCCGACCTCCTTTTCGGCTGGCAGGTGGAGCAGGGGATCACGTCGAACTCGGTCATTTACGTGAAAAACGGTGTC
The DNA here is from genome assembly GCA_050115555.1 of Desulfobacteraceae bacterium. Classification (GTDB taxonomy): domain Bacteria; phylum Desulfobacterota; class DSM-4660; order Desulfatiglandales; family HGW-15; genus JASFQI01. The sequence goes on from JASFQI010000200.1 coordinate 1,870, forward strand.
ACCGTGGGGATCGGGACGGGAGAGCAGGATCGGGTGGGCGTGGCCGAGATCGCCATCTTCAAGGCCTACACCAAGTACGCCGATGCGCTTTGCTTTCGGCTCCACGGCCTGGCGTACAAGGATCTCCTGCTCCAGGTGGACCGGGGAGAACGGGACCGGGCCCTGCTGGACGAAATCGACGAGGAGACCAGAAACGCCAAGGGCGGGCTCATGGGTGCGGCCATGGTCTCCGACGCGTTCTTTCCGTTTCGGGACGGTGTGGACGTGGCACTTCGAGAAGGCGTTCGCGCCATTGTCCAGCCCGGGGGGTCCCTGCGGGACTGGGAGGTGATTCAGGCCTGCAACGAGGCGGACCCACCGGCCACCATGGTGTTTACGGGGCAGCGGGCCTTCAAGCACTGACCGCTCGGCGTTGAAGTTCCATGGACGCTATGTTGCCTCGATGTGCGAGGCCGGCGTGCCCCTGCGCGGGTATCCCTCTACGGGGCCCATGGGCCGACCATCCATGCACGGGGCGCGACGCCTGATTTCTCACCAGGAGGAGGGGAGCGATGACGTTCGATGTCAAATGGGAGGAAAGGGATGGTGGGATGGTGGTGGTCCAGCCATCGGGGCAGTTGGACTCGAACACGTACACCCTGCTGGAGGAAGCCCTGAATCCGCTCCTGAAGCCCTCCCTGCGGGTTCTCGTCTTCGATATGCGGGACCTCCAGTACATCACCAGTGCCGGGCTGCGCGTCCTTTTCAAGGCCGCCAAGACGGTGGAAGAGCTTGGCGGGACCTATCTCATGAGCAATCTCCAACCCCAGATTCAGAAGGTCTTCGATATCATCAAAGTGCTTCCCAGTATGCAGATTTTCAGGGACATCGAGGAGGTGGACGCCTACCTGGACGCCATGCAGCAGAAGGAGGTGGCGCGGCAGGAGGATCCTTCCGGTTCGTGATCGTATCGAGGCTTTGAAGGCCCTGAAGCAGCTCAGGCTAAAACAGTGCCAGCTGCGTCTGTCGGCGCTTGGGCTTCCACGAGGCCCGCTGCACGGGTGTGCAAAGCGTCTCCGGAAGGCGTCGAAGGAACCGGGAAGGGCTCAGCTCCAGGGTGCGCCCGTTGAGCGTGCGGCGTGCAGACCAGGAGAGGAACGCAAGGTTTCGTGCCCGGGTGAGGGCCACGTAAAGGAGGCGCTGTTCTTCGTCCTCGTCCGCCTCCCGAAAGAGGGTGAGGGGCATGATGCCGTCCTCGAGCCCGCTGAGGAACACCACCGGCCACTCCAATCCCTTGGCCGCGTGAAAGGAGAGGAGGGCGACCCGGTCGCCCACGAGCGAGGCGTGGTCGATGCCACGCTCCAGGGAGAGGGCGTCCACGAAGGCCTCGAGGCCTCCGTCGAAATGAAAGGTGAGGTCCCGCAGGCGGCGCAATGCCTCGAGCGCATCCCCGCTGTCCCCCTTCAGGTCGTGAACGGCCACGGCATGGTCCACCAAGTCCGGCAGACGTTCGGCAGGCTGGACCGCCCGGATATTTTTTTCCACCGCGGCAGCATCCTCCCCAAGCAGATTGGCGTAGGCCTCGCGGTAAAATGAGTTATCCGGGTGGCAGAGGGTTTGAAGAAACCGCCATAGCACAGGGATCGGCTCCCGGGTGGTCAGGGGTTTTTCACCGGAACGGACAAAGGGGATGCCGGCCCGAAGAAAGGCCTCCTCAAAGGCCTCGGCCTGTGCATTGATCCGGAAGAGCACGGCAATGTCCCCGAACGCAAACTCCCCCGCACCTTCGTGAGAGGCGACCCGACCGCTGTCCAGGGAGAAATAGGTGGTCCCGCCCAGGAGCTTCTCGATTTGCTCCACCACCATTTCGGCCTCCTCGCGATGGGTGGCGCAGGGGCACATGCGAAGGGGCTCTCCTTCGCCGGTTCCGCCTGCCAGGGGTCGGGAGGCATCCAGCAGCGCTGTCGCTCCCTGAAGGATGGAGCGCACGGAACGGTAGTTGCGGGCTAGAGCGACCTCGGTAGCTCCGGGGAAGTCGCGAGAAAACCGACGGAAGCCGCTCACGTCCGCCCCTCGGAATCCATAGATTGCCTGGTCCGGATCCCCGATGGCCGTGATGAGGCAGGCCCCTTCCCGGAACAGGCCGCGAAGCAGTCTCGCCTGAAACGGGCTTGTGTCCTGGTACTCGTCCACGAACACGCAGGGGTATCGCACGCCCAGGGCCCGGCAGGTCTCAGGATGCTCGCGGATCAGTCGAAGCGTTTCCACTTCCAGGTCGTCCAGATCCAGCATGCCCTGGGAGCGGAGCATGCTACGGTAGGCCGCCAGACAGGGGGCGAGTTCCAGATCTTTCGGCTCCGGCGTCTCCTCCAGGAGTTCCTTCCGCTTCAGCGTCGGCATGCGTGAGAGCAGCCGTGCAGCCGTCACACCGGACTCTCCGATTTCATCGACGGCTTTTCGGGCGATCTCGGCCGCATCCGCTTCCGAGCATACGTCGAAATCCCGAGGGATTCCGGTGCGAGGGCCCTCCTGTCTCAGAAAGTCCAGGCAGAACCGATGAAAGGTGGCCACACAAGGAGTCGTTGCGGGATTCCCCAGAAGCCGTTCGATCCGCTCTCCCATTTCCCCGGCCGCCTTGTTCGTGAAGGTGAGGGCGAGCACCTGCTCGGGCAGGACGTCGCCCTCGCGGATCATGTGCGCGATGCGATGGGTAAGGGTCAGAGTCTTGCCCGTGCCCGGGCCGGCCACGATGAGGAGATGCCCTCCCCGGTGGAGAACGGCCTGCTGCTGTTCCTCGTTCAGGGGGTCCAGAATCGGGTCTTCGGGTGACGCGAGGAGTGGTTTCTTTTTCGGCTCCTCTGCCGGCGAATCGGGATCGACCCGGCGCTTGGTTACTTTCGGCTTGGAGCGAGGCTTTCGGGCCTTCTTCGAGGGTTCAAAGAGCACGCCCTGCCCGGTCAGGGCGTCCATTTCAGCCGGATCGAAGACCCGGATCACGCCGTACTCTCCGTCGAATCCCCCCTGGCGAATCACGCGGTCCTCGCGCATGCGCGACACGGCCCGAGCCAGGAGTGGACCCCCGGCGGTCTCGATCTCTTCCACAGATACCGACATGAGGATGTCCAGCTCCGGTCCCAGATCGGCCAGCAGGGCCTCATAGGCCGTACTTACCTTCTTAGTGGCGGGCCCGCAGGAGAGGAGTTCACTCAGGATTTCGGGCAGGGGAATCAGGCTGCGAAACGGTCTCTGGAGGACGGGTTCGTCCCGGTCTGCCAGCTCGGCCACGCGGTTGAGGACCCCTACCGTGACCGGAGACCCGCACACGGGGCAAAGTCCCTGTGCTTCCAGGGTCTCTTCAGGCGCCATGCGGACTCCGCATTTCCGGTGTCCGTCCAAATGGTACTTCCCTTCCTCGGGATAGAACTCGATGGTCCCTTGAAACCCGGTTCCATCGGTCATAGCTCGAATCATGGGATCGTATGCCATTTCCGTCTCAAAAAGGTTGGCCTCCCTGCCCAGCTTGGAAGCGGAGTGGGCATCCGAGTTGGAGACCAGGATGTATTTGTCCAGCGCAGAGAGAAGTCGGTTCATGGGGGGGTCCGAAGAGAGACCCGTTTCCAGCGCGTGGATGTGAGGAGACAGGTCCTCGAAACAGGCCTCCAGCGTGTCGAATCCGGACTTGGAGCCGAACAGGCTGAACCAGGGCGTCCAGATGTGGGCGGGGATAAAGAAGGCCCGGTCGTCCGTTTCAAGGACGATCTCCAGAAGGTCGCGTGAGTCGAGCCCCAGAATGGGGCGGCCGTCCGAGGCGATGTTCCCGATGCGATCGAGTCGTTCGTTGAACCGGGCTGCGGCTTCAAAGCCGGGAAGGAGCACGAGGTGGTGGAGCTTGCGTGTCTTTTCGCCCTTTTTGTAGATGCAGCTGATCTCGCTGGAGAGCATGAAACGGACGGACCTTTGGCAAGCCGAAGGAAGGGTGTCGAGAACGTTCCGCTCCAGATCGGGACGAAGCCGGAAGAGCCCGTGTTCGGCTTCCACGAGCTGCTCCTGAAGCTCGGCGATCCAGGCCGGGTGGGTGATATCCCCTGATCCCAGCACGGAGATCCCTTTTTTGGCCGCCCAGAAGGCGAGCTGCTCGGCGTTCAGCGAACGGGAGGTGGCCCTGGAAAACCGGGAGTGGATGTGGAGGTCTGCGACAAAGGACATGGGGTGAATGAAACCCCATTCCAGGAATCCTGTCAAGCCAAGCTCGACGTCCCCGATAGGCATGGAGCGAAGCGGAAATCCGCTTGATTCAGGGTCCATGGTAGGCTATCGTAGTATTATTGCTATTTCTCCTCAGCTCGCATTCAACTATGTATTGAATTCAGGGCACGGTTTCGTTTTCTATCGAAACCTCGATTTCCATCTTTTGTCGATTGAAGATTCTGGAATCACCGGCCGATCCGAAGGCGGATGAACCCGCAGAACGTCTGATCAGCGACGGTATCGTATGAAGTCGTGTCTCTCCGTTTTGCCAGTTGGACCAGGAGGATGAGGACGGGAGCTGGACATGTTCAGAGGCCAATGCCCGGCTGATCCGGGCCCGATCAAGGAGGGCAGGCCATGAGAATCCATATCCGACGAATCCTTTGCACCACGGATTTTTCCGTATGCTCGGGAGACACGGTGCCGTATGCCGCAGCCATGGCTAAAGAGTACGGGGCCGAGCTCTTTGTGTGTCACGTGGTGGACCTCCCGCCTGCATCGTCATTCGGGGAGACCCTCCTGGATCCGGAAGTGTACTGGGCAGACTCCCTGAGGGAGGCCGGGGAAAGGATGGAGACGCTCATGCAGGGCGTTCCGGTAGCATGGGAGCCCCTCGTTCTTGGCGGTAGCGTAGCCGAAAGTGTGGCCCGGATCGCCGAGGAGAAAGAAGTGGACCTTGTGGTGACCGCCACACACGGGCGTTCCGGCCTGCAACGGCTTTTCCTGGGATCCGTGTCCGAAAAGCTGATGCGAATCCTTCCCTGTCCGCTCCTCGTGACCCGGAGCCCCGAGCCGGAAACGCCACGGCAGGTGAACGAACCGATTCGCTTCGACCGAATCCTCGTGGGGTGTGATTTCTCCCCGGATTCCGAACTCGCCTTTCGTCACGCTTTGAGCCTGGCCCAGGAGTTCCAGTCCGAGATCCATATGGCGCACGTGATCGAGCCCCAGGCCTATCGCGACTTGACCCATCCGTCCGCGTCCTCCGATGAGGCCCGCTCCGGTCTGCGGGATGAGTTGGAGGAGAAGCTCTATGCCATGATACCCGGGGAGGCGCTGAACTGGTGCGAACCCAGGACCGTCCTCCTTGCGGGGCAGCCGTATGAGGAGTTGGTCAAGTACGCCGTTCTGCACAAGCTGGATTTGATGACCCTCGGCTTTCGAGGGCGCGGATTGGTGGAGACGCTGCTCGTCGGCTCCACCACGGCGCGCGTGGTCCGACAGGCCCCGTGCCCGGTCCTGTCGGTCCGTCCCAGGCTGGTACCTCTTTGAGGCGGCGGCCTTGGGGCCCTTCTCTTTACACTCTGTAAAAAAACCTGACAGGATCAAGGCTTCCCGGGAGTCGGGCGTTGACCCCGGAGGAGATTCCTCTCCTGAAACCGGTCGGTTCGAATCCTCTGCGTTCGATTCAGAGATGGCACGCGCCTTGCTTTCTATAGAGAAACAAGGCGTGCAATCCTGCCATGGGGCACACAATCCCCGGCGTGGTGAAGGAACGGACGCGACCAGGAGGAGACAAGCAGGCCTCGACGTGAGCGCGCAGGTTTTCCGGTCCGGTTCTCGAAGGCTTCAGCGGCTTCTCAGGGGGGAACCGGGAACATTCAGGAAAATGCCGCTTTGAGAGGCTTGATACCATAGAGGCCATGTAGGAAGGTTCACGATCATCCTAACTTATCCATCGTTTCTACGCATCATTCACCCCAGCAAAACCTGACAAGACCCGAAACCCATTCCGGACGACCCGCAGGTCTCAGCCCTCCCTGCGGGTCGTTGTATTTTGTGTGCTCACTCCCCGGCTTTCCGAGGACGCCCTGCGCTCCCCGCCTCCCGACACTCGGCCATGTATTCCGACAGGTGCAGGACGGTTGACCATTCGACCGGGCGCTGGTATGTAGCAGGCATGAGAGCAGGGAGTCCTGGAGCGTTTTGAATGCCGGATCGCACGAGGTGGTGGGAGGAACGAAAGCAGGATCTGATCTCCGTCGCCAGGGAGAGCGGGCCGATCTGTGTGGTCAACGAGGAAGCGTTGAACGAAATCGTGTTCGACCTGCTTTCCCTGGAGACCGTGGACGAGTTGCTCTTTCCTGTATCTCTGCGCGCACACCCCCGAATGCTCGACGCGCTGGGACGGGTCGGCGCCGGGTTCCTTTGTGATTCGGCAAAAGACGTGGCAGCCCTCGGCGTTTCGCTCCCGGGTCGATACGCCAGCCGGGTTCTCCTTGTGGGGAAGGAGGCGATGGTGGCGTCTTGCGAATCGTCGGACCTCGACAGGGTCGTGTTGGCGGTCTTTGATCCGGGGGTCGTTTCGAGCCTGCCGGAGTGTTTTCAAGGGCGCGTGACGCTGTTGGGCATTCCTGCACACCAGGCACAGTCAGGCAAAGGAGCTGGAACGGGCCCGCTCATCGAGGCCTTGGCCGAAGCCGGAGCGAGCGTTCGAGGAGTGTACTTGCCTTGGGGGGGGCGTGTTCCCGAGAAAGCCGCGCAGGAGGCATTGAAACGCTGGAGAGAATCATTGGGGCGGGAAGGGATTCTGGCCCTCGGCCAGGGAGCAGGCGCGGCCTTTGACGAGGATAAGGCTCGTTTGGACTCGGAGCAGACCGCAGAGAACGTGGCCGAGCTTCGGGATCTTGTCGACGCCCGGGCGGTGTGGCTGGATCCTGGGGAGCGTATCTTTTCGGAGATCGGGGTGCTCCTGGTCCCGGTGGAGAAAGTATTTCGATCGGGCGAGCGGATCTGCGTCCAGATGCC
>JASFQI010000201.1:0-8830 GCA_050115555.1 Desulfobacteraceae bacterium
GCTGCGGCATGGCGCGCCCCGAACGGGCCGGTCTTTATGTCTTCGGGCAGGGGAATCGGTTCCTTCCGGTCCCGGGAGGAATAGGCGGGAGTATAAAACAGACGAATTCCGGATAGTCAAGTTTTTTCTGGAAAGGGCCTATCCGATTCCTGACATGGAAAGGGCGAAGGGAGGGTAGGCTCAGGAAGATTCCTGGTTCGGCTCGAAAGCCGAAGGTCCGGCAATGAGGTGGATTCCGTTGTCCAGGCGAATGACATAGAATTCGAACCGGGATTCCGGTTTTTCCATGATCACACCCTTTACACCCCTATAGCCTTTGGTCATCACAACGTTTGCTCCTGACTCATACACGGCCTTACCCCCCGTATGGTTTCTTCCGGATCGTTCCTCGGCACGGAACAGGGTCCGTAAACGTTTGCGCGTATCCTAGTGCCCCGGTGAGGGGCTTTCAACCCTAATCCGGTTCCCTGCCGGCCTTTCGCTCCGGTAAACGAAGATGGGATCTCCGTGGGTCGAGGACCCTGGGTGAAGGATCGTCGCGGGAGTCCAGCCCGGAATGGGGAAATTGCACGAAACCACAGGGGTTCCGGATCGAAGCTGGGATTTCAGTTTTCGGGCCAGTCGCCCCATGACATCGGGAAAGAGGTAACAGAAGACCGCGTCCGCATGGCCTACATCGAATTCCCAGAAATCGCCTCGTTGAATGCGGATATTGCGGTTCCCCAGGCACCTCAACCGGCCCACGAAGCAGGCCAGGGGATTGATGTCCACACCCTGCGCGAAAACGCCGTAACGACGGCTCATGGCGCGGAGGACCCGGCCGTCCCCGCACCCCAGGTCCACAAAGACTTGCCCGGGCGTCATGGGCAGGGCGTCCGCCACAGCTTGGATGCGATGGCGGTGGGTGGGCACAAAAAGGGCCCCCTGCGTGATCGGCATGGTCAGGCCCGTGCTCACCAGGTAAAGCATCTTCAGGAGAAAAAGAGCGCCGAACGCGGCGGCGATGATTATGATCCAGAGCGGCATCCTCTTCTCCGGTGGGGCCGAATCCTCCATCCGTCTTCGGATGCAACTCAAGGTATCCGAAACCGGAGAGATTCACGTGGTCCGGCTCGATTGGTGATCGGGCGCTCCCTCAGACCTCCTGAGTCGGGTTGACGCGTTTGAGAATGAAGGTGTGCTTGTCGTCCTCTCCTTCGAAACCCTCGGGGCGCTGGTCGTTGTAAAAGGTTCTCCACACGATCGTGTTCCGGTCCTGAAATCGGAGAATGAGCTTGGCGCGAAAGGGCTTTTCCTCCTGGGTGTAGATCAGATCCAACCAGGTGGGATCCTTGGCATAGTCGATCACATACTCGAAGGGGTGCATGGTTCCGTCGAAGGTGATGGCCCCTTTCCCCCCTTCCTCAAACACCACGGTGGCCTCTATGCCCGACGGATCGGTCCCCGTCCAGACGCCGATGTGAGGCTGCATGAACTGTTGGGGAGCCTCGTGATTCCCACACGAGACCAGAAGACCGAGGAAGCACAGAAAGCAACTCGCCAACAAACGCTTTTTCATTCCACTCCAACCTCCCGTGAGATCCGTCATGGTTTTTAAAAGGGCTTCAACCCCCTACAGGGAGCCGATGATAAGAAAGGCCCGGTGCCGTGTCAAAGAAAAAACGGGAATAGACAACAATGGGGACGCCTGAGCGGGCAAGCCCCCGGCTTTGGAGGATCGCCGACTTGGATCACGCGAACATACCCTTGACGTAGAAGAAAATCATCACCCCGCACAGGCCCATTTTGATCCCGACCCCGATCAGGGTTCCGACCAAGACCCCCACGCCTGCACGCATGGCGCCGTCTCCGTCTTTGCCCGCGTAAAGCTCTCCTGCCAGGGCTCCCACGAATCCCCCCACGAACAGGCCGAAGGGGGGAAACACGAAGAGACCAACCAGCATCCCCAGGATCGAGCCCCAGACCCCGAACTTGGATGCCCCGAACCGGCGTGCGCCTGCTGCGGGCACAATATAGTCCAGGAGCAGCGCAAGGGCCGTGGCTGCGGCCATCACGACCAGGAAGGTGGTCCCGAACGGTTTCCAGTCCCGCGCCCAGGAGAGAAGGAGGAGGGAAAGGTAGCTGATCGGCGGCCCGGGAACCACGGGAAGGACACAGGCCGCCAGGCCGAACAAAGCCATGAGCAGGCCCAGGCCGACAAGGATGAACGTTCCTATGGGTTCCATTGTTCAGCCGCCTTCCATCCAGGAGCATGCCCCGCGGCCGGGATCGAAACGGTCTTCGCGGGATGGGTTTTCAGGGTTGTCTCACAGGATTCCTGGAGTTTGCAATGGGAAAGATTTCCCACAGTGCTTCGCCATTCCGGTGGATGCGGACGCAACGGGCGGGGGTCACCGGGAGGCCTCGATCACACGCACCGTTTGCTCCAGGCTTGCTGCGGGGGATATCGATCGGGCGGTTTCCGCAGCAGTCCTTTGGATGGCTTTGCTGGAAAGGCACGCCCTGAGGCTGCGGCCCAATCGTTCCGCGCTCAGTCGCTTGCGCCAGACAGGGCGAGGTCCGAGACCCGCCTTGTACACGCGATGTCCCCAGTAGTACTGGTCCAGGACGTGGGGGACGATCACCTGGGGGACACCGCTCACGGCGCAGGTGGCGGTGGTTCCGGCCCCTCCGTGATGCAACACTGCCGCCATGCGTGGGAAGAGCTTGAGGTGTGGGTACCCCTTGAGAAAGTAGACGTCCTCGGCGTTTTCGAACCCCGTGGGCATGTCCCAGAATTTTCCGATTACAGCGGGTAGATCCGCTCCTCGGGCGGCCTTGATGATCCGGGAGACGTTGCGGGCCTGGTCTGACCCGGGCATGCTTCCGAAGCCCGCATACAAGGGTCGCGGATGCGATTGAAGAAAGGCCTCCAGCCCGGGATCCTCCACGCCGGGCTGATCCAGGTGGAGGTATCCGGTCTGCACCCCGAGGGATTCGGCGTCCGGCGGAACCGGGGCGATTGCCCGGTCCGCCGCGACGATTGCAATAGGCCCCAGCGAGGGAAACCAGAAGTCTCTCTTCGGCGGCATTCCCCATGCCCGGCGCTTTGCATTGATCATGCGGGTCAGGTCCAGGCGGTTCAGGTTGTGCACCAGGGACCATGTGGCCCGGTTGTACCATAATGGAAACCCCTGGTGCTTGAACGCCATGAATGGATGGAACCGAGAGGGCAGGAGCTGGGGTGCAAAAAGAAGGTAACGGCAGGGGATGTTCAAGCGCTCGGCTACGGTGGGAAGGGCGAATGCCAGGGAAGAGCATACTGCTACGTCCGCACGAATAAGGACATCGCGGAGTTGTTCGAACTGGTTTCCGAATTCTTTCCTCATCATCTTCATGAATCGCACAGCGGATCGGATCGAGTGGGCGTTTCCCATGCTGTCCAGAAAAGCCGTGATGTTTCGTCCCAGAGGATGAAACGGAACACCGAAGCCTTCCACCCACGATTTCCTCTCGGGCGGCCCGGAAAGGAGCACATCATGCCCTGCCGACCGAAGCGCAATGGAAAGCGCAACCAGGGGTTGGACGTCTCCCCGGGAGCCGTAGGTGACGAGAACGACGCGCATGGGGCCTCCGGTGAAAGGGATCACGCGGCAGAACGGAGGAGATGCGTTCACAGGCTTTGAAAAAGGGAATGCCGGTGAAGAGGCGCTTTGGATAGAGGCGCTATTTCAGGCGATAGGTAATAAGTCCGTGTGAGGGATCGTAAGGCGAGACACTGACTTTCACACGGTCCCCGACCAGCACTTTGATTCGAAACTTCTTCATTCGACCGGAAAGACGGCCCTGGACGGTGACATCATTGTCGCAGTGGATCTCCATGATTCCTCCACCCAGAATCTTGGTCACGTTTCCTTCCAACTGAATCAAATCGTCTCGGCTCAAAAAAGCTCCTTCTCCCGTCATCCAACCGGAGTCATCAAGAAGTTCGACCTGGCACGAACGGACAGTGAAATGGGAAGACGTTCTGAACGGGCGCCTCCACCAACATCTTTGAAGAGATCGTATTTTACTGGATTTCAAACAGGATTCAAGGGAATTCTGTACATGTTCGGCAGATCCCGCCCGATTCGGCCTGCGTTCGAATATATTTCATGCTTTCAGTGTGTCCAAAACCATGGAATGGAAGATCCTTCTTTTTTTCTCTCTTCGAAAAAAGGGAAAAGCGGGAGCGGAAGTTCAACGACTCTTGCAAGCGTCACTTCGCAGTTGTACGCGGGTGAATCTAGGTTTCCTCGGGGTGGGAAACGGTTTCAAGGAGCCGGGCGATGAGTTCCTGTCCCTTCTCTTCATTTTGCTCGAAACGTATGCCCACATGGTATGCGCCCGCATCGAGCTGCTCGCAGTGAACGACTTCTCCCCTGAGCTCGATCAAGCTGTCCTCCAGATCAAAGGAGAGGAGAAGAACATACGGGGTCTTTACAGGAAAGAACGTCTCCAGCAGGGCACCTCCTGAACTCAGGTTCAAGGTGGTTCCCATGCCTTCTCCGATTTCCCTTCCGTTTTCGTCAATACAGACGTAGGAAACCGGATGGGTCGATTCCCGCCGGATGTACTGTCTTCTTTCCGAGCGTTGTCCGTGTTGTGTCTCGATGGTATCTTCCACCTTGAACCCTTGAACCCTTTCACATACCGGGAATCTCTACACATTCCCTTCGAAGCGAAACGGGGGTGGAGCGGTCGAAGCGTTTCAAAGAAAGCCGAGGACCTCCATCCCGCTCCTTGTGATGGAAGTCTTGTCGGCCACGCACAGGAGTCCGGAAAAGGGATTCTTGAAGACGATGCCGAGTTTTCCAGACTATAGCAGAGGCAAGGCGAAACAGCAACGATCTCCACACGGAGGGGATGGGACAAAGTCAAATCAAGATCGCGTCCCACGGCTCAAACAAGGGCCCCCTTGTAAAAGAATCAGGTTCATGCAAATGTGATGGAGTCGCAAAAAGCAGTAAGCAGGAGATTTGCCCCTTGCGATTCTAAGCCCTTACAACCTAGCCAACGGCAGGTGAGCGGGTTTTACGAGACCGTCAAATGTGTGATCAGGAAGGTCGACAGGGACGGTTCGGGCCGGTTTTTCGCGCCGTTCCTGCGGCTTGGTCTTTCGTTGCGTAACTCATCGTGTTCATCATCGTTTAAATAAAGGAGAGCGAGCTCGCTATGCGTCAACTCAACCCGGAACATCTTAAAATGGTGGCTGAAAGCGTCAATACCTGTCCCTTTTTCGAACTGATGTCCATGCACCTTGAATCGTTTGCCCAAGGAACATCCCATCTGGAGATTGCCCTCCGGGAAAAACACCTTCAGCCATACGGCATCGTGCATGGCGGGGTATACGCCGCGATCCTCGATGCGGCGGCCTTTTGGGCCGCATATGCAGACGCGGACGAAGGGGTTGGTTTGACCACAATCGAAATCAAAGTCAATTACCTGGCTCCGGTCTCCTCAGGTCGTATGGTCGGTAAGGGACGCCTGATCAAGGCCGGCCGAACCATCTGCCTTGCCGAGGCGGACATCGAGGACAGTACCGGGCGCTTACTGGCCCATGGGACCTCCACCATGATGGTCATGCCGGGGCTGGCATTCAAAGGCCCGGCCGACTTGCCACCCAAATTTCTTTCTGAATGAACTTGGTGCCCACGGAAAAGGGCCAGTTTCTAGGGACGGGAATTGTGAAAACGGCGGGACCGTTGAGGGATTCCTTGCGGAAGATGCATCGGCCCCTTGCTTGAGCAGGATTCACCGGTCAAGAATTTTATTTATCTTTCGGGACAGATCCTCCATGGTAAAGGGCTTCTGAATGAATCCATTACACCCTCTGTCCAAGATCTCCGTGGCCTGTCCGTTGATGCTGTAACCGCTGGAGAGAAGAACCGCCACATCCGGATTGAACGTCTTCAGCCGATCAAAAGCCTCTCCGCCCCCCATGCCGGGCATGATCATGTCGAGGATGATCAGGTCGATCTCCTCCCTCTCTTTGTCGTAAAGATCGATGGCCTCTTCACCGCTCTGTGCGATCAGTACCCGGTACCCCAGGTTCTCCAACATCATTTGCCCCACCTCGAGGACCATCGCTTCATCGTCCACAAGGAGCACCGTGCCTCGGCCGTACTCAAGGCTTTGCTGATGGATATCGGAAGAATCCTCCTGGATCTCTTTGTCGGATGCAGGCAGGAATATCTCGAACATCGTGCCTTTCCCTTTTTCGGTGGACACTTGAATAAGGCCGCCGTGGTTCTGAACGATCCCATAAACGGATGCAAGCCCCAATCCCGACCCTCGCTCCATCCCCTTTGTGGAAAAGAAGGGATCAAAGATCTTCTGGCGGGTGGCCTCGTCCATCCCGGTCCCTGTATCCGTCACGGAAATCTTGACATAGCGGCCCGGTTGCACCTTGAGGGTCCGGAGATGTTCTTTGGAGAGAAACACATTCTCCGTTTGAACGTACAGGTCCCCGCCGGCAGGCATGGCTTGCCAGGCGTTCACATAGAGATTCAATAAGACTTGCCGGATCTGCCCCTGATCCACCTCCGCCGTCCATAACTTTTTGTCATATTTTTCATGAACTCTGATTTCTTTTTTCGTTCGACTGAACATTCGAATCTCGTGCTCAATGAGTTTGTTTAAATTCGTAGACTGGACCTCATATTTTCCACCTCTTGCAAATCCAAGCAAGTCTTTTGTCAGTTCAGTTGCATTTTTAATGTATTCCTGAATCCCTTTCAAGTGCTCATAGTCGGGATGGGAGGAATCCTTGTTCATCATCATCAAGGAGGCCCTGCCTTGGATTCCCATGAGAACATTGTTGAAATTGTGTGCGATTCCTCCGGCCAACGTCCCGATGGACTCCATTTTTTGAGCCTGCTGAAGCTTCTGGCGCAGGTTTTCCTGCTCTACCTCCACCTGCTTTCGGTACGTGACATCCCTGGCAATGCCTCGAAAGCCGACGGGGTTTCCATCCGAATCCTGGATAAGTGTGATGGACGCCTCTACATATCTCTGGGTTCGGTCTTTTCGGATCACCTCGGAGTCGAATCCTTTATACGACTTTCCTGTACTGTAGACCTCTTTGAACACTTCATAGAGTTCCGGGACCTTCCGTTCCTCCGTATACTGCCGGTAGTTCATGCCGAGGAGCTCATCGCGGGTATACCCGAGCAGTGCACATGCTGAATCATTGAAGAATGTGAGATTTCCGTCGAGATCGAGTTCATAATAGGCATCCACGATACTCTCGAGGATTTTTCGATATCGTTCCTCGCTCTCCTGCAACGCCTTCTCACTACGTTTTCGCTCTGTGGTGTCACTGAAAAAATTCAGTGTGGCAATTTCCCCGTTCCAGGTGATCAAGACGGCGTTCAGCTCCACCCAGATGATGCTGCCGTCCTTGCAGAGGACCCGAAAAGAGTAGGTATGAGGGATATTCTCGCCTTTCAGTCGGCTGATGTGCCGATTCATCACCAGTTCTTTGTCGTCCTCATAGATGAATTCAAGAAAAGGCCTTGACGTCAGCTCCTCAGCGGAATAGCCGGTCAGCTCGATGATTTTTGGATTGAGAAAGACCAGTTTCCGGTCCTGAACAACGAATATGGCTTCGTTGGCATTCTCAAAGAGATTTTTATACTTCTGCTCACTCTCCTTGAGTGCCTCCTCGGCCTGTTTTCTCGGGGTGATATCCCTTAAGGTCCCAAGGTACCCCTTGATCGAACCGTCCGGGTTCTTCATCACCGTAGCCGAGTCCAGGCAGGTGATTTCGAACCCGTCCTTCCTGATCAATCGAATTTCTTTATCCCGGATGAAACCCTTGTCGTGAAGCTCAATTTTTTCCTCTTCACGCTGGGCCGGGTCCACGTAATGATTGCCTACGTCGATCTGCTTGAACTCCCCCCTTGGGTACCCCAGGAGCTTCAAGCCTGCATCATTCATATCGATCAGGTCTCCTTCGGGCGTGGTGAAGTAAATCACGTCTCGTGCCTGCTCGAACATGATACGGTAGAGCTCCTCGCTCGCACGCAATGCCTCCTGAGCCTTCTCGCGTTCGGATTCAGCGGCCTCCAGTTCCCGGAGCCGTTGCTCGATCTCCTCATAGGTCGGCTTTTCAGACATGATCTACACCTGTGTTTTCGACTTCCCTACAGCGGTTTTCCGCCTCATGGATGGGAGGGGCGTCCGGACGGCCTCTCCCCTAAAAAACCGGTCGGGCCGTTAAAACCATTCCTTTTTTTGCTTTTGGAAAGAAACGAATCCAGGGCGCTGGAAGACATTCCACAGAAAGCCGAGTGGATAAAAGTACTTTTTTCATCCGGCATCGGCTTGGATCCTAGGATAACACTATGGTGTGGGAAGTGAAAGAGCGAACCCTTGTTAACGATTTTTTCTCAAATTGACAAAGGGTTCGATGGGGTATCGGGCGCAACGGGTATGGAATGCGGCCGTTGCAGGGAGCATGCTATAAAAAGGCGAACTCTATGGCGAGTTCGCCTTCAAGAGGGGGGTCTATGGCGACCCCACCCGCGTCAGATCTTAATCGTTCCTTTTCAGCCTTTTTCCGAGACCTGCAAGACCTAGGAGGCCTGCACCGACAAGGAACATCGTGGCGGGTTCAGGGACGGGATCAGGGTCCGTGATGGTTCCATTCCCGGTAGAGGAATCCTCGCCGTACCCATCCGCGGCACAGATATTCAAGGCTCCAAGTACCAGGAAGATGGAACACAAAAGGATAAGCACATTTTTCATGATGATAAGCCCCTTCCCGTAGGCTGCTCCTTTTCTGAAAGGAGGTGCTGGGAACAGACCT
>JASFQI010000202.1:0-8822 GCA_050115555.1 Desulfobacteraceae bacterium
GCCGGTTCTGGATGTAGGCGCGCACCACAGAGGCCGTGGCCTCGGGCCGCAGGGTCATGCCCCGGCCCTTGCTGTCGTGGAGCGTATACATCTCCTTGCTGACAATGTCCGTCTCCTGGCCGATGGACCGGCTGAAGAGCTCTGTCCGCTCCATGGCCGGCAGCTTGATCTCCTGAAAGCCGAATACCCGAAAGATATCCCGGGCCACGGCCTCCAGGCGCTGCCAGGGCTCGATCTCCGAAGGGAGAATGTCCTTGAATCCTGTGATCGCGGTAAAATCCACTGAGGAATCTCTCCTGTCTCTTCCTGAGGCCTTTGAACAGAACGCCTTCTGGGCTTCCGGGCGCTGCCCGTGGAATCGCCCCGCGCCCCCGATGGTGCAGGACGAGGAATGCGCACGCAAGGCGTTTTCAGAAATGAAATGTTTTCGTCAAGGTCAGGGATCCTTCCGCAGGAAGGCGGAGCAGGACGCCCTTGCGGGCTCCCGAAGGGCGGGGGCCATGGTGGGCCCGAGTCCCATCAGGGGCTGGAAAGAAGGCGTATTCCGCCTTCGGCGGGACGCGGCCGAGCCCTTACATTTGTGTATCCGTGCGTCCTAGGCACGGATACCGACGAAAAATGCCATTTCTGGATGAAAACCGGATGAAATTCCGGTCTTCTACCAGAGGCCCAGGCAACCGTCAACCGCTTCTCACTCCACCTCGACCCGGGTCGCCTTGCGTTTTGCCCCTTTTTTCGGGTTTTCCATCTGGTCGATGCGTGCATCCACCAGGGAACGGACCGCCTTGAGGAACTCGATCCGCGAACGATTGAAGTGCTTGTGGAAGTCCGTCTCCTTGCCGGCCTTACGCTCCAGCTCGGAAAAGAACCGGCCCACCGGACAGAGGAACGCCTCTGGTTCATGTTTCGACTTCGCCATGGTCCTCTCCTTCAAAATGAATGTTCAGGTCCCGCCCCTCCATGCGCGCCCAGATCCTGGTGGACGCAGCAACGGGACGGGGAAGCAGGACGTGCCGCTTGATCCCCCCCACGCGGACGATGAGCTCGTCCGACATGCGGTGAAGCTCCACGTCGTGTTTTTCCACAAAGGGCAGGGTCATGCTCAGGCAGTACCCGTGGTTCTCTTTCACGAACCGGTACGGTTCCCGGTCGTAAAAGTGCTCCAGGGGGCTGCGGTCCTTGTAGATTCGGCTCGCAAGCGCCCTGAGGCTTTCGATTCCCAGGACCTCGGACCGGAGCAGGTGCACCGGGAGGATGGGCACCGGGCTGAAGCTGTCCCTGGCCATCGCCATCATGCGCGCCTGGCTCTCCCGCCACTGGTGGAAATAGGCGTCCTGCACGTCCTCCGGAAGCACCCGGTTCATGATGACCGCGTCCACGTTCATGCGATAGAGGCAGAAGTACATGAACGCCCGCTGGGTCTCCTTGAGCACGATCTTTTCCGGGTTGGTGACGAGCCGGACGCTCGTGGTCTCCGGGTTCGTGAGAATGCGATCCACCCCGTCGAGCTGCTCGAAGAGTCTCTCCAGCGCAGCAAAGTAGTCATCCCCGGGCAGGGGGACATCGGTGAACCTGCGGGCCACGGGACGCGCGTAGCGTGCAATGGTTCTCTCCAGCTTGAACACCTTCTTCATGTACCACTCGAGGGTCGTGGGAATGCTGATGAAACGAAGGGACTCCCCGGTGGGTGCGCAGTCCAGGATGATCGTGTCGAACGTGTTTTGCCGGACGTAGCGGTTGATGTACAGGAGAAGGCTGACCTCCTCCATGCCCGGGAGCACGGCCAGCTCCTCGGCCAGGATCTCGTCCAGCCCCGTGGTGTTGAGGAGGGCCGACACGTACCCGTGAATCTCCCCCCAGTTCTTCTGAATCTCCTCCTGGATGTCCATCTCCTGAATCCAGAGGTTCTCGGCCACAGGGATGGGCTCCCCCTGGTTCCGGTCCATGAGATCCCGCTCCAGGTCGAAGACATCGGACAGGCTGTGGGCCACGTCCAGGGACAGGATCACGGTCCGGTTCCCGGCCTCGGCCGAGTACACGCCTGTGGCCCCGGCCACGCTGGTCTTTCCAACGCCCCCTTTTCCGGCATAAAACAGGATTCTCACGCTGTACTCCCCGGTGTACGGCTTCTTGTTTTCTTTGCCTGCATTGTACCACAACGCCCCGTCGCGGCAAGGGGTGCAAGCCCGAAGGTGACGGATTCTTCAGCACCTGCAAAACGATGCCCTCCCAAATAAGCCGAACCCCATAACGGGCTCCGAGTCCTTCACCCACCGAGAAGGAGCGACTCTATGAAACGTTAAGAAAAGAACGCCTTTCCCCGGGAACAGAACCTCCATTCCCTGGATGTGATCCTTTCCCTCCGCGTATCCGCATTTCACACCCCCAAATCCTCGTTTCGTCGCAATCAGGTTGCAGACCCTCGAGATCCTGATAGAGAGGGGAAAGAGCAGGATTTCGACGAGTTCCATCGATTCATGCTCCAAGCGCATCTGAAATACGCTTTTAGAAAAGTCCTGTTGGCGTTTTATTTATGGTGAACCGATGGTTCGCGAAGAGGAGGAGGAACCATGAAGAAACTCGAGATGTCCCGGCGCTCGTTTCTCACCATCACGGCCATGACCACCCTTGTCACGGCCCTGGACTGGAAGAGAATCGAGGCCTTTGGGGCCCAAAGGGGTTCCCGGAAAAACGACCCCGCGGTGGTCATCGGCGCGGGCCTGGGCGGACTCTGCTGCGCAGCGCACCTGGCGAGGCAGGGGATCCCCGTGACCGTCCTGGAAAAACAGGACATTCCGGGAGGATATGCCACCGCCTTTGACCGTAAAGGTGGAAAGTTCCGGTTCGAGGTTTCCCTGGAAGGGACCGCCATCCATGGAGGCAACACCGGGGAGATGCTCCGTCGCTTGGGCATCATGGACAAGCTGAACCTGGTGCCGCTCCCCGAGACCTTCCGGGTCCGGGTAAACGGCGAGTACATCTCCTTTCCTCAAAAAGACCCGGAGGCCTTGATTCGGGGCCTGGGAGAGCGGTACCCCCACGAGGCGACCGGCATCCGCGGCTTCATCCAGGAAATCTTGGACATCCATACGCAGATCCACAACTACGGCGGGCACGCGGGTTTGATCCAGTCCCTGCTCAAGCCGGTCTTTCCCATGCTATACCCTGAGCTGTGGGCGGTCAGGAAAAAGACCCTGGCCGATCTGTTGAACGGTCATGTGAAGGACCCGGAGGTCAAAGAGATCCTGTCGGCGATGTGGCCTTACTACGGCCTGCCCCCCTCCCGGCTCTCGGGGTTTTATTACGCCGTCGCCACCACCGGGTACCTCCGGCATGGCTCCTATTACATCAAGGACCGGTCCCAGGCCTTGAGCGACCTGCTGGTCCAGATCATCGAGCAGGCCGGGGGGAGGGTCCTGTGTGAGACCGAGGCCCGCGAGATCCTGGTGGAGAACGCAAAGGTCCAGGGGGTGCGGACCGCTGCGGGTGAGGTCCTGCCGGCACGGGCGGTCGTGAGCAACGCAAACGCCTTCAGTACCGTGGATGACCTGCTTCCGCCCCACGCCGTCCCCCGGGACTACCGAAAGCGGCTCGCCTCTTACCGACCCAGCATCTCTTGCTTTCTCGTCTGGCTGGGATTGAACCGTGAGCTCCGGGACACGGTGCCCTGGTACAACACCGGCGTAAGCTCGGGCCGGGGGGCCGAGGCCGACTATGCCTCCTGCCTGCGGGGCGAGGTGGAAACGTGCAGCTTCGGCGTGACCCTGTACGACACGCTCTACCCGGGCTACTCCAGGCCCGGCACCTCCTCGATGAAGATCATCTGCCTCTCCGGGTATGAGCCCTGGAAGCGGTTTGAAGCGGAATACAGGTCCGGGGACAAGGACGCTTACAACTGGGAGAAGGAACGCTGGGCCGATATCCTGATCCGGCGAACCGAGGAGCACCTCATCCCGGGACTCCGTTCCATGATCGAGGTCCAGGAGGCGGCGACCCCTCTCACCTGCCGGCGCTACACAGGGAACACCGACGGGGCCATCTACGGGTTCGAGCAGTCCATGGACAACACCTTTATGAACCGGATCGACAACAGGACCCCCATCCAAGGGCTGTATCTGGCCAGTGCCTGGGGGAACCCCGGCGGGGGGTACGGAGGGGTGCTGCGGGCAGGAGAGCAAGCCTTCCGTCAAATCGTGGAGGACTGGTCCTGATTGTTACAAAAGGCCAACGGTCAGGAAAACAAAGGTCATCAGGAAACAGGAGGTCGGCGTATGGTCACCAAAGGAATGGTCTTTGCGGTATTCAGCCTGGGGATCTTTCTGAAATTCAGAAAGGAGCTGTTTTCCTTTCACCGGCACGGTCCTTACATGTTCGTGTCGGCCCAGGGCCTCCTGCTCTTGTTTGTCCTCAACAGCGGTTCCATGTTCCGTGCCCCCTGGGGGCCCCAGCAGGCCTTCTCCTGGGCGCTCATGTACCTCTCCGCGGGCTTTGCCTTGCTGGGGTTCTACGCCCTGAGGCGACACGGCAAGCCGGTCCAAAACTGGGAGGACACCAGCCGGCTCGTCCAGGAAGGCGTGTTCCGGTTTATCCGCCATCCGCTCTATACAAGCCTGATGCTCCTGGCCGTAGGGGTGTTCCTCAAGGACGTCTCTCCCTGGACGACCGGTGCATGTCTGGTGACGCTGGGTTTTCTGGTGGCTGCTTCCAGAGTAGAGGAGAGGGAGAACCTGGTCAAATTCGGCATCCCTTATGAGCATTACATTCTCAGGACCAAGCGGTACCTGCCCTTTCTCGTTTGAATGATCCGTTCCCGTGCTGCATAATGGCCTGACACGGCGGCCGTGAAAGCGACCGGTACAGCATCGGCAAACGGACCCGTTTCATGGAATTTCGCTTCGACAAAAAAAGCATGGCGACCTCCTTCGGGCTCACAGCGGTGTTCAACACCGTCATCGCCCTCTTCCTCACCCTCCTGGGGTTCGGCGAGGATCTGGGGGTCAACTTCATCTTCTCCCAGTCCATCGGCTTGTGCATATGCTCTTTCATCCTGGCCGGTCATGTTTTTGTACGGCAGCCCTCGGTCCCAGGCCACGTCATTCTGTTCCTGATCACCATACCCGCAGGGGCCGCGGCCGGGACCTTCGTCGGGGCCAAAATCGCGGGGATATCCTTTACCGGCATCCTCCTCGGGAGGCCAGCCCTTTTCATCCAAATGATCTTTTTAGGCGTCCTCTTCGGCGTGATCATCTCCTACTTCTTTTTCTCCAGGGAAAAAATCTCCCATACCGAGGCTCAACTCCAGGAAGAGCGAATCCGAAGTCTCACCCTGGAGAAGCACACCCTCCAGATCCGTCTGAAGCTCCTCCAGGCCCAGATCGAGCCCCACTTCCTGTTCAACACGCTGTCCAATATCCTGAGCCTTCTGGACTCGGATCCGGCCCGGGGGAAGGACATGCTTCACAACCTCACCCGGTACCTCCGCTCCTCCCTCTCCAGGACCCGGGACCAAACGACCACCCTGGGCCAGGAGATGGACCAGGTCAGGGCCTACCTTGAAATCCACAAGGTCCGAATGGGCGATAGGCTCCGATATACCATCCAGTTTCCCGAGGCCCTCCGGGACCGACCCTTGCCTCCCATGCTGGTCCAACCCCTGGTGGAAAACGCCCTGAAACACGGCCTGGAGCCCCTGGTGGAAGGCGGCCTCATCCTGGTAAACGTGGAAGACAACGCCCACACCTGGCGCATAGAGGTGGCGGATACCGGCCCGGGACTCACAGAGGCCGCCGGGGAGGGCGTGGGCCTGAGCAATGTCCGGGAGAGGCTGGAAGCCCTCTTCCCCGGCAAGGGGCGTCTTTTCCTGGAGGAAAACCGGCCCACCGGACTGAAGGCCACAGTGGAGATCCCGCATGAGTGAGGTCAAGGCGATCATTGCGGACGACGAGGCTCCCTTGAGGGCCTCCCTGCGTGCGGGACTCTCACGGGTGTGGCCGGAGCTGATCATCACCGGCGAGGCCCGAAACGGACAAGAGGCCCTGGAACTGGTCCAGCGTCACCGTCCCCACATCGCCTTTCTGGATATTCGAATGCCCGGCATGACAGGCCTGGAGGTGGCCGGGAAAATCGCGGGCCTCTGCCGCATCGTGTTCGTGACCGCGCATGACGAATACGCGGTGGAGGCCTTTGAAAAGGAGGCTGTAGACTATCTGCTCAAACCCTTTTCCGACGAGAGGCTGCTCCGGACGGTGGCGCGCCTCAAGGGCCAGGGTGAGAGCCTCCCCGCTGTCTCCACGGAGATCCTCCAGAAGATCATGGACACCCTTTCCAACCCCGACCTTTCCTCCCGCCTGTCTTTCCTGCGCATCCAGCAGGGCGACGGTGTCCGTCTGCTGCCGGTGGAGGAAGTGATCTACTTCCAGGCCCGGGACAAGTACACCGGGGTCATCACCCGGGAGGGGGAATCCCTGATCCGGAAGCCCATCAAGGAGCTGGCCCACGAGCTGGACCCCTCAAAATTCTGGCGAATCCACCGGGGCACCATCGTCAACGCCCGATTCATCGAACGCGCCAGCCGGTCCCTCACGGGCAAGGGTCAGGTGAGGCTCAAAGAACGCACCGAAACCCTTCCGGTCAGCAAGCGCTACATGCACCTGTTCCGGCAGATGTGAAAGGAAGCGTCCAAGCAGGATATTGAAAGGGGGCCTTTCATTTGCGGCTCCTGTCCGCTCCCTCCAACCACCTACCTCGTACCCGACTCCTCCGCCCCTTGCCGAACCTTGACGGGCTTGTCATTGTCCTGACGTGATCGAGCATTCAAGGAAAAAATCCCTTCTATTGGGCAACGTGCATGGTATAAAAGAGTGCCGAAGCCGTTGGTCCAAGGGACGTCCATGGCTTTGCGCCACAAAATCGATACGGCCAACGAATCGATAGCGACAGCGATTTCGATACCATAACACCACAACCCAACAAACGGATGTGCTGGTCGTTCTTTGTTCGCCCCAGTGATCCATGACCAAGCGCTGTTCGGAGGACACCGGTGTCCGGTCTTCAGGAAATCCTCATCCTCGTTCTCGTCATCGTGGTCCTCTTTACCCTGCCCCGGATGCTTCAGCGGGGGAAGGAAAGCAAGGGCACGGCTTCTTTGCCGCAGGAAAAGCCCATGCACGGCCGCACGCGCCTGGCCATCCTGGCCAGCGGGCTCTGGCCGGCCATGGCGGCGGTTCTCCTGGAGCCCTGGCATGGGGAGATCGTCCCGTTTCTCGTGATCGGCCTGCTGCCCGTGGGGTTGGGCTGGGCCATCGCCTGGGTGGTGCGGGGGTACAAAAAAGAGTCGTAACATCGCGGCCCTTGCCGCCGTTTTCGTAGGACCGGGATTGAACACAAGTTTTTGGTTGCCTAAACAAGCGTAATATGCGAAGAAAAAGACCCGTATCCTTTGAATACGGGTCTTCGACAGCGCGCCGGGAGCTAGGAATGCCGCGCCTGTGGAAATGACCTTCCGCCAAGGGCGATGGGGTGTCGGCGCCTGTCCGGGGAGGAAGGAGATGAGAGCGTGAACATGAGGACGATAGCCGTTCTGGTCATTCTGGGTCTGCTCGCCTGCTTTCCGGCGTGCTCCACCGAACCGGGTGTATCCACCGGAGATGAAGAGGAGCTCGGTGATTACATGCTCATTCAGAACGACGTGTACGCGAACCGGAAAATGGGTCCGGTCAAGTTCACGCATGATACGCATTGGGAAGACTACGGCATCTTCTGCGAAGACTGCCACCACGACTATGTGAACGGGGAGAACGTCTGGACCGAGGACGACGAGGCCAAGGCGTGCATCTCCTGCCACAAGCCGGGGAAACCCCAGGGAAACGTGTACAAGCTCTCCACGGCCTACCACAAGAACTGCCGTACCTGCCACAGGGACATGAACGAAGGCGAGGAAGAGGAAGCCGCCCCGTTCGCATGCTACAGCTGCCACGAACGCAAAATGGAGTAACCCGGCAGGCGGATTCCTCGCACACGCAGGCCGCAGCCTGTCTCTCTGCGTGCGAAGCACCCGGATGCCGAAACCACCGGCCGCCTCGGGGTCAGATATCCAATGCCTGCCGGATCTTCCGTGACAGCGCTTTCAGATCAAACGGTTTCTGGATGAATCCCTGACAGCCCCGATCCAGGATCTCCTGGGCCTGGCCGTCGAGGGTGTAGCCGCTCGAGAGGAGGACCCGGACCTCCGGATCGATCTCCCGCATGCGATCGTAAGTCTCCCCGCCGCTCATGCCGGGCATGATCATGTCCAGGACCACCAGGTCGATCTCGCCCTTCCTCGCCGCATAGAGCTCCAGGGCCTCCGGCCCGCTCCCGGCCGTGAACACCCGGTAGCCCAGCCTTTCCAGAAGCTGTCCCCCCACCTCGAGGATCATCTGCTCGTCGTCCACGAGTAGGAGGCCCCCCTCTCCCATCACGACCTGCGCATCGGGCTTCTCCTCTTCGACCACTTCCCTGTCCGAGGCCGGGAGGTAGAGGGTGAAGGTGGCTCCCTTCCCCTTTTCGCTCTGCACGTTGATGAAGCCGCCGTGGTTCTTGACGATGCCGTACACCGAGGCAAGACCGAGTCCTGTCCCTTTTCCCATGGCCCGGGTGGAGAAGAACGGATCGAAAATTTTCTTCACGGTCCGGGCATCCATGCCCACCCCGGTGTCGGTCACCAAGATGCGGACGAAACGGCCCGGGGCAATCTCGGGGGAGTTGACGTCCTCCTGGTCGAGGGTGACGTTCCCGGTCTGCACGTACAGGTCTCCTCCGCCGGGCATGGCCTGCCAGGCATT
>JASFQI010000203.1:0-8813 GCA_050115555.1 Desulfobacteraceae bacterium
TTCGATCCTCTGGTAGGTTTCGCAGGTTCCGAAATTCTTACCACCCTATGGGGGGGGGAAGAGCCGGCTGCGTGGTATGGTGCGGAATGGATTGATGCCAATCATCCCGGCGAGGGCTGGGGGAGCCAGGGTCTGTTTATGCAGGACGACACGTTTGGCTATTTCCCCATTACGACTGATACTGCGCTCATGCGCCTGACCTTCGAATGTCTGGGCGCCGGAGACACGACCATCCTTCCCATGTTCCACTGGGCTGACGCTACCTTCAACATGCTCGAAAATGACATGGTGAACGGGTACAATGACGCTGCCGACGACACCACCTGGGCCTTTACGTATCAGGACCTCCTTGAAGCAGGGAGCGGGTATCCGACCGACATCTACGATGTTTCGTTCGGCGGCTTGCAAATAAGCCAGCAGGTACCGATCCCGAGCGCCGTACTTCTTCTGGGGTCCGGGCTCCTGGGCCTTTTCGGAATCAGGAGAAGGAGTCTGCCGTAAGGAAAGAACGGTCGTCCATCGGCCGGGTCCGTTTTCTATCAGACGCAAGGCCGGTCGATGACAGCACACGAAACCCAAGACTGCCCCGGGAGATGCGAACAGGCTCTCCCGGGGCACTTCGCTTCCAAAATAAGCACAGGTGAGAAAGCGAGCGGGCGGGAAAGTGAGCTAAGCCTTCTGATATGCTGATCCCTTCCCCGGCATCCTGATTCTACAGCCCTCCGAGTCGCACACCTTCCTTGAAAGCCCGCGAAGAGACAACGCATATGCCTTCTTTATGGTACCAGGCCCTGAGGGCCATGCCTCGCAAGGCCTTTTTACGGTGCACCCCTGTGCGCCCTTCCGCTCGGTCTCACACTCCCACCTGCCTGCCTGCTCCGCAGCTCACGTTCTCCCCCGCCCACCCGCTCACCTGCTCCGCAGACCGCTCCTCTGCGCAGAAGGGCTTCACCCTGCTCGAACTGATTGCGGTCGTCTCCATCATGATCCTTTCCGTGGCCCTGATGACGCCCGTATTGACCAATGAGGCCGACCAATCCTGCTTTACGAATACCGTGGAAAGCATGGCAGAGATCCGGAAGGCCGTCCTCGGCACCACCAGCGACCGGGTGAAAGGAGACGTGAGGTTCGCGGGCTACGTGCAGGACATGGGAGCGCTTCCGCAACTCATGGACGGCCAGCCCAAAGGGCTCTGGACCAACGATCCCGAAGAAACGCCCGATAACGAAGACGATGACCTCAGTTATAAAAACATCTATTGGCATGACCGGATCGATTTCATCCAAGTGGGCTGGCGCGGCCCCTATATCAAGCCCCCGCCGGGCGGGGTCCTTGCGGACGGCTGGAAAAACCCGCTGGTCTTTCAAAGGATCGGGGATGATCTCGTGATCACCAGCCTGGGCGCCGACGGCAAAGAGGGCGGGGTGGATTTCAACCGCGATATCCACGACCGGATCCGGAAAGGGGACTGGACGGGCTCGGTGTGCGGATACGTGTCGCCCCAGAGCGTGCTGCTGGAAAACAGGGAGACCGACCCCATCACGGTCCGGATCTATGTGAGCCCGTTGAGACCGGCGCCGCCCGACTGCCGGGAGAGAGGCGACTTAAATGAGGGCGGCACGGGGTATGACGCAGAGTACTGCGTGGCCTGCCTGGAGACCGCCCCGCAGGCGGACGGGTATTTTTGTTTCCCTCACGTGCCCATCGGCACCCAGCGCCTGTTGCAGGTCAACCAGGAGACCGCAGGACACAGCCACGGGTATAAGATTGCCGTGGAGCCGGGGATCATGTGGATGGGGACCCTGGCCTTGATCCATTAGGGCGGGGCGAAGAGGTGAAAGTGGGCAGGTGGGAAAGTAGGAAAAGAAAGGTTTCAGTGTTCAGGTTTCAGATGTCAGCACCTCTGTTTATCATTTCTGACACCTGAAACCCGGCACCTGATGAAACCAGGCATAACTATGGGATATCTCTTAAGACATATCATGGGCAATTTGAATCATCAGGGACGGACAGGCGGGCAGGACGGCTTCGCCCTGGTGACCATGGCCTTTTTCCTGGTCCTGCTCCTTTCCGCGGCATTGCTGGCCAGTTATCCTCTTGTGGATGAAGCCAAAAAAGATACCACCACCCATATCATCGACAGGAATGACTACCGGTTCAGGAAGGCCCTGTTCGGCGAGGCCGCGGATCAATGCGGGACAAAACTCGTCCACAGCGGAGGGCATTACGGCGACTACCTTGATACCGGCAATTCGGGCACAAAAGGGTATGTCTATCATGGCCGGGTGACGGCCAGGGTGTTCGGGACATTGGGCGTTGCCACGGATCTCGGCGGCGGCAACCAGGTGGAGGTTCCCGAACCGTACGCGTACACGGCCGATGCCTTCTGGTCGGGATATTGGGGAAAACGGTATCTCCATCCCCTGCCCAGCGATCCATGGGATTACCACTCCATCTTTTCCATATGGGGGAGCAAGGGGACCATGTACAACCCCTTTTTTCATTCCTATGCCGCCATCTACATGCCCGCCATCTGCGGTGGGACGCTGCCGTACAGGAACTTTGCCAAAGGGGTTCGCGGAACGTCTTTTGTCTTTTCTTCCATCGCCCCCCACGGGCATGCGGTGATAGAGGTGAAGGATTACAGCGAGGACCGGACCCGTCACGAACTCAGGTTGATTACGCTGGGGTCGGGGAAGTTTAATACAACCACGAATGAAAACATCTTCTTCAGGGAAGAGCAGCGCACCCCTTTTGCCGATCATATGTTCTACCGATTCGAGCAACCGGACAGAAGCGGAGAATACAATTATACGGCGGAAAACTCCGGGCAGGCCAAGCTGCTGATCCAGGTCAGGGATTCGATCGGCGGTCCGTGGAAGACAATGGATACCCGGCCCCTGGTGTTCCCACCGCATTTCGGCGAAACGGGCATACCGCGGTATTGGGTGAATTTTTATGGATAAAGGGTTCAGCCTCATCGAGGTCCTTGTCGTTATCTCGATCATGGCGTTGATCGCCGTTTACATGGGAACCAGGGGAAGCGAACTGGTCACCGAAGACCGATTCTACAAGACCTGCTACCGCATGGAAACCATCAAGGAGGCCGTTATCGGGAAGCGGGGGCAGTATTGCAACGGCATCGAGCAGTTCGCCGGATACCTCTCCGACATGGGAAACCTGCCGGACCTGTATTATTACGATGACGAGCAGGAGAGGCTCGTCAAAGTCACCCGTGCCGGAACCCTCGGGCTGGAGGCGGTTGAAGGCGCGGGCGGCCTTACCGAGGCCCTGAAGCAGGGGTACAGGCCCCAGCCCAGGACGCTCTGGACGAAAACGGAGGCTACGCCGGACTGGAAATACCATGAACAAAGCCGCATGTGGGCCGGCTGGCGCGGACCCTACATGGAACTGCAGGGGGAAGGCAGCCTGAAAGACGCCTGGGGCAATGATTTCATCTTTGTCATCGGCGAGGTGGTGGGCCACCGAAACCCGAACGAAGAAATAGGAAGCACCTTCCGCTGTAAACAGACCTATAAGGCCCAGCTTGATCCCGAGGACCCTACCGATTCATCTACACCCGCGGACCAGGGCCGGCCCGGAACCGTTGCGGGCGATGACTACTGGGAGGTGATCTGGGATGGCGAAGAAATGAATTTCAGGACCTGGCGGGATCTGGGCACCGCAAGCAATGCCGATGGCAGCGAGCACGTGTTCGAAGATGATCGGTGGCAGACAAAGCAGGAGATATTTTACGGGACCGGGTGCCTGACCGTCATCAGCCTGGGAGCGGACAACGCACCCGGGGGCGAGGGTCTGGACCAGGACATCCAGATCGTCATCGACCCCACGGAATATACGGGAGAGGCCGCCGGCCATCTCGGCTACAGGGGACAGGAGGAAACATCCCTGCCCAGGGAGGTCTGCCTGTATTGTCCGAATTTCACCGCCGAGGGCGGCATGATCGAGGAGCATTGCCTGAAGGGATTGAAGGATAATTCGAAACGGGTTCTCTGGGAATCCTCCGGTACGCTCTATACGGCAGAAGACCCGTACGATTCCGGGGACCTCTATGCCGGAATCAATTTCAGGTTCGGCGCCGTCCCGGCCTATGAGGTCGACCTGAAAGGGTGGTCCTGCACCTGCGATGACGGGAATGGGGATTGTACCTGCGTCGAGTGGAAAGAGGAGGGGGAATGCAAAACGTACCGTTGTCAGTTTCCATATGCGTTCGATCCAAGGCTTTGCAGTACCGCGTATCCACTGGACCAGCATGCGGTGTGCAGTGTGTGCGAACAGCGGGCTTATGACGAAGACGATGACCGCGACTGGCAAGGATGGGAGGACAATTGGGGCTGGATTTTAGTGTATTTCGGCCTGATCCCCCTTCCTTCCGAACCCTGGTGTGTGGAGGCGATCTGTTCCGAGGAGGTGAAGTGTGATCCCGGTGGCATGTGGTGGGAATCCATTACATGCGAGTGCATTGAGTGGGAGCCGATTTGCATCACGTGGCTGTGCGACGAGGAGAATCCCGACTGCGACTGCACGCAGACATGGGAAAAGGAAGTGGAGGAAGACCCGGAAAACTTCGAGGAGACCGCCATTCCCATCGGCATCCGGACCCTGAAGGCCGGTGCCGTCTATTACACCGTTCCCATCAGCCCCGGGGGAAACTGGGTGGGGACGATTCGGGGAAAGTGAGAAAAAGAGCAGGTGCGCGGAAAAGGCTTCACCACTATTGAGCTGTTGATCTGCACCGTCATCCTCGCCCTTTTCATGACCATCGTATCCACAACCGCGGGGCGCTTCGATGAGGACGTGAAGATCGCTGCAGCCTTAAAGGACATGAAGACCATTCAGACGGCCCTGGTGAGTGGGGTGTATCCGGATCTGGGGCACATTCCCTGCGGCGTCGATGCCGATTCCACGGATGAACGAAAAGCCGTCGAGGCCCTGTTTGTTCCCGCTTACCTGTTCATGGAACGAAGCGATGTCCAAAAGAAACTGGAAGCCCTGGATTGCTTGATCGACGGCTATGTACCGGAGTATGAGAAATATGAAAGTAAGGGCTGGCGGGGTCCCTACATGAAGGCCCCCAACGGAGTGATCGACGCGACCTATTTTGACGAAGAGGGTTTCCCTGAAACCAGCGGCCATCACGTATATCTGGACGCCCTGCTGACGCCCTGGGCCGACGACTGCGAAGAAATGGCCCGTGAGGCCGAATCCGCGGGCGATCCGGACCTGGCCCTGGAATACCGCAAGGGCAAATACTATCAGGTCCTATACCCCCAGGTGACCATGACCTGGCCTGAGTACGTACATGATGCAGGTCACCCCTTTGAGTTTTCCGGATGGAATGAACCCCCTTATTGCCAGATCTCCAGGTATGGAGCCCAGATTGTCTGCCGGGGCGCCGATTGTCTTCCGCCTCAGGCGCCGCAGGTCGACATGGCAAGCTACATACAATGCGAGGCGCAAATCATGGAAGGGGCTTTTTTGAATATTAAGACTAAGGTAACCACCCTTGACATGCTGGAAAGCCGGGTTCAACAGGAGTTTATGGACCGGTGTCATGAATGCTATGAGGACGGAAAAGCCGTACCCCTTGAAAAAAGGCTGAGTATTATTGATCCGGAAAACGAAACCTACATGGATATCGGCGACGACCTTGTGATGTCGGTCTTCGGCCAGACCCTCAGGAGTCCGCTGGATAACTGAGGGCAGGAAGAGGAGCAGGAGGGAAAGTGAGAAAGCGGGAACGCGGGCAGGCCGGCTTCACCCTGATCGAACTGCTGGTTACCCTCGCCATCATCGGTCTCATGGGGTTGGTCGCCGGAACCACAATCAGTGAAACGCACGAAGATGAAATCGCTTACGGGGTCACCACCCAGATCATGGAGGACGTCCAAAAAGCCATCCTGGGCGATGCCATCCCCCACAACCGCGGGGTCCATATCTCCGGGTATGTGGCGGATATGGGAGGGCTTCCGGCCCTCAATGACGACGGCCAGCCCGAGGCCCTGTGGAAAAAGACCGACGGTCTTGAAACCAGCCAATACCACGCCGATGCAAGGATCCGCACGGGCTGGAACGGCCCCTATCTCCAGGAACCCGACAGCGGTTTTCTCACGGACGGCTGGGGGAACGGGCTCTTCTTCAAGACCAGCACCGAAGGAACCCTGAGCATCACAAGCTATGGCGCGGACCTGAAGCAGGGAGGGTCCGGCCTGGATGAGGATATTGTCCTTGAAATCAGGAAATACCACTACATGGCCTCCCTGGGGTTTTCTTTCAAGGGTGTCGGGGGAGACCTGGTTGCATCGCGTTTTACGATCCATTTTCCTCACCCTGACACAGGAGCCCTTTTGTCGGAGCAGCTTGAAATCCGGTCTTTCGATGTGGGGGGCGGGGTGGAATACGGTTATTTCCTCTCCGGCGACGGCGGCAGACCCCTTTTCCCCATCGGCTTGAGAAGTGTGACCGCCGTCATCAGCCATGGAAGCGGGAATGAGGAAGAGAACGTGGTCGTATTTCCCATCCAATCCGGAATGAATTATATGGGATTGTTGGAATAGAAAGGATTTGCGGAGGAATCATGAAACACAACGGATTTTCTCATTGGAGTCTTTTAGGGATGGCGGTTCTTCTTTTTCTGGCCGCATGTGCCCCTTCGACAGGAAACCGGCAGCCCCGGGGCCGAACCGCGCAAGAACAGGAATCAGAGGATATCCTGGCCCGCGTAGGTGAACGGCTCATTTCGGTAACCGAATTCAAGGAACGGTTTGATGCGACTTCAGGCCCGGCGGGAACTCTCGAGGAGCAAAAGGGAAAAGCCCTCGATCGGATGGTGCTCACGACCCTTATGGCCCTCGAAGCGAGAGCTGAAAAAATCGACAGGGAAGAAGCGGTTGCCAATGCACTCCGGACGATCACGGACAAGGCCCTGGCCCTGGAGTATTACAACAGGAAGATCCGGCCGGAGCTGACGGCGGGCGACGCGGAAATCCAGGACTATTATCACCGTCACATGGATGAATTCACAACCCCCGCCAAGGTGAAGGTCCGGCATATCCTGGCGGGCGTAGGACCGGACGCCTCTGCGGAAGCATGGGCCCGGGCCGAAGAGAAGGCCCGCGGCCTGAAAAAGGAAATCGACGACGGGGCGGATTTTGCGGCCCTTGCCAGGGAACATTCGGATGACCAATGGACAAGGGCCAAAGGAGGCCTCTTAAGGGGTATGACTTTTTCCTATGTCACGAAAGACAACCTGCCGACCGGGTTCCCTGAGGACGTTTTTTCCCTGGAGCAGGGAGAAATCAGCGATCCGGTCCGGGGCGCCAGGGGCTATCACATTATCAAAGTCGAGGCAAAGCAACCGGAGCGGATACGCACCCTGGATCAAGCCGGGCCGGAGATCCAGCGCCTGCTCGAGACGCGGAAATACGATGACGTTTTAATGCAGACCGTCCAACGGCTCAAGGAAAAATATGGGGTCGTCCTGCATACGGATCGCCTTGCATCCGTGAAAATTGAAAACAGGGCAAAAAGGAAAGGGTGAAGGTAAGCCCATGCCCGTCGTGTGCGGGATTTACGACGAAGGGATTGGGAAAGCGAGAAAGCGGGAAACACCCGCCCGCTCACCTGGCCGCTTTCTCACCTGCCCTGTTTTCTCCCTTTTCCAGGACCTCGGTAGGCACGGGCAGCAGGGCCGTGGAGGGAGGCAGGTTCTGCTTGGTGTAGCGCACCACCCGGATGACGCCCACCAGCACGATCAGCAGCACGACGATCAACAGGATTTTAATCATCTTCTGTCTTGCGGTGGGTTTGCCTTTAAAAGACGGCGTTCCCGTCTCAATACGTTTGCCTGACAGGCTTTCCTTCTGATCCTTCATTTGTCTCCTCAATTGCGTCTCCTGACACCTGAATATCGGTTCTCGAAACGGAATCATAAGCCACGCCGCCGGGAGGATCAATCCAAACCCGGAGGAAAGGAAGCATGTTTATTGAATTTGGGTGCAGAAGAGTGAAAACCGATGAACCTGGAGCAATTGAGATTCAATTACATTTGATATAATAACTTCTTCAGGCCGATCCGGAGGGTTCTTCTGGATCCGACAGGGATTCCCTCCAGGAGACCGGTTACCAGGAGACATCCCATGAAAAAAGCAGAGACCACCCCCCTGCCGGACCTGGAAGCAGGACAGAGCGGGACGGTGAAAACCCTGAACTGCGGGCCCGGATTCATCAACCGCATGGCGGCCATGGGGCTCAGCCCCGGTGCGCGGGTCACGGTTACGCAGAATTTCAAGAAGCGACCCCTGATCATCATGGCCCGCTCGACCTTCATCGCCCTAAGTCGAACAGAGGCGGGGTCCGTGCTCGTAGTGAAAAAAGAACATGCGCAGGTGAGCAGGTGAGAAAGGAAAGACGAGAGACAATATAATGACAGAGAAAAGCGGAAACACAAGCATCATTGCTCTTGCCGGACAGCCCAATGTGGGGAAATCCACGGTCTTCAACGCGCTGACCGGTTTGCACCAGCACGTGGGCAACTGGCCGGGAAAGACCGTGGCCCGGAAGACCGGATCCTTCCATGTCAACGGCAGCGCATACAGTGTCGTGGATCTGCCGGGGACCTACAGCCTGAGCGCCAACTCCGCGGAGGAAGTCATTGCCCGCGACTTCGTGGTCCGGGAAAAACCCGATGTGGTGGTGGCCGTGGCCAATGCCGCGGCCCTGGAGCGGAGTCTGTTCCTGGTGACCGAACTGCTGGCCCTGGACGCACCCGTGATCGTGGCCTTGAACATGAT
>JASFQI010000204.1:0-8774 GCA_050115555.1 Desulfobacteraceae bacterium
GAAAGCGTCCGTTGTCCTGTCGCGTAATCGTGATGGAGTAGGGCGCGGCCTCAAAGGTCTTCCGGTATCGATCCTCGCTTGCATGGAGCTCGAGCCGCGCCTTTTTGCGGAGCTTTTCCTGCGCCTCCAGAAGGAAGACGAGCACCTGGTTGAACGCGTCCGCCAGCTTCTGAAACTCGGTGTAGCGTCCCTTTTCCCGTTGCAGGAACACGTTTGAAGGTTTTTTCGCGACATCCAGGGCCTGATCGGCAAGATCCTCCAGGGGCTCATTCACCTTTCTTCCGATCACCACGGCCACGAGGATGGTGCCGAGAAACACAAGGGCGCAAAGCCCCAGCAAAAGGAGAATCAGTGTCTGTTTCTTGTCCTTCAGGGGGGTGGAGGAGGCCACGAAATAGAGGCCCGGGAACTCCTTCATTTGAATCAGGGTTACGTCTCCCAGGTGCTGGAAGGATTCCCCTTTCCTCCGATTTAACTCCTGAAAAGACGGCCACTGATCCGGAGACAGCCTTGTTCCATCCCTAAGATCCACAGGACCCTGATCCCGAAAAAAGAGGAGCCTGTATAGAGATCCGCCTTTCAAGCGCCTCCAGAGCTGCTGGTCGCGGGTCACGTCATAGACGAGATGCGCATACCCCAAGGTTTCGCTCTTTCTCAAAATGGGCAGGGACGAGACGGATAGGGGAACTGATCCCAAATCGGCGAAACGAAGTCGAATCACGCGCTCTAAGGGCCGGGCGTTCTGGAGATAGTCACGAAGGGGCCCGAGGGCATCCGGCAGGCTCGGGACAAACGCGGAGGTCTCCGCGTTCTCGACCAGGAACAACGCTCCACCTCCTGGAGCGAACTGCTCTTTCAGGACCTCTTCGAGCTGCCCTTGAACGCCGAGCATGAGGCTGACCCGCACGACATTGTTGAGGCTCAACTCGCGCAGGCGGGTCTCGAGGTGGTTGAACCGCTCCTGAAGCACCATGCTCACCTCGGCCTGCTCGGCCTGAACCGTGCTGTTGAACTCCCGCGTCATGGTCCGGCTCAGGACCCCATACAGGAGCCCCACAACGAGCGCGAGGGAAACCCCCTCGAACAGAACAAGGAAACGAACCAGGAATGTGGAAAAGCGCTTGCCTGAGCCCATACGCCCGGGGCCTCCAATCTCAAGGGGTGCTGTCGACAACTTCGTCCGCGGCCATCAGGATGTCGCTTGGAATAGAGATACCCAGCTGTCGAGCCCTCTGGATGTTGAACGCGAGTGCATACTTCTTGGCCTCTTCTATGGGAATGCCGCCTGCGTCCTCTCCCTGAAGGATGCGAGCGACCATCCCTCCCGCCTGCTCTCCCATGGCGTGAAAGTCCACAGCCGCCCCACCGAAGAGCCCGAGGCGGGTAAACGCATAGTTCACGG
Source organism: Desulfobacteraceae bacterium (assembly GCA_050115555.1). Lineage (GTDB taxonomy): Bacteria > Desulfobacterota > DSM-4660 > Desulfatiglandales > HGW-15 > JASFQI01. Next base: position 1,403 of record JASFQI010000204.1, read on the forward strand.
CAATTTCAGGCTTGGTTGACGTTTTCAAGGTCCATTGAAAGATCTCGGGCGCAGTGTAGGTCTTGCCCGAGTCGCTTTTCAAAAGAAGCGTGGCCAGGTAGAGGGCCCCGATCTCGGTGTCCCGGTTGGCTTGCAGAATCTCCTGCTGATACGCATTCCAGTCGGTAACGGTCTGGACGTCCCAGCTCACTGGAGAAGAATCTTCTCCGAGCTCCAGGTCGATCTGCCGGCCGATCGCTCTACCCGTAGGGGAGGTGTCCAGCAGGATGCGAATGCGCCCGACATTCGGAAACAGCCGGGCGTGAACTCGAAACGCATCCACGATGTGCAGCTTCTCGTAAACCCCTGTGATATTGTGACCCGGCCGGCTTCGTGCGTTCAAAAAGGGCCGTTGCCGATGATAATCCTCGGGCTGGCCGTTCATGCCGCAGAACACCACCGGGATGCGGGAGTCGGCCATCTTGAGGCCAACGGTGCGAAAGGCATTATCATCCAGGGTCACAAGGACGTCGGGTGGATTCTGCTCAATCCTCTCCATGACCCTGTCCGCCTGATCGAGGATCAAATCGGGCGTGTTGTTTCGCCGTTTCGTATCCATGAAATAGGTGTCGATCTCGACGTCGCCGGGCACGGCAAAGCCTTGCTTCTTCAAGGCCGCGACAATCCCGTCGTGTTGGGGCTGTCCGCACACGTGCCCCTTCTCGTAGCTGTGAACGATCATCACCCTGGGTGCAGCAACCGCTTCTGGAACCCCCAAAAAGCCCATCAAACCGATCACTAGACCCAGCACCGTGCCGAATTCAGCCCGCAACTGCATGCATCTCTCCTTTCAGTAGTGAAATTCCATTTTTCTAAATTGCTATCGGGATCGGGATCGATTTACTCCTATTCATAGGCCATGGAGTCCACGTATCCTATCAAACGCAATCACGGCCAAGCCTTTCGTGGCTGAGCACCGTCGTTTTATCGATATCGATCCCGTTACCGATTTCGATTTGGATTTGCAAGATCATAGCAAGGGAATCTAACTATCAAAGCGCATCGTTATACCATCGGCATCTCACCAGAATCGCAGAAATCCGTACTGACCCGGAGGAGAATCCCGGGCAAGAAGACAAGAAAACCCGGGCTCGCGTTGATGACGTGTGAAGGTTTTATGGCCTCACCTCGGGAAACAGAGTTCCGTGATCCCGCCGAACCACACCTCTTTGAAGAAGAGCGTTCGTGATCTCGCAGAAAATCCCCTTGTAATCGCGGTTGAAATAGAAATCCACGGTCTCGGGGAACCAATGCGTGTCCATCAGGTAAGGGAACACATCCTCTTCCTCCATCCCCTTTTTCATGAGAAGCGTGTACATAATAATCTTTTTGAGCAGGTCCCTTCCTATGAGCGTCCGGTCCTCCAGGTACGCCTCCATTTTCTTCCGGCTTTTTTCGATGGCTTTTTTCGCAGTATTAAAGGGAACTCCATGTCCTGGATAAACCCGTTTTACATCCAGAGATTCAATCTTTTCGAGGGATTCCAGCATATGAAACAGCGCACTGCTGCCCTCAACGCGGAGGGTCATGACGGCCACATCGTTCTCCCAGAGCGTGTCCGAGGAGAGGAGAACTTTTTCCCTACGGTTGTACAACACAATACCGTCGGAGGCGTGCCCCGGTGTATGGATGACATGAAAGTCGTGCGGGCCGATAGAAACCACATCCCCGTCTTCCAGGGACTGGGTGCACTGAAAAAACCGGGCCTCCTGGTTGTAGTATCGCCACCACGTGGACCAATCGTCCCGGGTGTCGATGAAGTGCTTGCCGATCCTGTGCAGGGCGATCTCGCATCCGGATTGTTCCTGAATGGCGGCATTGCCGCCGATGTGATCGCAATGGGTATGGGTGTTGATGATGAGGGACACATCGGAAAGGCGGACTCCCAACCCCGTAATCGCCTTTTCCGTATCTGCGAGGTCCGCGATATACCCCGTATCGATCAGCACCGGAGACGGGGACCGGTACACGAAGTGGTTGCCGTTGAGGTACCCTCTTTCCACAAAGAAAAAGTTCTCTAGGATCTCATCAACGCTCATCGTCCCATTCCGAATCAGAGGTTCTGAAAGGCCGGGAGTCCCTATACGTTCCCCCGAGTCGACCCGCGAAGCGCCCGGACCAGACACGGTTGCGTCTTCTCGACGGGATCTGACATGTACTGATAACGTATGAAATCTTTCATATTCATGATTCAACGTATATCGCTTTTTCACAGGGGAAATCAAACCTGACCGGCTCATTTTCGGCGGTCTAGTGAAAGCCTGCTCGACTGCTGCAGACAACATTGCAACTAACTGGAATAAATTGATTATAATCTCGGTTCCCGGGCTTTTTCGATATCCTTTCATCTTTCACATTGACAATCCGGGGATCCTCCTTTTTCAATGGGTGGGGATGAGAACCCTATCACTTCCCTTTCTTGAGGCTTCTCGGAATGAACGACGATGAACAGCATCTGAAACTTTTGTCCATCTTCCATTACGTGGTGGGAGGCATCGGCTGTTTTTTTGCCTGCTTCCCGTTGATTCACGTGGTCATCGGCGCATTGTTTCTCCTGAACCCGGAGTCGCTTCAGGGAAACGGGGGAGGACCGCCATCGGCCGTTTTCGGATGGCTGTTCCTGATCATGGGGATCCTCTTTTTCGCGGTGGGCCAGGCCGCCTCCATTTGCCTCATTGTCTCCGGCCGCTTCCTGGCTCGCCGAAAAAAATATATGTTCAGCTTTGTCTTCGCCTGCGTAGAGTGCATTTTTATTCCCTTTGGCACGGTTCTCGGCATCTTCACCATTGTGGTCCTTTCCCGCGACTCCGTCAAAGCCCTTTACGGCCGCCCCGTTTCTCAAGCAGCGGGAGCCCCTACCCTGCGCTGATCCCGGCGCCTTTCCCTGTAAACGAATATTGCCTCTCCGGCATGGATACGCTCCAGAGAGGTTCCATTGGGAATGCTTCGCTCGCGCATTCCCCCGGCTTCAGGTGTTCTACCCAATGAGCTTCGATCGCTGTCCCCGAAACAACGCCCGGGGAGTGCGTCTGATCGGGCAAACGGGCGCGTGAAAAGGGAGACGATTTCTTCCGTTGTGCCCTTTGTCCTGAAAAGGTATGCTGAATAGGTTTTTTTCGCATCCAAACCTCGAGAAAGCGCCACAAACCTGAACCAAAGCCGCGACCCGCCTGCAAGGGTTGCAACCGATGCCTCCACCACAACAGGAGCCGCCTGGAGCGGGCTGCTGGGATTGATCGATCCGAAAACCGTCGGACAAGGCAGAGGAAGCGCCTCGACTCGACTCAATGGAGGAAGGGTACCGGGCTTCGCCTCCGGTGAAAATGGATTCGCCGCTACAGGGAGGAAGGGACGCGATGAACGGCAAGCGGGGCAAGAGGAAAAGAAGGGCATGGATCAAGTTCCTGAAGGCCGTGTTCATCGTTGTCGTCATACTCCTGATAGCGGCGGGGCTTTTCAACCGCCAGTTGGCAAGGCTTTTCCACGTTCTCACCCTGTTCGAGCCCGATCACATCGTTGAGAATTTCCGCACCATGGATCGCATGTTTCCATGTCGAACCGTCCGGCGAGGCGGGCCGCCCCACGTGTTCGAGCGGGCCCCGGGAGACCTGCCGGAGCTTTACACCTACAAGGGGCAAACCAAGCGGGTGGAGGAGTTCCTGAACAAGACCTGGACCACGGGTTTCATCGTGATCCACGACGACCGAATCGTCTTCGAGAAGTACTTTCGGGGCAACACCGATGCCTCCCGCTGTATCTCCTGGTCCATGGTCAAATCGTTCGTTTCCGCACTGGTGGGAATCGCCCTGGAAGAAGGGTCCATTCGGGACATCGGGGATCCCGTCACCCGGTATGTGCCTTTCCTGAAGGGATCGGGGTATGACGGAGTGCCCATCAAGCACGTCCTTCAGATGTCCTCGGGAATCCGCTTCAACGAGGACTATGCAGACTTTTTCGCGGACATCAACCGCATGGGGCGGGTGTTCGCTCTGGGCAGGTCCATGGACGACTTTGTGGCGTCTCTCGAGAACGATTTCGAGCCCGGTACCCGTCACCACTACGTGAGCATGGACACGCAGGTGCTGGGTATGGTCCTGCGGGAGGCCACCGGCCAAGACCTGTCCTCCTACCTGGAAGAAAAAATCTGGCAGCGCGTGGGCATGGAATCGGACGCCCTCTGGATCGTCGACGGAGAGGGCATGGAGCTTGCGTTCGGTGGGCTGAATGCGGTCCTCCGGGACTACGCGCGGTTCGGATTGCTTTACCTGCAAGGGGGGCTTTGGAAAGGGCGGCAGGTGGTACCCGCCGACTGGGTCCAGGCCTCTGTGACGCCGGATGCGCCCCATCTCAATCCGGGACCCAACCCGTCCTCCGACTCTGAGCTCGGTTACGGGTACCAGTGGTGGATTCCGGAGGACCCGGAAGGGGACTTCGTAGCCATCGGGATCTTCAACCAGTTCATCTATGTGCATCCCGGCCACAAGGTGGTGATTGCCAAGACCTCGGCCTACCCTGACCAGAACGTGGACGGGGATGAGAAAGAGCTCGAGTCCATCGCCCTTTTTCGGGCCATCGCAAAAGGCGTAAAGGAGCAGCGTGAAAGGGGGCTCTTCCTTCCCGTGGACACGCTTTCCGGCCTCCAGAACCCCTACATCTTCTTCCCGGAGTTGACATCCCCACAGGGAGAAAACAAACAGGTTCCTGAAACCGAGTCCGAAAGCCAGCGGAGTGCGGTCGAAAACGTACCGTCTGAAGAGGCATCTCCTCCGCCATGAACAAGTCTTCCGAGCCCAAATCGCCGGTCCCGTCCCTGACGCGGGCCTTGAGGGTCCTGGACGCTCTCACCGAGGATCCTGTGGAGAGGAGCCTCTCGGAGCTCTCCCGGGAGCTTCGAATCCCTTCGGCCTCGCTCTGGCGCATCCTGAAGGTCCTGGTGGACCAGGACTACATCATCTTTGACAAGAAGCGGCGAACCTACCGCCTGGGCTTCAAGCTCATGTACATGGGCAATCTCCTGCTCAACGGCTCGCGATTCCGGTCCCAGGGCAGGGAGTACCTGCGAAAGCTGGCCGACCGGACCGGAGAAACGGCCGAGCTGGACGTGCGGATCCGGGACCAGCTCGTCCTGATCGACCAGGTGACGAGCCCCCATGCCGTCTATCTTTACTCCCACGTGGGAAGCGCCATGCCGTTCTTTCACGCCACCGCGCCAGGCAAGGTCTACCTTGCACACACGGAACCGGACAAGCTTCGAAGCGTCATGGGCAAGCTGGGATTCCCGCGGCTCACGCCCCGGACGATCCAGGACCTGGAGGCCCTGGAAAAGGAACTGGAGGCCGTTCGGGCCGTCGGGTATGCCGTGGACAGGGAGGAGATGCGGGAGGGCGTGGGCCGTGTGGCTGCACCTGTATTTGACGCGTCCGGGGCGATCGCCGCCTGCCTGGCCGTGGCCTGCCCTTCCTTCCGCTTGACCGATCCGCAAAAATGCGAGGATTACGGCCGCGCGGTGAAAGAGATCGCGCAGGAGATGACGGAGAACGGCTCGGGCGTCTGACGCGGAGTCCGGCACCGAATTGGCCTCAAGGAAAAGGGCCCGGGGAGCGGGCGGCGGGCGCTACCGCCGCCCTTTGATGATCTCCCTCCCGACGATCATCCGCTGGATCTGGTTGGCCCCCTCGAAAATCTGGGTGAGCTTGGCGTCCCGGAACATGCGCTCCACGGGAAAGTCCCGGGTGTACCCGTATCCCCCCAGGACCTGCACCATGTCCGTGGTGATCTTCACGGCCGCGTCGCTGCAGAACGTCTTGGCCATGGAGGCGAGGCGGGTGTTTTTTCGGCCCGCGTCAAATGCCCGTGCGGCTTTCTCCATGAGCCCTCGCCCCGCCTCGATCAGGGTGTCGGCGTCCACCAGGAGAAACTGGATGGCCTGGTGCTCGATCAGGGGCTTCCCGAACGTGGCCCGCTCACGCGCATACCCGACCGTGAAATCCAGCGCTCCCTCTGCAAGCCCCAATGCCAGCGCAGCTACAAAAGGACGGGACATGTCGAAATCACCCATGGCAATGGCAAACCCGTCCCCGGGCCTGCCCAGAAGGTTCTCCCGGGGCACCATGACATCCTCGAGGAGGACCTCTGCGGTGTTGCTCCCTCGAAAGCCGCACTTCTCCTCGCTTTTCCCGACGACCACTCCCGGCATGTCACGATCCACCAGGAAAAAGGAGAGCTCGTCCTCGCCGGTTCGTGCCAGCGCGGAGTAGAGCCCGGCCACCGCCCCGTTCGTGGCAAAGACCTTTCGTCCATTCAAAACGTAGCCGTCCTCCTTCCGGACCGCGCGGGTGGAGATCGCCTGTACGTCCGAGCCCGCACCCGGTTCGGTCACTAGATAGCCTATGAGCTCCCTTCCCTCGGAGATTCGAGGAAAGCAGCGCTCCTTCTGGGAGGTAGACCCCGAAGTGATCAAAGGAAAGCTTCCCACCGCCTGGATAATCGGAAGCAGAGCCGAGGAGGCACAGGCCTTGGCGATCTCCTCGACGCACAGGCAGAGCGTGTAGCATGGCTCTTCGGGCCAGCCTCCGTAGCTCCCGGGCAGCATGATCTGAAGGACGCCCAAGTCCCAGAGAAGGTCGACCACGCCCCAGTCGAATCGCTCCATACGATCCGTTTCCGCGGCAGCCGGTGCGATACGGTCCTTCACCGCACGTTTCACTGTATCCAGCAGTATGGTTTGTTCTTCACTCATGGGTTTCATGGCAATCTCGCTCCCTGAAAAAAGGAATCCTGTCAAAGGAGCCGGCTCTCAAGAAACGTGGGGCTCAGCTTTTTCAGGATGCGGACGATGGTGTTGAGCTGGACCTCGACGGTGCCCTCGTACATCTCCACGATACGGTTGTCACGGTATCGGCGCTCCACCTCCTGATCCAGGAAGTAGCCGTACCCCCCGAACACGGTGATGCACTCGTCAATGATCCATTTGGCACGCTCGGGTACATGGTGCTTGACCGAAGAGGTGAGAAGCGGCACGACCTCCTCGGGGTATCGACCGCGCTGAGTGCACGCCCATGCGGCATGGTAGTTCATCCACTTGAGCGACTGGATCTCGCTCCACAGGCGCGCGATTTTGTGACCCACGGCCTGGAAATCGATGATGGGTTTTTGGAACTGCATCCTCTTCCGGGCATGCTTCAGGGCAAGCAGAAACGCCCCCTCGCAGTTCCCGAGGGCCTGGGCTCCGATCTCGATGCGGCTCTCATCCAGGAATCCCAGCACGTTCATCAACCCGGCGCCCCTCTTCCCCACGATGTTTTCTCGGGGCACCTTGAGGTCGTGGAACACG
>JASFQI010000205.1:0-8684 GCA_050115555.1 Desulfobacteraceae bacterium
GAGCGCTGTTCATCGCTATCTGATCTGGTCCTCCCTGGCTGCCGTGATCCTGGCTGTCATCCTCAGCTTTCTCATGATGCGCAAGGTATTGGCCCCACTTACCAAAATGACGGGCATCACAAAAGAAATCGCCTCTGGTGATTTTTCAGTGCGGGTTCCGGTGAGAACGGGGGATGAGGTGGGGCAACTGGCCAGCGCTTTCAATGCCATGGCCGAGAGCCTGCAAAAAATCGAGAGCTTGAGACGCACCCTCATGATCGACGTCACGCATGAATTGCGTACCCCGCTGACCAATATTCGAGGCTACCTGGAGGCCCTTACCGATGGTGTCGTCCCCCCGTCGGATGAAACGTTCACCCTTTTGAACGCCGAAACCATGCGTCTGGTGCAACTCGTGGAGGATGTGCTCGATCTTGCCAAGGCCGATGCAGCCCGAGGTCAACTGAACCTGGAGCCCGTGGACCTCAAAGAAAGCCTGGATCATGTCCTCGCACCTTTTGAAAGAACCCTTGCACAAAAGGCCATTTCTCTTTCCGTCAAGGCCCCGGCACAAAACATTGTGGTTCAGGCGGACCGTCTGCGTTTGATGCGTGCCCTGAGAAACCTGGTGGACAATTCGGTACGCTATACCCCAGAAGGAGACAACATTGAAATTGGGATCCAAAGGACCCCCGACGAGATTGCTGTCGATTTCATCAACCCTGCCGGCATTCTGACCACGGACGATCTCCCGCACATTTTCGAGCGATTCTATCGCGGTGAAAAGTCCCGCTCTCGTGAGCACGGCGGCGCCGGTATCGGACTGGCCATTGTCAAAGAACTGGTGGAAGCCCACGGCGGAACCGTTCATGCCGCCATGTTGGATCGTACGATTCGATTCCGCGTAGCCCTCCCCGTCCACCCCCCTGAAGAGAGGCCGTAATCCGATTCTCTGATCTCGGACCAGGCCGTCCGTCCACCTGCTCGAAGAAATCTTTAAACAATCTTTACACGGTCTTTAAGACCTTTCTCCCCAGAAGTCTTATCCTTTATTCAGAGAACGCCGGGATGCGAGTTTGTTCCCCGGACGGTTGGAAACGATAAGACCAAGGAGGTGGCGGAGATGAAGGCGTTAATCGCAATATGGGTGCTGGGAGGCCTTTTGATTGGCTGTGGGCAGACCATGAGTATGGACAAACAGGACACCATGGAAAAGCCCATGGAAGAGAGGATGATGAACACCCGGGAAGCCGTTTTCGCAGGTGGCTGTTTCTGGTGTACCGAGGCGGATTTTGAAAAGGTGCCGGGTGTTGTCGAGGCCGTTTCCGGATACACCGGTGGCCATGTGGCCAACCCTACCTACGAACAAGTCTCAGGGGGAGAGACCGGCCATCTGGAAGCGGTCAAAGTGATCTATGATCCTTTCAAGATATCCTACGATCAGTTGCTGGCCGCATTCTGGCAGCATATCGATCCCACGGACGGGGGCGGTCAATTTGTGGACCGGGGCAATCAATACCGAAGTGCCGTCTTTTACACTGACGACAGCCAGCGTGAATCGGCCGAGAACTCGAAAATGAAACTGGCCAAATCGGGGGTCTTTGACCAACCCATTGCCACGGAAATTCTCCCATTAGGCCCCTTTTACAAGGCCGAAGAGTATCATCAGAATTATCATGACAAACATCCCATCCGCTACAAATGGTATCGGGGTGGTTCCGGCCGCGACAAGTTTCTGAATAAAGCCTGGGCCGGCAAGAGCTGGGAGGAAGATGTATCGATGCAGGATATGCCCATGAAGGATCGGCAGATGTCTACGAAAGGGAAAGACGATATGGCATCCTCCATGTCTTCGGGAAAGGGAACAGAAATGGGATCCGATCCGATGGGGAAAGAATATACCGTTCCCAGCGATGCGGAACTCCGACGTCGGTTGACTCCCCTTCAGTATAAAGTCACTCAAAGGAACGGCACGGAGCCCCCCTTTCAGAATGCCTACTGGGATCACCATGAAGCGGGCATTTATGTGGACATCGTTTCCGGAGAGCCCCTGTTCAGTTCCACGGATAAGTTCGACTCCGGCACGGGATGGCCGAGCTTTACCCGACCGATGGAACCGGAAAACATCGTGGAAAAGGCCGACCGTAGTCTTTTCACGGTGCGCACCGAGGTTCGCAGCAGGTATGGCGACTCCCATCTGGGCCATGTATTCAACGACGGGCCTCCACCAACGGGGCTGCGGTATTGCATCAACTCCGCCGCCCTCCGTTTTGTCCCTAAAACGGATTTGGAGAAAGAAGGCTATGGTGAGTATCTCTCCCTCTTTAGGGGAATGCATGAGTGAAATTCCTGGAGGTGTGCCATGCAAAGAATCCTTTTCAGCCTATGCGCTCTGGCCTTGTTGATGTCTTTCCCGGCAGGTACCTATCCGGCGGAAACGGCAGACCAGGCCAGGGCCCCGTCCGAGATCGTTTTTTACGTTCGCTGATACGACGTGGGCAAAGCAGTCCTGGAAGGACTGCCCGGCGTCGTTTCAGTGAGCTCGGGATTTCACAGGGGACGCGAGATCAACATCGTACGATACCATGCCGACCGAATCGAACCTCGGGAGATGATCGCCGTCTTGAAAAGGTCTGGAACTTATGCCGGTATGGTTGGCGAGGGAGGGTTCAGGCATCCACGCAAGGGTTCGCGGAACGGAACGGCAGGAAAAGAAGATCCATGAGCGTTTCCTTCTTCACAAATTCGGACGAAGACGGAGACGCGACTTTGTCCCAAATAAAAAACAGGGAACCGGTCGTCAAGCCGAATCCCTGTAATCATGGATCATTTGGTATTTTGAAAATGGTGCCGAAGGGGGGACTTGAACTCCCCTTTGATCATCTAACCATCTGATATATCTTCCTTATTTTTCTGCCTGCACACAATCTGATACATCGTGTGGAGGCAGGACCACATGAAATCCCGTCCGTGGGTTCAGATTCCAATCGCTCAAATCCTGGACGAGACCGAGGACGGTCTCAAGATCCTCACCAGAGCTGGACGCAGGCCCTGGCTTCCCAAGGATGATATTGACTACATCCCTGGCGCTGTTCTTGTCCCTGAATGGCTGGCCCACCGAATCCTCCAAAGCCCAATCACTCACGAGGCTTAGACGATCATGCGCCATTGGCCGGCATTATTGTCTCAAGGTAGCAGAGCCGCATCCCTCTCCTCGCGCTCCTCACACATAGTCATCATACCAATGGTCTACGTCTCTCGATGCAGCGCGGGTCCTTCCTGGCACCCGATGACTATACGGTGCACCGACCCCCGATATTCGCCCGCATTTCAACTTTTTCGAGGCCCGGAAAACGGGAATTCGGGGTCTGTGGGGTGGGGTCTGTCCAAGGGGAAAGGATGAGGAGGAAGACATGTGAGCACCCATGGGATCCAGTGTCCAGAGTGCGGGGCAAATGACGCGGTTAGGAACGGTAGGACCCGCCACGGGAAGCAGTGCTGGCGTTGCAGGATGTGCGGCCGCCAGTTTGTGCAGGATCCCCAGGGGCGCATCAGTCCGGAGATCCGCCGTGTGGTGGATCAACTGATCGGGCGCAGGCTGCCGGCGCAAGAGATCGCGGAGATCGCCGGCGTCTCCAGGAGCTGGGTGTACTCACGGATGCAGGATAAAGCGGACGCGGATGAGCGAAGAGCCTGAAAACGGCCAGCAGAGCCAGGAAGAGATCCGGCGCCAGGTGGAGGAGACGGCCCAGGAGCTTGAACGCCAGGTGGCCCCACCAGCGACGGAGCCCGAGGACCCGGGCCCGGTGTCTCCCGAGACCCTCACGCGTGAGGACATGCAGCAGGCGTTTTACAACAACGAGTATGGAGATGCGGACCTGGCGGTGATGCTGTTCCGGACCCGGTTTGCTCGCGACAATGCCACGGGCGATTTTTACCGTTGGGAGGACCATCGCTGGCACAAATGCCGGAATCGGGAGCAGGAGGGGGAGTTCCGCGAGTTGGCCGATCTCTACAGCCGTCACGCTGCGAGCTGCATGGAGGACAAGAAGAAAGCCGAGGCCGACGACGACAAGGAGTTGGCCAAACAACTCGGACGGTGGCGGGATAATTTCAATAAAAGGACGAAGGCCCTCCGGGGCACGGCCCGTATGCGGAATGTGCTGACTTTGGCCACGGCCGGCGAGGGATCCCTGGGGGTCTCCGGCGACCACTGGAATCCGGACTATCGTCTGTTGCCGGTTGCGAACGGTGTGGTGGACCTGGAAACGGGAAAGCTCCGTCCGGGCCGGTGGGATGACTGGTGCAATGCAGGCAGTCCCATCGAGTACGAGGGGTACCATTACGGTGGGGATTTTGTGCCTCGATTCCTTGATCAGCTCATGTGTGGGAGCCAGGAACTGGTGGAGTACCTCGAATATATGCTCGGCTTTTCTTCCACCGGCATCCAGACAAAGGATTTTTTCGTGGCCTATGGCCCGCTGGGCTGGAACGGCAAGAGCGTTCTTTTCGAATGGGTGTGCCGAGTCCTGGGAGAATTCGGGGCGGCCCTGCCTGTGGAGATGATCTACGAGGACCGTTTCGGCCGGGATCCGGATAAGCCTTCCCCTCAGATACTGCGCCTGCGCGGTCTTCGCCTGGCGGTGATGAGCGAGCCGGAAGGCACCAAGCGTCTTTCTCCGGCCAAAGTCAAGAACCTCACCAGTGGAACGGACAAGCTATTTGGCCGGAACCTGAACGAGCGTGAGGTGGTCAGTTTTGATCCCACACACACCACGGTCATGCACGGCAACGTGGTCCCCAAGGTCATGGGCCACCAAGGCCCGTTCTATGATCGCCTGCGATTGATTCCTTTCCGGGCCCGATTCGTGAGGGACCCGGACGAGGTGGATCCGGCCAAGCATGTATTCCTTCAGACGCCCAGGGCGGAAATGGAGCTGCTTCTCCGCAAGCACGACAAGGAGCTGCTCTCTTTCCTGATCCGTTGTGCCCGCAAGGCTCTTGCCGCTGGCGACATGCCTGCGCCTCCAGCGGCCGTAACCGCGGAGACCCGCTCTTTCCGGGACGAGGAGGACCTGGTGGGCCGATACCTGCGCCAGTGCACCAAAGAGATTCCCGAGGCCTTCGAGCAGGCCAAGGACGTGTATCGGTCCTTTTGCTACTTCTGCCGTGAGGAGATCGGTTTGAGCCTGAAGCAGACCCCCAGTATGAAAGCGATCTCGGCCGATCTCCGGGCCCAGCCGCACATTGAACGCGAGGAAAAAAACACCGTGATCTACCACGGGATCAAGATCAAGTCTGAATGGATCCCGATGGAGGACTGGAAATGAGGCTTTTATGCAGACCTTTAAAGACCTTTCTTTCTGGAAGGTCTTGGAGATAAGGACCTGAAATAACGTTCCATTCAGAGCATTTATAGACCTTTAGAGGGTTTGTGAATTACGGGGGAATTTTAGCTTTTTAAGGAGGATCTATTAAGAAAAATAAAAATTATTCTCTTAATACAAGAAAGGTCTAAAGGTCTAAAGATTATGAATTTTATCAATAATGGCGGGTGTTTAAATGAATAGAGGATCGCAAAAAAGGTCTATCAAAGGTCTCAGAAGGTCTTTGGGAGGTCCTCGTGGGAGTAGCTTTTGATTGGCTGGGTCCGGAAGGATGCAGGGCCCTGGCCCGGGAGATCCTGGATGAGCCTCGGGAGAAGGGACGGGAGATCTGGGCCCACTGCCCGTGGCACCAGGAAAGAACGCCGGGAGGCGCTTTCGCCTACAACTTCGTGAAGGACCAGGCCATGTGCCTGAGCTGCGGCCAGCGTGGTGACCTGGTGGCCATCTGGTGCACGGTGAACGGGTACGGCCCGGAGAGCCGGGAGGGGTTCCTGGAGTTCAAGCGGCGTTACGGCAAGGATGCGCCAATGCCCAGGCGCCGGCCGCTGCGCACCAGAAAAGAGCGCCGCCGGCCATTGGATCCGGAGGCCCGTGAGGCGGCGCCGGAGCGGTGGAAGGAGCGGGCTAAGAGCTTCGTCTTCAACAGCTTCGACCGTCTCATGGGATCGCCCGAGGCCCTCGAGGAGTTGGAAAAGCGCTGGGGCATCACAGAGCAGACCGTCCTGAGCTGCGGATTCGGCATGAACGACAAGGACAAGTGGCCGCCCGTGACGAGCTGGGGCCTGCCGTACGAGGAACGGGGCGGCAAGGTGAAAAAGATCTGGCTCCCCCAGGGCCTGGTCATGCCGCTCATGAAGGGTGATGAGGTCCGGAAAATCAAAATCCGCCGGCCGGATCCCAGCACGCCCTGGGGCGAGCCCCGGCGGTACTGGGAGGTCCTGGGTGGCGAGAACTATCGCTTTCATTGTTACGGACCTGCAGATGCCCGGGTGCTCGTCGTGATCGAGGCCGAGCGCGATGCCGCCCTCGTGGTGCAGGAATGCGAGAGGGTTTCCTTGGGGGCGATAGCAGGAGGAGGGGCTGCTAAAAGGCCGAAGGACGAAGTGGTCACGGCGCGGATCCGAGCCGCTGAGGTGGTGCTCGTGGCGCTGGATACGGATGGAGCCGGCGCTACAAACGCGCTGAACTACTGGCGCCGGAATTTCGACTTCACGGTGCACTGGCCTGTACCAAAGGAGTTCGGCAAGGACGTGGGCGAGGCGTGGCAAAATGGACTGGATATTCAGAGCTGGGTGCAGGCTGGATTGCCTGGATGGTTCAGGGCCGGGAGATGACCCCACGGAACTCTGCTGCGAGCAATGCGGCGAAGGAGGCTGCTGAGAAGGCATGAGCGGCGACACGAAAGAAAGCTTTGCAAACGTGCTCGAGGTCCTGGAGCACCTCCAGGAGGGCGGCTGGAAAATCTCCAAGACCACGCTTTACAAGCACGTGAAGGATGCCAAGCTCAAGCCCGCGGCTGAAGGCACATTCACGCTCAAGGCCGTGAAGGCGTATGCCCGGACGCACCTGCAGCTCAAGGAGACCCGGCAGAAGCAGGAAGAAGGGGACCTTCAGCGCAGAAAAACCGAGCTGGAAATTGACTTCAAGCGGGAGCAGCTAAAGCGGGAAAGGTTCAAGCGCGAGACCGAGGAAGGTAAATACATCCCCCGGGAGGACGTGGACCTGGAGCTAGCGGCCAGGGCCACGGTGCAGGACCACGAGTGGACCCGGGTGTTTCAGTCCAGGGCCTCCGAGATCTGCGAGCTGGTGGAGGGCAAGACCGAGCACGTGGCCGAGCTGATCCGGTTCCTTCTCGAGATCAAGGACGAGATCATGAACGAGTTTGCCAGCACCCGTCAGTGGTACGTGCTGTTCGAGGCGGAGGAGGAGTAAGGCATTATGACCCTGCCCGCCCGTAAAATCCTCATAAAGAAGCTGCCTTCCTGGCTGCCGGCCGAAATGGCCGGGCGGCTGCGCGAGGCAGACGGCTACCGCTTTCGGTTCCGCAAGGCCGAGCGCACGGTCTACCGCCGGCGCAAGCGGGTGCCGGTCTCTCAGTGGGCCGAGCGGCACCGGGTGATCACGCGGGGGCCGTTCCAGGGCGCCCGGTACAAAAACGAGATCACCCCCCACCTCGCCGGCATTATGGACGCCTCATTTTTCCCAAGCGTCCAGACCATCATCGCGTGTGCAGCTTTCCAGGTGGGCAAATCCACAGTAGGTGACACCTGCGTGGGCTATGCCGTGGACCGGGCTCCGGGTCCGGTGCTGTGGGTGTACCCGGACGAGGACACGGCCACGGAGAACGCCCAAGACCGGATTTTGCCTATGTTACGGCAGTCGCCCCGCATGCGGTCCTACCTCACGGGTTCCAGAGACGATGAGACCGCCAAACGCATCAAACTCCGCCACACAGAGCTGTACCTGGCCTGGGCCCGGTCCGCTTCCAAGCTCAGCAATAAATCCATCAAGTACCTCATCCTGGACGAGACCGACAAGTACCCGGAGACGGCGAACAAACGCGAGACCTCGCCCATCAACCTGGCCGAGGCCCGGGTCATCTGGTACAAGCAACTCGGCGGCAAGATCTGGAAGTTCTCCACACCTACCACCGAGGCCGCCCCCATCTGGCAGGCCCTCACCGAGGAGGCCCAGGTAGTGTTCGACTTCTGGCCGCGGTGCCCGGCCTGCGGAAAGCACCACCCGTTCCTGTTCGAGCAGATCCGGTGGCCCGAGGACGTCCGGGATCCCAAGCGCGTGGAGGAGGAAAAGCTGGCCTGGGCCGAGTGTCCGGAGTGCGGGGATCGCTGGGACGACGACCGCCGCAACCTCGCCTGTCGCGGGGGCGAATGGCGGGCCCGGGACGAGGCCCACACCGAGCTGTTCCGGTACCTGCGGGAGCGCCGGCCCCAAAAGATCGGTTTTCACATGCCCTCGTGGATCTCGCGCATGGTGACGCTCTCAGAGCCGGCGGCCTCTTTTCTGCGGGGACAGCTTTCCAAAACCGAGCTCAAGGACTTCAAGAACAAGTATGCGGCCGAGCCCTGGCTGGACTACACTGTGGAGCGCCAGGAGGACCGCATTCTGGCGCTGCGAGACGATCGGCCCCGGGGCATTGTGCCCTCAGGAGGCGTGGTGGCCGCACTCACGGCAGCCGTGGACACACAGGATAACGGTGGCTTTTACTACTGGATCCATGCCTGGGGCTGGGGCCAGCTCAAGGAGGGATGGCAGATCCGGGAAGGATACACGGACTCATTCGACGCCCTGGAGACCATC
>JASFQI010000206.1:0-8672 GCA_050115555.1 Desulfobacteraceae bacterium
CTGATCGTCAATGCGCTGACCCTGCTGCTCTTCGGGTGGCTCGCAGCCACGGGACGGTGGGCTCAGGACATGCCCTTTTTCCCGACTCCGCTCAGGGCGGTGGTGGCCTGGTGGACGTACCTCCTGATGAATGCGGTTACCGCGATCTCCGCGGCGGTCATGGTGCGAGGCATGCACGGCCTGGCAGAAATGGAAAGGGCATCCAAAGAGGACCTTCACGCGGAGCAGGGGAAGCTCACCCGGGAGATCGAGGAGCGGAGCAAGGCGGAGAGGGCCCTTCGGAAGAGCGAGAAGGCGTTTCGTCTGCTGGCGGAAAACGCGAACGATATCATCTGGACCGTGGACCCGTCGACCATGCAGTACACCTATGTCAGCCCGTCGGTCTACAGGATGCGCGGTTTGACTCCGAAAGAGGCCAGGGCGGAGGGTGTGGAAAAGACCCTGTCCAAGGAGTCTTTCGAGCACGTTACAAAGGCCCTGAAAGAGGAGCTGGCCAGAGAAGGCGCAGACGGTGTAGATCCCAAGCGCTCGAGGACCCTTGAGATTCAGCAGCGGAATAAGGACGGGTCTTCCTCCTGGGTGGAGACGACCATGACCTTTGTTCGGGACGGGAACGGTCGACCGGTGAGCGTTCTGGGCGTATCACGTGACATCCACCAGAGAAAGCTTGCCGAAGAGGAGAAAGCACGGCTGGAAAAGCGGCTTCAGGAGGCCCAGAGGATGGAGGCCATTGCCAGCCTGGCAGGGGGAATCGCCCACCAGTTCAACAACGCACTTTCGGTCATCCTGGGCAGGATCGATATGCTGGAGCTGAAGCCCGTTGGAGAAAGGGAACTCGAGATCGAGCCCATCAAGCTGTCTGCGGAGAGGATGGTGCAGCTGACCAACCAGCTCCTGGCCTACGCAAGGGGGGGCAGATACCAGGCAAGGGTCGTTCCAGCCGAGCACCTGGTGAAGCAGACGCTGGCCTTGATCGAGCACCTGGTTCCCCCTTCCATTCATGTGGAGACGGACATTCAATCGGGGACTTCGGCGGTCAAGGCGGATGAGACCCAGTTTCAGATGGCGTTCTCCGCGGTGATCTTCAACGCCGTGGAGGCCATAGAGGGCGAAGGCCGTATCCGGATATCCTGCCGGAATGAAACCGTCACGCCTGAGGATATATCGCATCATCCGGAGCTCGAGACCGGTCCCTATGTCCTCTTGCGTGTCGAGGACAATGGGAAGGGAATGGATGAGGAAACGGGAAGCCGGATCTTCGAGCCGTTTTTCACGACAAAATTCCAGGGCCGGGGGCTTGGCATGGCGGCCGCCTACGGGGTGATTCGGAACCATGACGGGTGGATCACCGTGGACTCCGAACCGGAACGGGGGACCACCGTGCGGATTCATCTGCCGGCGTCAGAGGAGGCAGCGGAAATCGCACCCAAGGAACGGTCGTCTCCGAAGCAACGGTTTGGCACGGCCCTGGTGGTGGAGGACGAGGACATGGTCATGGACGTCAGCCGCGCCATGCTGGAAGAGCTGGGGTATCGCGTCCTCCCTGCGCAAAGCGGCGAAGAGGCCTTGCGCCTCGGCTCGGGCCATGAGGGAACCATCGATCTGGCCCTTCTCGATCTCAAGCTGCCGGACATGGACGCGAAGCAGGTGTATCATAAGTTAGTCGAGCTTCGACCCGGTCTCAAGGTGATCGTGTACAGCGGGTTCTCCCTGAAAGGGCCGGCCCAGGAGATCCTGAATGCAGGGGCAGACGCCTTTCTGCAGAAGCCGTTTTCCCTGGAAGCCCTGTCCGGAAAAATCGATAAAATCCTATAGGCGCTCGTGTGATTTGAACTTCAGCGCAAGATGTCGCTCTGCGGGGCAGGTGCGGGCGAAGGCATGAGGGCTCGACCTGAAAGAAACGGGTGCGATGGACGTAAAAGGAAGGGGTTTACGACCTCTTTTTCAGCGCCTGGGCCACGTCGTCTCGAATTCGTCCGGATTCCAGCCCGGGGAACACGCCGGCAACCAGGGTGCTCAGGGCCTGGATCAGGTCTTCCGGAGGTGCGCCTCCGGGAGGCGCCTCTGCGTCCGGGATCGAGGTATGGAGGTAGTCTGCCAGGTTCGCCACAGCCGCAGCCAGGCGCGTACTGTCGTCCGCTTCCCGGCGCGCGGAAACGGGCAAGGCCTCGGCGAGACGAAGCTGCTCCATGTGCTCCGCATCCAGCTCCGCCGCGATGAGGGTTTTACGCAAGGCCTCTGTTTGTTCGGGCGGAAAGCTTCCAAAGCCCCCTTTCAGACGCCATCGCGCCTTCCAGATAGGACGAACCACCTCTTCCTGCCAGCCGGTCACTGTGTTCGCGGCTTGGGTGACGCGCTCTCGGCCGAGAGGCCTTCCCTCCTGTACCGCCGCCCAGCAGTAAAAGAACAGGAGGTTGATGTCCAGACCGTACCCGCGCTGGACAGCCAGGCAGGCCTCGGGAACGCCCGTCCGACTGTGGACGGAAAGGCTGAAATCCCAGAAGGAATGTACTGGAAAGTCCATCGATTTTTTTCCTCAACGTGTCGGATAGGGATGCACAACGTTCGTTTTTTCTTTATACCATGCGTCGAATCTCGTCGGCCATTCGTTTCAGGCGCTTGGGGGATACCTTGACCGCGGTGGTGAGCTCCTGGGCGAAAATGGACACGCGAAGCTCTTCGATCATCCAGGAGAACGCTTCCAGGGCATGGCGCTTTTCCGGGGTTGCGTTGGGTGAGAGCTCGGCCAGCATGCGGGCGAGCTCTTCCTTGAACACACGGACCTCTTCCACCTTCTTCCGGTCCTTCCCAGGGTCAAAGGACCCCCGTTCCGCCCGGATTTCCATGGCACGCAGGTAGCGCGGCAGGTGGTCGAGCCGTTCCGGTGGATATCGGTCCAGGAAGTCCTCAGGGACCAGCCGGGCGAGATCACTGCGCAAGGATGCGCAGAGAGCCTGTACCGACGGGGACGCTTTTGAGGAGGTCTCCAGGCCGTGAAGCTTGGAGCGAAGCCCACTGTAAGTCTCTAGAACGCGTATAGCCTTGTCCAGGAGGTCGTTCGCCTCTGTCACCAGCCGGGGGCTCAGGCGTTCGGCCAAGGCTTCGAACGCTTCTCTGGTGCGCACGTCCGCACGGAAGAGGTCGCGGACAAGGGCCCCCTCGAGAGCGCTCTCCATGGCCTTTTGCCCCCCGAAGTACACGGCTTCCCGGCTTACGGACGCGGGCAGGCGGAGGACCTTTCGAGCGAACTTCAGGTCCCTGCCCAGGCGAAGGGTCAGGAGGCGGGCTACCCCATCCAGGTGGGTCTCGGCGGCCTCGCCCGCATTGGAAAACAGCCGGATCCGCACGCCCGGCTCCGAAGGCTCGAGTGCGGGGTATGCAACGAGTGCGGCCTCTACAGGGATCTGCTTGGGCAGGGACTCGAAATCCCAGGACGTGATGGCGTCCCGCTCCCACTGCTCCTGCGCCTCTTCCCACGCACGGGAGGAAGCGGCGGGGGAGGAGGCGGCGCCCGCCCGAAGCAGCCCGGGGTCCCTGCCGGCCCGAAGCTCCCGGCCTTTGTGGTCCGTGATGGCCACTCGCATGCGCAGGTGGTCGGGCAGGTCTTCTGCGGGCCATGCGGATGCCGGAATGTCCACTCCGAACTTCCGGTAAAGAAAGCGACCCATGGCCGTGATGAGGGATTCGTCCGTTCTCTCCATTTCGTCCATGACGATGCGTACCGTGCCGGACACGGGCACGAGCTGCTTGCGATATCGCTTGGGGAGCCCCTTGATCAAGGCCGTGATCTTTTCCTCCAGGAGTCCGGGGACCATCCAATCCAGCCGTTCCGGGGGGAGCCGGGAGGTAAGCGTGGAAGGGACACTCACGGTGACCCCGTCCTCCTTGGAGGCGGGATCGAAGCGGTACGTGAACGGAAATGCCTGATCTCCGATCCGAAGGTGGTCGGGAAAGGCCTGGAGAACGGTTGGGTCCGGCACGTAAAGGGCCAGGTCCTCCTCGGTCATGCGGAGAAAGGCATCCCCTCCCATTTCGCGAATACGGCGCTTCAGGGTTCGCGTGTCGCGAACCCCGGAAAGCCGCTCCGCGTAAAAGTCGGCCATGGCCTGCTCGCTCACCACGATGTCGCGTCGCCGGATCCGGTCCTCCAGGGAGGCGAGTCGTTCAACCAGCGCGCGGTTCTCATGGAGGAAGGGGAAATTCCCCCGAATGTCGCCTTCGACAAGTGCGGAACGAACAAAGATCCGGTGGGCCTCGTCCGGGTCCACAGGACCGTAAGGGGCGGATCGGCCTGGCACGATGACCAGGCCGAAAAGCGTCACCTCCTCGGTGGCGCGGACCTCTCCCCGGTTCTTTTCCCAGTGGGGATGGTGATAGCTGGATCGGCACAGGCTTCCCCCAAGGACCTCGAGCCAGGACGGGTCGATGCGGGCGGCAGTCCGGGCGAAGACCCGGGAGGTCCGAACCATCTCGGCGGCCACGATCCACGAAGGCGGCTTTTTGAAGAGTGTGGAACCGGGAAAAAGCATCACGTCCCTGCCCCGTGTGGCCCGGTAGATGGCTTTCTCCTTTTGTACGGCGATGTTGGACAGGAACCCGCTCAGGATGGCCCGGTGAATGCGGGCGTACCGGGTGTCGTCCGGGGGCTTCGCGGGGAGCGTGCCGGCCTCGGGCTCCAGGGCTTCTTCCTCCAGGATGGTGGTGATCTGCTCATGGACGTCGCGCCACTCCCGCATACGTACAAACGAGAGGAAGCGCTCCTTGCAGAACGCGCGCATCTTGCCCTGCGTGCGCAAGGTCTTTCGGGCGCGGTGGTATTGCTCCCAGAGATTGAGGAGTGTGAGGAAGTCACTCTCGGAGTCGCGAAAGGACCGGTGTGCCTCGTCTGCCTGGGCGGCCCGTTCAGCGGGGCGCTGCCGGGGGTCCTGAATGCCGAGCGCGGCCGCAATGACGCCCACCTCCTTTTCGCAGCCCTCCTTCCGGGCCTCGATCATCATACGTGCGATACGGGGGTCCAGAGGCAGATGGGCCATGAGCCGGCCCCGAGGCGTAATGCGGACCCGGTCCCGCTCCCGCGTGATGGCGCCCAGCTCGGTGAGCACATCGAACCCATCCTTGATGCTTCGTGCGCCGGGCCGGTCCACGAAAGGGAAGGATTCCACGTCGCCCAGGTGAAGCGAGAGCATGCGAAGGATGACCTCGGCAAGGTTCGACCGGAGGATCTCGGGGGGCGTGAACTCCTCTCTCCGCTCGTAGTCTTCCTCGGAGTAGAGCCGAATGCACACGCCGTTCTCCACCCGCCCGCACCGCCCCTTGCGCTGGTCTGCGCTGCTCCGCGAGATCAGGCTCACCGCCAGGCTGGTAGTCCGTGTGCTCGGGAGGTAGCGCGGAATTCGGGCAAGGCCCGTGTCCACCACGTAACGGATCCCGGGGATCGTCAGGGACGTCTCGGCCACGTTTGTGGCCACCACGATCTTCCGGCCCGGCCGGGAGGCGAACACGCGGTTCTGCTGCGCTCCAGGGAGTCGTGCGAACAGGGGCAGGATCGTGGTGTTCGGGAAGTCCCGCGCCTCGACTCTCTCGCAGGTCTCGCGAATGTCCTGCTCCGTGGGCATGAAGACCAGGATGTCCCCGGAAGGGTGCCGGCTCGCGATTCGCTCCACAGCCAGGACTGCCCGGTCCACATATGTGACGTCCTCGGGGTCCTGCTGTTCATTCTCCGGTGGGTGATACTCCACCTCCACGGGAAACAGACGCCCAGTCACCTCCACCACCGGGGCGTTGTCAAAGGCCCGGGAGAATTTCTCCGTATCCAGGGTGGCCGAGGTCACAATCACCCGCAGGTCCCTGCGCTTGCGAAGCATGGAGCGCAGGATGCCCAGGAGGAAGTCGATGTTCAGACTTCGCTCGTGGGCCTCGTCAATGATGAGCGTGTCATACTCGTTCAGGAAGCGGTCCTGCTGTGTCTCTGCCAGGAGCATGCCGTCCGTGAGGATCTTGATGTACGCATTGGGTCCGGTGCGGTCGGAGAACCGGATTTTATAGCCCACGGAGTTCCCTAGATCCTCGCCCATCTCCTGTGCAATGCGCCGGGCGATCGTGGTGGCGGCGATGCGTCGGGGTTGCGTGCAGCCGATCCGACCGGCGATGCCGCGGCCCGCCTCCAGGCACATTTTTGGAATTTGTGTGCTCTTTCCCGATCCGGTCTCTCCGGAGACAATGACCACCGGATGGTCCTGGACGGCCCGGACGATCTCCTTCATTTTTCGGAGAATCGGCAGGTGCTCCGGGTAGTTCAGCCGGGGCCGGGTTTCCAGGCGGGTCCGGCGCCTTTGCGCGGACGCCTCGAGAAGCCGTTCGAGCTCGTCCAGTCGTTTTTTCACGAACCCGGACGGTTTGCTGCGGCCGGATTTTCCGGAAACAGACCGCAGCCCACGGCGGATGACCCACTGGTCCTGAATCATGGCCTCGGGCAGGGCGGATCGAATGCGTGCGATGCGTTTCAAGAGAGACACCGGTTGCTGGATCACAAGATCCTGCGGTCTCGCAAAACCGTGCTCGACCGCTGTTGGCTACACTGTTCAATAGTAGGAATCACAAGGGCAAATCTCTCGGTCAAGGGCTTTTTGCGGCTCCACGGAGAATTCCATCGGCCCGAAAAAGGGCCGGTTCCCTCGGTCGGGGCTGGACACCACCAAGGGACCTTCACCATAATGTGCGTACCTGGAAAGTTCAAGAGGGCGGCGCCTGGAAGGATGCTGTACGTTCGACCTTGAGCGTGATAGGCTATTTCAGGGAGGAACGATGAGACGGTGGCTGGTGATCATCGGAATCGTGTGTATCGTTGCGGGGCTGCTCTGGCCGTGGCTGAGCAAGCTACCCCTGGGTCGACTGCCCGGGGACATCGTAATCGACCGGCCCGGGTTCAAGCTCTACTTCCCCCTTACAACGATGATTCTTCTTAGTGGCCTGATCTCCTTGATCTTGTGGCTTTTTCGAAAGTAACGGGTATCCTTCCGCGCCTTTTTCGAGGGGATGGCAGGGAGCGCCCTGAGAAAATCCGGAAGTTCGGCTGCAAAGCCGATCACGGAGACACGGCTTCGGCAGGCGTTCAACCATCATCGCAAGGGAGTCTTGATTGAAAGGAAATCCCATGCAGCTTCCCGAGGATCCTCAAGCCCTGGAAGAGGTCATTGCGAGGGCGCTGAACGAGGGCCTCGGGAATGGCACCACGTTTCCCGCCGGGATTTCCGGATCTGCGGCCACCTCGTCGGTCCTGTTTCTCCTGGGGAACCATTGCGGGCGCAACCGGCGCCTGGACGAGACCTGCGTGGTTTTCAACAAGCGCTCCCGAAAGGTCCGGCAGCCCGGCGATCTCTGCTTCCCAGGGGGAAGCATGACCCCTCGGCTCGACCCCTTCATCGGCCGCCTGCTTTCCCTGCCCGGGCTTCCCCTGGCCCGCTGGCCTTACTGGAGCGAGTGGCGCCGCGTAAGGCCGCGTGAGGCCCGAAGGCTTTCCCTGCTCCTGGCCACGGGGCTTCGGGAAGGATTCGAGGAGATGCGGCTCAATCCGCTCGGCGTAAGGGTGCTGGGACCGCTTCCCGCCCAGAACCTGACGTTGTTCCGCCGGGTGATCTATCCCATGGTGGGCTGGGTGCGGCGTCAGACGCGCTTTCTGCCGAACTGGGAGGTGGAGCGTATCGTGTACGTGCCTCTACGGTTTTTGCTGGACCCGGAGCGCTATGCCCGGTATCGGCTCCGGTTCGAAGGGAGGAGGGGCCCGGGAGCCAGGGAACAGCCGGAGGAGGTCCAGGATTTCCCCTGCTTCATCCACCACGGGAGAAGGGGGCGGGAGATGCTGTGGGGAGCGACCTACCGTATTGTGACCGTTTTCCTGGAACGCGTGTTCGCCTTCCGTCCTCCCGAGCTCGCCACACTCCCCGTGGTGCACGGGGTCTTGAACCGGGAGTACTTGAACGGGAGACGCTGAAGGTGCATTGACCGGGAAACGAAAGAAAAAGGAGAGGAGAAACGGGCGATGAAACTGGAAGAGGCGCTGGTGGCCGCCATCGGCTATGAGGAGAAGATTCGGGACGTGTACAGGGAAGCTGCCGAAAGCGTAGCTGACCCCGTGGGTCGGGGAATCCTTCGGACACTGGGGGACGACGAGCAGCGTCACGTGGACTACCTTCAAGACCGCCTCGAGCACTGGCGCAAGACCGGGAGGCTGGACGTGGAGGCCCTCGAGAGCGCGATTCCCCCGAAGAACGCCCTGGAACAGGAGGCCCGAAAGCACGCGGATACCCTTCCCGGGAACCCGCGCGGGGACGAGAAACAGGTCTTGAGCCGGGCACTCAAGGTGGAGGTGGAGACCAGCGATTTCTACCGGGACATGGTCCACAAGATGTCGGGTGAGGCCCGGGATCTCTTTTCCGGGTTCCTGGAGATCGAGGAGCGCCATGTGGCCGCAGTCCAGGCGGAGCTGGACTACTACAGCCGCACGGGGTACTGGTTCGACATCAAGGAGTTCGACATGGAGTAGCCCTCTCTGTCCCCGGGAAAAGATGCCGGAGAACCCCCATGCCCCGTGTCCTGTTTCGATTCTACGAAGAGCTCAACCGCTACCTGCCGGATGCGTACAGGAAGGCCGATCAGGAGGTGCGTGTTCCTTC
>JASFQI010000207.1:0-8658 GCA_050115555.1 Desulfobacteraceae bacterium
CTGCCTCGAGGAGGCGGCGATCCTGACGATCGATGGTGTGGGGGAGTGGGCCACGGCGAGCTACGGAAGCGGAAAGGGCAACGAGATCACCCTGCTCAAGGAACTCCACTTCCCCGACTCCCTGGGCCTGCTCTACTCCGCATTCACCTACTTTACCGGGTTCAAGGTAAACAGCGGAGAGTACAAGCTCATGGGTCTGGCCCCCTATGGAAGGCCCATCTACCGCGATCGCATCATGGACGAGCTCATCGATCTTAAGGAGGATGGATCACTCCGGCTGAATCTCTCCTACTTCGATTTCCTGGGCGGTCTGCGAATGACGAACAAGAAATTTGACCGGCTGTTCGACGGTCCGCCCCGCCGGCCTGAGACCGAGATCACCCAGCGGGAGATGGACATTGCAGCGAGCATCCAGGTGGTAACCGAGGAGGCGGTCCTTCGCATGATGCGTCACGTGCATCGGGAGACGGGACTGAAGCACCTTTGCCTGGCCGGGGGCGTGGCGTTGAACTGTGTGGCCAACGGCCGAATCCTTCGGGAAGGACCGTACGAGGATCTCTGGATTCAGCCTGCCGCAGGAGATGCGGGCGGAGCCCTGGGTGCGGCCCTGTCGGTCTGGCATCGGTACCTGGGGAACGAACGCTGCGTGTCCCCGGGCTGCGACAGCCAGGCCGGTTCCTACCTGGGCCCCTCGTTCTCCCCGGACAAGGTCGTCTCTTTCCTGGACGGAAAGAGCTACCCCTACCACCGCTTGAACGGAGAGGAGCGGAGCCGGATCATTGCGGAGCAGATCGCCCGGGGCCGGATCGTGGGGTACATGGCCGGTCGCATGGAGTTCGGGCCCAGGGCCCTGGGTGCTCGAAGCATCCTTGGAGACCCCAGGAGTGTGGACACGCAGAGCGTCATGAACCTCAAGATCAAGTACCGCGAGTCGTTCAGGCCGTTCGCTCCCACGGTCCTGGAGGACAGGATATCGGATTACTTCGAGATCGACCGGCCCAGCCCCTACATGCTCCTTGTGGCCGACGTGCGCGAGGAGAGACGGCTCTCTCAACCGGAGGGAGACAACCTGGGGATGATGGAACGGCTCAAGAACAAGCGGAGCGACATTCCCGCCGTGACGCATCTGGACTACTCGGCGCGGATCCAGAGCGTACGCCGGGACACCAAGCCGGATTACTACGACCTGATTCGGGCGTTCGAGGACATCACGGGGTGCTCGGTCATTGTGAACACGAGCTTCAATGTGCGGGGGGAGCCCATCATCTGTACCCCGGAGGATGCCTACCGGTGTTTCATGAGGACGGAAATGGACGTCCTTGTGATTGAAGACTGCATCCTCTTCAAGGAGGAACAGCCCCCCTGGGACGAAGGAGAAGAGTGGAGAGATGAGCTTATCCTCGACTGAACGGAAAGAGATCCGCAAATTCGGGCTCATCGCCCTGTTTTTTTTTGGCGGCCTTTGTGCCCTGGCGGTGTGGCGGGACAAGGCCGTACCCATGTTTTTTTTCGGGGGACTGGCCCTGCTGGGCTTGGGGTTCCTGCTTCTTCCCGGACCTCTGCGCCCGGTGCACGCGGGCTGGCTTCGCATAGCCCATGCCATCGGCCGGGCCTTCACCACCGTCATTTTGACCCTGGCCTACTACCTCGTGATCACCCCGTCGGCTTGGCTCAAACGGCTGTTCGGGGGCAAGCCTCTGCCCTGGAAACCCGATCCGGACGCGGACACCTATTGGGTCAAGAGGGAGGAGCCGGCTCAGCCCAAGGAGCGGTTTCACAAGAGATTCTGATGAGCGGGGCCCACGACTCGAAGAATAGGTGATCCAAAAGGCACCACCTGCTTCCCTCGCGTTGTATAGGCCCAGTAAAGGAACACTGGAGGAAACACACCATGGCCAACCAATCCCTGATATCCGAGTTCTGGGAATTCCTGAAGGTGAGGAAGCGCTACTGGCTTCTCCCCATCGTGATCATGCTCTCTCTCCTGGGTATGCTCATCGTGTTCACGGAAGGCAGCGCAGTGGCACCGTTTATCTATGCCCTGTTCTAGTCCCTCGAAACCGCTTTCGGGTTTTCCTTTGCCGGAGTAGTGGGTCATGAACGGGGGACGGATGCAGGAAGGCGAACGCCCGCATGGGCGCGAGACGTTCGGAGCCGTTGTGCAGGCGCGCATGAGCTCGCAGCGGTTTCCGGGAAAAGTGCTTCATGAAATTCATGGAAAGCCCCTCCTGGAGTATGTCCTTGAGCGTGTGGCAGGCTGCCCTTCCCTGGACGCGATCGTGGTCGCTACCTCAAAGGACCCCACGGACGAGCCCATCGCCGGGTTTTGCCGGGATCGAAAGGTCCTGTGCCACCGGGGTCCTTTGGAAGACGTGGCGGGCCGATTTCTGGAGGTCCTGCAAACCTACGGGTTCGACGCGTTCCTCCGGATTAACGCGGACAGCCCCCTTATTGATCCGGACTTGATGGCCGAAGGCCTTCGGGAGTACCGCCGGGGTGAATACGACATCGTAACCAACACCCTTCGTCGCACCTATCCCAAAGGCCAGTCCGTGGAGTGGGTGCAGTCGGCCTGCTTCCTCTCCGCCTACTCGAAGATGTCCACCGGCGAGGAAAGGGAGCACGTG
Source organism: Desulfobacteraceae bacterium (assembly GCA_050115555.1). Lineage (GTDB taxonomy): Bacteria > Desulfobacterota > DSM-4660 > Desulfatiglandales > HGW-15 > JASFQI01. Next base: position 2,628 of record JASFQI010000207.1, read on the forward strand.
ACAAAACACTTCTACGATCACCCACAGGCCTATCGGATTTTCAACCTGGACTCGCATCACGACTGGGGAGGCATTCAGCTTTCCGTGGACACGCCGGAAGACATGGACAGGATGCATGCCATCCTGGACGCCATGGATCGTCCTCACCACGCTTATGATCTGCATGAAATTCTTCGGTTGCACAAGACCCTTTTCCCACCGAATCGAGCCTCGAGCAGGGAGAAATGAGCAGTCCTGAAAAGACCCTGAACGTGGGGATCATCGGCCTGGGGGTCGGAGAGAAGCACATCCCGAACTTCAACGCACATCCCCGTGCCCGGGTCACGGCCCTTTGCGATATCTCGGAAGAAAAACAGGCCCTCGCCCGCGAGCGCTATCCCGGCGTGCGGGTCACGGGGGAGGCAGACGAGCTGCTTCTCGCCCCGGATATTGATGTGGTCTCCATTGCATCCTATGACGATGATCACTTTTCGCAGGCCCAGGCAGCCATGCTTCAAGGGAAACACGTGTTCGTGGAAAAGCCTCTCTGCCTGTACCGGGATGAGGCTGTGCGCCTTCGAGATCTTCTGAGGAAGAACCCCGCACTGCGCCTCTCCTCCAATCTCAATCTGCGTACCTGTCCGAGATTTCTCAGAATGAAGTACGCGATCGATTCCGGGGAAACGGGTCGTCTCTTTGCCCTGGAAGGGGATTACCTCTGGGGCCGGGTCGAAAAGCTGACCCAGGGGTGGCGGGGACGCATGCCGTTCTACTCCATTGTGTACGGCGCGGCCGTACACATGATCGATCTCTTGATGTGGCTGAAAGGGGAGCGGCCCGTCGAGGTCCAGGGATACGGCAACGGGATCGCCACGGCAGGCTCGGGCTTTCGATTTCATGATGCCGCTTCCCTTCTCCTGCGTTTCGAAGACAACCTGCTCGCCCGGGTGGCGGCCTACAGCGGGTGTGTACATCCCCACTTTCACCGGGTCGCGGTTTTCGGGACTCGAAAGACCTTTCTTCATGAGATGGGAGGGGGAAAGGCATTGACCTCGAGCGATCCCGAGGCCCCCATCGAGACCCTGACGGAGGCCTACCCCGGGATTGAGGAAAAGGGCAAGGTCATCACGAGCTTTCTGGACAGTATCCTGGATTCGCAGGCCGCTCCCGTGGTCTCGGCGGATGATGTGCTGGACACGATGTCCGTGTGCTTTGCGGCCGAACGCGCGGTCCAGACCGGGCAACCGGTCAGGATCGAGTACATTTGATCCCGCCTGCCCGGTGAAGCATTCCCACACAAACAAAAGGAGACGAATCCTGCCGATCGGCAGGACGTCGAAAAAGGAGCCGACGTGAAGAGCATCCCGTTTGGAAAGCCGATAATCGGCGAAGAGGAAAAGCGCGCCGTTCAAGAGGTCCTGGAAGGGCCTATTCTCGTGCACGGCCCCACGGCCGGAAAATTTGAAGAGGCGTTCGCCGAGTACACCGGAGCACCCCATGCGGTTTCCGTGTCTTCCTGCACGGCCGCCATGCACCTGGCCTATTTCGATCTGGGCATCGGGCCGGAGGACGAGGTCGTTGTCCCGGCTCAGACACACGCCGCAACGGCCCACGCGGTGGAGCTGTGCGGGGCCAAGCCTGTGTTCGTGGACGCGGAAATCGCGACCGGCAACATGGACCTCGAACAACTCGAGGACGCTGTGACGCCAAGGACAAAGGCGATTTCCCTGGTCCACTACCTCGGCATGCCCGTGGCCATGGAGCAGGTGAACGATGTTGCCAAGAAGCATGGACTCTTTGTGCTCGAGGATTGCGCCCTGGCCGTGGGAACGATGTACCAGGGTATCCACGCCGGCCTGCGCGGGGATGTGGGTTGCTTTTCGTTCTATCCGGTGAAGCACATGACCACGGCCGAGGGGGGCATGCTGATTACGAAGGACGCGGAGCTGGCTGCTCGCATTCAGAGAAAACGGGCCTTCGGCGTGGATCGTCATGCCGGTGAGAGAACCGTTCCGGGGGTCTACGAGGTGACAGCGCTCGGGTACAACTACCGCATGAACGAGATCCAGGCGGCCATCGGGCTCGAGCAGTTGAAACGCGTCCCGGAATTCCTCGAGAGGCGGGAGAAGAACTATCAGGCTCTCACCAGGGGGCTTCAGGGCATGGAAGAGATCCACCTGTTTGAGTCCACGCACGACGCGTTCAGGAGCAGCTACTATTGTCAGGTAGCGCGTCTTCGTGAGGACCTCGTCGGTCGAAGGTTGGAGATTGTGGATCGCCTGAAGGCCGCCGGCGTGGGAACGAGCGTGTACTACCCCAAACCTGTGCCCCACATGCTCTACTACCGGGAAAAATACGGGTACCAGGAAGAGAGTTTCCCGGTCGCGGCCCGGATCAGTTACGGCTCCATTGCACTGCCTGTGGGACCGCACCTTTCCGTGGAAGACATGGCGTACATTGTCGAGGCGCTGAAGAATGCCGTGAGGGAGGTGAAGTGAAATGATTTCCGTTCAAGGTCGTAAAGTACTGCTCATCGGAGGGGCCGGTTTTATCGGGCACAATCTGGCACTGCGGCTCAAGCAGCTCGGGGCTGAAGTCGTCCTGGTCGATGGTTTGCACGTCAACAACCTGCTGGCCTTCAGTGGGAGTGGAGGCGGTGTCGGGGACGAAACGCAAGAGCTCTACCTCGACATTCTCAATCAGCGGCTGAACCTGCTTCGAGAGGCCGGAATCCCTCTCTATGTACAGGATGCCAGGGATTACCACGCGCTTTCCAAGCTTTGGAACGAGGTCGAACCCCAGGTAGTGGTGCACCTTGCCGCGGTCGCTCACGCGAACAAATCCAATAAGGACCCTTACAGTACCTTTGATCACAGCTTCCGAACCCTGGAGAACGCCCTGGACAATGCACGCAAGCGCGCGGAGCATTTCATCTACTTCTCGTCCAGCATGGTCTACGGACATTTTGCCAAGGGATCCGTCACGGAGGAGACTCCGTGTGAGCCCCTGGGGATTTATGGTGCCCTGAAGTTCGGCGGCGAAAAACTGGTCATCGCGTACCAGCAGGTCTTCGGGCTTCCCTACACGATCATTCGGCCGTCGGCCCTGTACGGGGAGCGGTGCGTGAGCAGGCGCGTCGGGCAGATCTTCATCGAGAACGCGTTGAAGGGGACGGAGATCACCATCACCGGGGATGGTTCGGATCGCCTGGATTTTACCTACATCGACGACCTGGTGGACGGAATCATCGGGGTGATGGAGCACGAGGAGGCCCGGAATGAGATCTTCAACCTGACGTATGGGGAAGCCCGCTCCCTTGCGGATATGGCCGACGCCGTGAAGCGGCATTTCCCGGACGTTCACGTGACGTATGTGCCCAAGGACCGGCTCACACCGGATCGGGGAACGCTTTCCGTGGACAAGGCAAGGGAGCGAATCGGATACGCGCCGCGTTTCCCGTTGGACCAGGGGATCGCCAAGTATATCGGCTGGTACAAGGAGATCATGGCGCAACGGTCCGAAGGCGGGAAGATCGGGTTCATTTACGGGTAGGCAGTGAAAGGCGGAATGGGGATGCACATCGGGGAATGGGGCTCACGGAAGCGCGTCCTGGTCATCGCGGAGATCGGAAACAACCATGAGGGAAGCTATGCTCTTGCCGAGGAGATGATCGGACGTGCGGCCGAATGTGGAGCCGGGGGAGTCAAGTTTCAGACGATCGTACCCGAGTGGCTGGTCTCCCGCGATCAGGTCGATCGACTCGCTCAGCTGGAGCGCTTCCGTCTGAGCGAAAACGATTTTATTCGGCTTTCCGAGGTGGCCCGCGATCAAGGGGTCCTGTTCCTCTCCACGCCCTTTGATCCGGAGAGCGTTCGGTTCCTGGATTCGCTCGTGCCTGCCTTCAAGATTTCATCCAGTGACAATACGTTCTTCCCTCTCCTGAGAGCCGCAGCTGAAACCGGGAAGCCCATCCTCCTGTCCACCGGCTTGGCGGGCCTGGAGGAGGTGACCGCTGCAAGAGACTGTATCCATAAGACATGGATAGCCCGGGGCGTGAAGCAGAACCTTGCCCTGTTGCACTGCATTTCCTGCTATCCGACTCCCTTGGAGGAGGTCAACCTGAGCGCGATCCGGGCGATCACATCCCTGGGGGTCGTTCCGGGGTACTCCGACCACACCCTGGGTATTGAGGCCGCGGTCTTGGCTTCGGCTGTGGGCGCACGGATCATTGAGAAGCACTTTACCCTGGATAAGAACTACTCGGATTTCAGAGACCACAAGCTGTCCGCAGACCCGGAAGAGATGCGCGAGCTGGTCCGGCAGGTGCAACACGTAGAGGAGTTGCTCGGAAGGGAGGACATGTTTGTTGCGGATTGTGAGAAGACGTCGGTAAGCGCGCTCAGGCGCTCCATTGCCGCAAGAAGGGATCTTTCAGCAGGCGTTTCCTTGGGTATGGAGGATTTGTGCTGGGTTCGTCCGGGCAAAGGGATCCGCCCGGGAGAGGAAGAGAAGGTCGTGGGAAGGACCCTGCGGCGGGACGTGAGAACGGGAGAGGTGATTCTTCTTGAGGACCTCGCATGAGAAGCGGTTCTCAAAAAGTCATACGCTCTCTGAACATGGGAGTGGGCCTTGTCTCCCTGCTGCTGGTCGCTCTCATTGTCGTGTTTACAGAAAGCGGTGATCCGATCCTATGGGGCTTTTCCATTCGATTGTGGATATTTGTCTGTGTATTTTTCGTAGTGGGTTGCGCATTTTTTTATGTCGGAGCAAGATCCAGCCTTGCATTCAATCAGAATGTCCTCGTGGTGATGATGTCCTGCGGCATGGGTCTCCTGGCTTCCGAGGGCCTGGTCCGCGTGCTTCAGGAGGATCCCAACCGGGTTCTTTGGGAAGTCAAAGAGCGAAGGGAGGCAGGGGAGCTCATTTATCCATCCGTAAATCCGTTGGGCCCCGGTTTGAACCGGCTGACCCCCCTGCCGAATGCCAAGACCCTTTTGAAAGACGAAGGATATGGTTGGATTACGTTTCGGGCCGATGAAAACGGGTTCAGGAACCCCGGGAACCTCTACAGCTCCAATGAGAAGTTGGACCTGTTTGCTGTGGGGGATTCCTACACCATGAGTTGCAGTGTGCCGCAGGAGAGCGACTGGATTCATCTCCTGAGAGTCCATGGAAAGATCAAGGCGTACAGTGCCGGCGTGCCGGGCGCAAGTGCGCTTCAGGAGCTGGCGATTCTGCTCAAATACGGGATCCCCAAAAGACCGGGGATCGTATTATGGGTATTCTATGATAACGATTATGTTGGACTAACCGATGAACTGAAGCAGATCTATTTAAAACAGTGTCTTCCCGAGGATCTCCAGGAATACTTTGAGGTTGATGCTGATGAAGAGGCAGAGTATTTCTCTGACGAAGCCTTCAGGAATTGGCTGGATACTTTTTTTGAGAAGTCATCGACCTTGGATTTAGACAGCCAATGGAAGAAAAAGAAGCCGATCATCGTATGGATGCGGAAATACAGCAAGTTTATTGATTTTTTAATTGAAATAACGGATGAAAGAGTGCTGTATGAAGATGTGATACTGGAGAAAACGATTCAGCATAAATCCTTACTTGTCAAGATATTGAAGGAAGCCAAAGCGGCCGTTCAGCACCAAAATGGTGAATTCCTCTTTATTTACCTTCCTACTTTCGCTCATTTTGTCGAAAAATATCGTGATATCTATACAAAGATCGGGGATAGAACCCTCGACATTGCCAGAGAAGCGGGCGTTCCCGTGCTCGATTTTCGGAAGGATCTCCTCAATGAACCCGACCTCTTCTCTCTCTATGCCCGTGGGCGCGAAGGGGGGCATTTCTCCGTGAAGGGGTATCGGCTTCTTTCGGATGCTGTCCTGAAAAAAATTGCAAAGGCATCACTCGCGCATTCCTCGCCCGCCTTGGCCGGACTGCGGGGTGATCCCTTATGCGTACCACGCTGAAAATGCTTCGCTCGCGCCTTCCTCAAGCGTGCTGCGGGGAGATTCAATAAGGGCATTGGACACGTATTCCA
>JASFQI010000208.1:0-8646 GCA_050115555.1 Desulfobacteraceae bacterium
ACGGCTGCGGCACCGTTAAGGAGGCCCTCCCCGTATTGATCCTTTCTGAGGTAGGGAACCATATATCGGTCCCGAATTTCGCCGGCAAGGCCGTCCGGGATGACACCTTCCACCCCGTACCCGACCTCGATCCGCATCTTCCTCTCCTGAACCGTGACAAAGAGAAGGACCCCCTTATCCTCCCCCTTCTTCCCGATCCCCCAGGCCTCGTAGAGCCGGTTGGCATACTCGTTGTAATCCGCGCCGCCGATGTCCGGCATGGTCACGACCACCACGGGGATTCCGGTCTTTTGGAGGAGCTCGCCTGTGACAGCGCCTATGCGTTGCTCCTGGTCCGCAGGGATCACATCCGCGAAGTCGTTCACCAGGCCCTGGGGCTTGGGAAAAGGCCCTTCGGCGTAGGCCGGGGCCATGAAAACCGCCAGAACGAAGAGGATGAAGACCGTAAGGCGCTTCAATCGGCCCGTCAGAGATATGTTGGACATATTCGATGGCTTCCGTTGCTTGGACCCGAACAGGACGGTCCATCGGGGGTTGGAAAAAGGTGTACACAGAGCGACCCTCTAATTCCGCAACCCGTGCCCGGATTGAGGGTCGAGACAGGCTTCGATTCAAATAAAATAGGCACAGAACGCCCCTTTGTCAACAAAGGCTCGGGAACAAGCCCGGTGGTTCACGGCAAAGGGAACGTGGGCCTATCCCATGGGCTTCGAATTCTTGATGGAATCCCAAAAAGCCGTGACTCAGAGATTTGCCCCTGGCGATCCCAAGGCCTTACAGCGCAGCCAACAGGCGGTCGAGCGGGTTTTTGCGAGACCGTCAATTCTTGACTCCGTAAACTTACGAGTGAGCATCCTTGCCTTCAGGATCATCCAGCCACGAGGGAACGCGCTTGGGCCTCCATTTCTTTCCGTACAAGATGTTGTCCACGAAGGGAAAAATCCGCCGGGCAAGGGGAGAGCGGGCCACCATCCAACGAACCGCCCGGTGCAGGAACGTGTCGGGCCGGCTGAAGGGGCAGACCGCCATGCAGATAGAGCAGTCCGTTCCCACCTTGCTCCAGAAATCAAAACAAGAATCCTCGTCCAGCTTCCATTTGAGAGCGCCGTTATAGACCTCCTTGTCCCCGGACGGAATGGATCGGCTGGGGCAGGACTCCGCACACTTCTTGCAGTGCTTGCAAAACGCGTCCACTCCAATGGAGACGGGCTTGTCCGGGATCAGGGGCATGTCGGTCAGCGTGGCGAAGACCCGGACCCGGGCACCGAATCGGGGGGCGATCAGGTATCCCAGGCGCCCGATCTCCCCGAGACCCGCATCCACGGCCAAAGGAGGCAAGACCAGGTCGTAATTTCTCGTGTTTTCTGCAATTCCCCGGTATCCCATGTGCACGAACCACCGGGCCAGAATCGTGCTGAGGTAAGCACCGCGAGCATAGTCCGTGGCGCTCTCCGCCACCGTCGGCGTATGGGGTGCTCCCCGGACGTGGTCCTTGTCCATCTCGGTCAGCATGACCACGGCATAGGGAGGAAACGCCTTTGGGTCGAGCTCCCTGCCCCACTCCTCCCACCGATCATAAAAGATTTCCCCGCGGTATGAGTACATCCACAGAGGGTTGACCCGACAGATGCCGACGGCGTCCGCACCATTATGCAAAGCCAGATGCTTGACGACCTCCGTGGCCCGCTCCGCCGGGATCTCCGCCGGGGAAGCCTCCTGCCCGGGATCATTGCGGGCAAAGGGTCCCAGGAAATTGGGGATGTCAAAAGCGGCCTCCATCATGGCTACGTTAGGCCGGTAACCTTTGTCAATCCGGCCGGGCTCGCCCAGAAGCCCTTTCTTCCGCCGCTTGGCGTCCCGCTCCTCGCGGTCAGGGTGCATCGCATAATACGTCCGGTAGGCTTCGCTTCCCGGTGGCACGCTCCGCAGTCGGGCAAAAGGGATGTCCCGCTCATCGTGCCGAACCGGCTCTCCCACCATGGCGCCCTCTGCACCCTCGAGAGTCCGCGCATTCGGCCTTTCCGGAATGAGCAGCAGAATCCCGAAAATCGCGACGAGGACCACAGCCACGGTCACGGGAATCCTGAAGCCCGGTGCCCAGAGGATCAATGCACCCGTCAGAACGGCGCCAAGGGCGATACAGCCCCCTACCCGGGAGGCCCGAAGCTCCCTCTCCCGGACGGATTCCGCGGTAAAGCACAAGGCCCCTGTAAAGAGGCCGAGATCCGCCAATAAAAGCCCCCCGATCCACCACGCGGGTCCGTCCATGCACACCTCCCTTTTCATGCACCCGGCCGGGGAGAATGGAACGATCTCGGCCCACTCTCGCTGCAAATAGAGGGCGGCCCACAGAAACCACCCAGGGATTGAATCTCCCCGCAGCAAGCTTGAGGAATGCGCGAGCGAAGCATTTTCAGGGCATTATCGCCCTTGGAAACGCGGTTCGCGCTTTTCCAGGAACGCCCGGGCCGCCTCCAGGTGGTCCTCGGTCTCGGTGAGAAGGGCGAGCTGTGAGGAGATGGAATCCAGGTGGGCCCGAAGCGAGCTCTCCAGGCCCTGGTACATGGCGCGCTTGGTCATGCGAACGGCCAGGGGCGGCTTCGCTGCAATTTTCTGCGCCAGGGAAAAGGTCTCTTTCAGGAGGCATTCATGCGAGGCCACGCGGTTCACGATACCCAGTTCCAGGGCCTGCTCTGCATTCAGGACCTCACCGGTCAGCAGCAGCTCCAGGGCGCGGGCCGTTCCCACGAGCCGGGGCAGGAAGTAGGCGCCACCATCCCCGGGGACCACACCCAGATTGATATAGGACTCGGCAAAACGGGCTCGATCCGAGCATACGCGGAGGTCGCACATGAGGGCCATGTCCATACCCGCTCCCATGGCCGCACCGTTCACCGCTGCAATCACCGGTTTGTCCAGGTCCTCCAGGGTCAGCGCGATTCGATGGACGCCGTCCCATACGAATCGTTTCATATCCCACGACCGAAGCTTTCCTTCGGCCATGTCTCGTATGTCGCCTCCGGAGCAAAACGTGTCTCCCCGGCCCGTCACCACCAGGACTCGCACCTTCTCATCGTCGCGTGCTTCCCGAAGGTACCGGGTCCAGAGAGAAATCATCTCCTCGCTGAACGCGTTTCGGGCCCGGGGCCGATTCAGGGTGATGAGGGCGATGTGATCGTTGATTTCGTAAAGGACGTGGGGCTTGCTCATGTCCAAGGACTCCCGATACGACAATAGGGGGTGATTTGAAACGCCTAGGCGTGCTGCTATGAAACTCGAAATAGCCAGTCCTGAAACCGGTCGTCCCGGCCGGCGGTAATCTCCGCCATCACGGCCGATAGCTTTTGCGTGACCGGACCCGGCGTGCCGGCAATGTCTCGATCTTCGATGCGCCGGACAGGGAGTACCTTGTTCGGCGTGCCGGCGAACAGGACCTCGTCGGCTTCGAGGAGCTGACCCGGAGAAATGCGGCACTCGATAGACTCCAGGCCGATGACCTCGGCGACCTCAAGCAGGGATTTGCGTGTGATGCTCAAAAGAACCGTTCCCTCACAGGGGGTCATGAGACGCCCGTTTTTCACCATGAACACGGACTCGGTGCCGCCTTCGGCCACAAAGCCCTGGGTGTCCAGCATGATCACGTTGTCATACCCGCGCGTTCTTGCCTCACCGCGCGCCATCATGCCGTTCAGGTAGTTGGCTGCCGCTTTGGTCTCCACCGGGACGGTCTGCGGATCGAGCTTTCGCCAGGAGGAGAAGCAGGCCGTAGCCCCTTTTTCGAAGGGAAAACGAATACCGCCCAAGTCCGCGGCCGGATCGATCACGAAGATGGAGATATCCATCGGCCCGTCCGGAGGAAGAATCTCGAACGCAACGCTGGAGTGACAGCAGATGATCTTGACAAACCCCTGGGTGACGCCGTTTTGCCGCACCGCCTCCAGACAGGCCTCATGCACCTCCTCACGGCTCATTGGAAGGGTCAGGTGCAGGAGCTCGGCGCTTCGATAAAGGCGGGCCACGTGCGCATCCAGTCGAAAGACAGCCGGGCCGGCATCGGTTTCGTGCACACTCATGACCTCGAAGATAGCCGACCCCCGCCCCAAGGCATGGGACATCATGTGGACCGTCGCCTCGTTCCAGGGATGGGCCCTTCCATTCAGAAACACCACCCGATCTTCCAGCATGCTCCCCTTCCTTTCCGGCGGGTTCCCCTTAGGATCCCCCCGCCTCTTCCCGGTTTTCTTCGACATAGGCATTCAGTGCCTGGCGATTCTCTGCAGACATCTCCAGGAACTTGAGTCCCATCCCGGCAGCCTCCCCACGGGATTCCCCCTCCGTGGTGCGAGACCAGGCCACTTCACACTGGATCTTCAGGGGCTCGGAGAGTTCCGGAAGCCGAAGCTTGAGAAGGAACCGGTCCCCAGGGTTCAGGGGGCTGTGGGTGCGGACAAAGATACCCCCCGGACTGATGTTCCCCGTGTATGCCTTGACAAAGGTTTTCCGGTCCTTGAAAGATATTGCGAGCGCCCTTTGCACCCGCGCATCGCGCCTTTCGTGGTAATCTCTTGCGCGGTCGAGCATCTTTTTAAAGCGCTCCACCACGGCAGTCAGGATATACCTGAATTCCGAGGCCAGCTTATTGAACTCGTGGTCCAGGAAAGCCCGATCGAGCACGCCCAGGGTGGTCGGGCCTATAGCTCGAGCCCCTGCTGTCCTCTTGATGCGCCCCAGGAAGCCCAGCTCTCCGAACACCTCGCCCTCTCCGAGAATTTCGATCACAATATGCTTATCACCCACGGTCTTGAAGATCTCCACGGATCCGGAGAGGATCGTGTAGATCCAATCCCCGGGAGCTCCTTCCCGAAAGATGACCTGACCGTCCTCAAATGTTTCCTCGGAAGCGATGTGGTACATGAGCGTCCTCCTTCTTGAGCCGGCCTGGGAAACCCGGTCACGGTTCGGGGTTCAACAGGCGGTCCCTCCTGCGTCCCGACCCTCCCAGAACTCCTTGAAGGTAGAGGGATTTTATAATTCAAAACCATGCGGGAGTCAAAAGGAATTGGCGGCGGAAACAGGGATTCCGCCCCGCGGAATACCGGCCTGAGCCGTAAAAAATTGACCCCAAGGTGCAAAGAATTTGAACCACCTGCGTTTTCGTTTAAAGAATTTGGTCTATTTGCCGAATAGAAAAGAGGAGGAACCGTCATGCCCAATGGAGAGACCCATTATACAGTAGCACAATGCGCGAACCTGTGCAGCGTAGGTCGCGGGACGGTCCATTACTGGATCAAAAAAGGAAAGCTTCACGCGATCCGCTCGGGAAAATCCTATACTGTGCCGATACAAGAACTTCTCCTCTTTCTGAAAAATACGGGGCGGCCCGTACCCAGCGCCCTAAACCAGGACTTCTCAGGCTCACCGCTCTTCGCTATGCATAAGCCCTGCTGGGAGACCGGCCACGGAGATCCAGGCGGAGCCCCATGCCGGGATTGCCTGGTATTCCGGAGAGGCCTCGATCTGTGCCTCTCCGCAAGGGGATCGAGCGAGATCCATTGCCCCACCCCTTGCATTCAGTGCCGCTATTATCAGGACGTCCTGTTTCCCAAAATTCAATTTGTCCATCAGATCGAGGCCCCTGCCGTCGTGGTCAAAGACCTCTTTCTGCTGGCCGCGAACGGTGCGTTCGCCGACATATGCGGGCTGAAGCCCGAGGACATTCCCGGTCTGGGCATCGAGCACACCACCCATCCCGACTCCCTTCCCAAAGTGCTTGCAAATGCACGGAAAAGGAACTTGAACGATCGCGAAGTTCCGCGAAACTACCATATTTTCGTCCGTACGAAGGACAATGACCGGGCACCGGCCTGCGTGGCGGTCTACCCTCTGAATGAGCCCTCGGGGGCCTATCTCGTAGTAGGCGAGGAGACCGCTGATGGTGCGTCAGAGAAAACGTTCCTGTAGGAACAGAAGGGAGAACCCTCATGAAAAGGACGATGAAGATCAACACGAAGATCATTGCGCTGATCACAGCCGCGCTCATTCTGACCGCCGGCGTGGTCGGAGGCATTGCGGTCTGGCAGACCCGTCAGATGGGGAAGGAGGCCGTGGTCCGCATCCAGCACCTGGGAGAGGAGAACACGCAACGCATTCAAAAGGATGGGGCCCAGCGGATTGAGGCGTTTCGGGCCGATGTCCTTGCACGCAAAAAGGAATACCTTCGATCCCAGGTCCAGACCGCCTTAAGTGCCATTCAGAAAATCCGGGAGGATGTCGAGGCCATAAACAACTCGTCGGGCCTGGGTGAACAGGCCCAAAAGGACATTGCCTTCGTTGTGGGCGCGCTGAGGTACGGGCCGGAGAATAAGGACTACTTCTGGATCAACGATTTGGAACCCCGCATGGTCATGCACCCCTATAAACCGGAGCTGAATGGCAAGGACCTGTCCGACAACAAGGACCCCAACGGCAAGCATCTCTTCGTGGAGATGGTGCGCGTGTGCAAGGAAAAGGGAGAGGGGTTCGTGGACTACATGTGGCCCAAACCAGGCATGGACGAACCTCAGCCGAAGCTCTCCTATGTCCAGCTCTTTTCGGAATGGAACTGGATCGTGGGAACCGGAATCTACATCGACGACGTGAATGCGCTGGTCAATGCTGAAAAGTCGGCGCTGGAGAAGGAAGCGGCACAGGCCGAAGCCGAGGTCCAGAAGCTCATCGCGTCGACCACCCAGGAGACCCAGGACAGCATACGCAACGTTATTCTGCTCGTCGCTGCGAGCACGCTGGGCGTGCTCGTGCTGGTCCTCATTGGCGCCTTCCTGTTCACACGCCACAGCATCACGAGGCCTGTAAATCGCATGACCGAGGGCCTCACGGATTCCGCCGATCAAGTGGCGTCGGCTTCCGGCCAAATCTCCGCAGCCAGCCAGTCCCTGGCCGAAGGCGCTTCGGAGCAGGCAGCCTCCATTGAGGAGACCTCCTCTTCCCTGGAAGAAATGGCTTCCATGACCCGCCAGAACGCGGACCACTCCACCCAGGCGGACCAGATCATGCGCGAGACTCGCGAGACGGTGGAGGCCGCGAACCGCTCCATGTCCGAGGTGATCGCCTCCATGGAAGCGATCACCCGATCGAGCGACGAGACGTCAAAAATCGTGAAGACGATTGACGAGATCGCATTCCAGACCAACCTCCTGGCCCTGAACGCCGCTGTTGAAGCCGCCCGGGCCGGAGAGGCAGGCGCAGGATTCGCTGTGGTGGCGGATGAAGTGCGCAACCTCGCCATGAGGGCGGCCGAGGCCGCGAAGAACACGGCCGAGCTCATCGACGACACGACCGCCAAGGTCCAGGAAGGGTCGGGCCTGGTCTCCCGCACCAACGAAGCGTTTGAGCAGGTCTCCACCGGATCGGACAAGGTGGCCAACCTGGTCTCCGAGATCTCGGCGGCCTCGGGCGAGCAGGCCGAGGGCATCGAGCAGGTGAACAAGGCGGTGTCCGAAATGGACAAGGTCGTCCAGGAAAATGCCTCTCGGGCCGAGGAGTCTGCCGCCGCGGCCGAGGAAATGAATGCCCAGAGCGAGCAGCTCAAGGGGATTATTCGGGAGCTGGAAACCCTGGTCAAGGGAAGCAGCGAAAACGGTTCTTCGGAAGGGAAGGCGGTCTTTGAAGCAAGGAGGGAGCTTGAGGGCAGGCAAGGGAAAGCGTCACAGCGACTGCGGGGAGGGGCACACCAAGCGTTCCACCCAACAACCCGCCCACCCCGGGGAAAGGCGCCTCATGACGTCGCCTCGACTCGCGGGAAGGAAGTGAAGCCCGAACAAGCCATTCCTTTTGACGAGAACAACGCATTCCAGGATTTCTAGCAAATCTACGCCCCGATGAGCTCCTGCACAATCTTCAGGAGCTCATCGGGGTCGAACGGCTTGCTCACCACTGCGGCCGCCTTCTTGATGGCCAGCTCGGGCCGGGCCAGGCCGCTCACCACGATGACGGGCTTGTCCTTGAGCTCCGGATGCTTGCTCATTTTCCTGTAGAACTGCGGCCCCCAGACTTTGTCCATCTGGAGATCCAGGGTGATGAGATCCGGTGTGGTCTCATCCAGGATCTTGAGCGCATCGGCGCCATCGCTTGCGGGCAAAACTTCATAGCCGTTGTCCTCGAACAGTGCCTTGAGGTACTTAACCACGGTTGGATCGTCATCCACGACGAGGATTTTCTTGGCCATCCTTCGCCTCCTTTCTCATGAATTCACAGCCTTAATAAAACCTCTCGACCCCTGAGGGATACGCTGCAACTCATTGGGAGTACAGGATAATTTTCTCGGTCACAGGCCTTTTGCCACGGCATTAGGAATGGCATGCTCCAAGGTGGGGCGAGTCCCCTCTCACGCCTGGGGGAGACCCTTTCCCCTGCGCGGAATGCGAAGCATGAAGACCGAACCCCGGCCCGGCTCGGAGTCCACGTCCAGGGTCCCGCCGTGCTGGGCCACGGTGCGATTCGTGATGTAAAGCCCCAGGCCGGTGCCTTTCCGCGCCTTGGACGAGTAGAAGAGCATGCACATTTTCTCGCGGGTTTCCGCGTCCATGCCCACGCCGTCGTCCTCCACCTCGAAGACCACGGACTCCTCTTCAGGGAGTATGCGGAACA
>JASFQI010000209.1:0-8615 GCA_050115555.1 Desulfobacteraceae bacterium
CCCGGTTCTCAACCCATCCGAATCGCCCAGGGGCAGGACCGTGGTGCCGGGCACCGGGGGCATCTTGAGAAGGGCCGTATCCGTCACGCGGTCCAGTCCGATGATGCGGGCGGGAAAGTCGCGGCGTCCTTTAGAGAGGACCACGCGGATCTCCGTGGCGTTGTGAACCACGTGGGCATTGGTCAGAATGTACCCCTGCGGATGGATGAGAAAGCCGGACCCGAGGGCGAAACCCTTATCCTGATAGGGAATGGGCATCCGGAAGGGGATCACGTCAAGCACACTGGACAGGATGGGGATCTTGAAGGGAAGCAGATCATTGGGTGAGATGCCGAAGCGGATTTTTCGCTCCACCAGCTTCAGCGTGTAGAGGTTGACCACGCCTCCCTGGACGGTCTCCACGATGTCCGCAATGGTGTGGTTGTCGATCGGGACACGTTGGACGCGCTCTCCCTGCGGTTTTTCCACCCACAACCGGCTCAGATCCAGGTCCTGATGCTTCAGGTCTCGAAACCGCTTGTCAAAGACCGGGGCTTCGTCATCCACCAGAGTCTTATCCGTGGATTCGGCCTTGTTGGAGACCGAGCAGGCAGGGAGGGCCAGGAGGAGGGTCGCCAAGAGGATGCAGGTCCACGTCTTGATTGAGAATCGGTACAAAGGACACCTCCTTTAAGGGTGTTGAGCGCCGGATTTCACGCATGGGTGTGAAAGGGTAGGGCTCCAGACTCGTGCATTCAGGTGTCGTCTTCCTCCGCATCCTGCTTTCCCGCAACAGGCGCCGGCGAGCCCGATCCCAGGAGAATGGCGATTCCCCGGGTGTCCGAACGGCTCTCCATGGCGATCTTGACGATCATGGTGAGCGGGACGGAGAGCAGCATGCCCACGGGTCCCAGGACCCAGCCCCAGAACACGAGGGAGAGGAACACGATCAGGGTGGACAGTCCAAGGCTGCGTCCCATGAACCGGGGCTCCAGGACGCTCCCGAACGCCACGTTGATCACCACGTAGCCCAGGGCGGTCAAGAGGGCGGCGCCCACACTCAGCTGGATCAAGGCCAGGAGACAGGCCGGAATAGCGGCAATGATCGAGCCGATGTTGGGGACGTAGTTCAGGAGAAAGGCCAGAAGCCCCCAGAGGATGGGGTAGTCCACGCCCAGAATGGTCAACCAGATCCAGACGGCGATTCCCGTGCACAGGCTGAACAGGGTCTTGATGGCCAGGTAGCGGTTCAGGCTTTCGATGAACCCCTGGAAACGCGACAGGGAATCGTCCGGATCGGTCAGTGCGGCCTGGAGCTTTTTCGGGAACCCCGAGGCCTCGAACAGGATGAACACCACGGTCAGGAGGATCATGAACACGTTCGTCAGCACGCCGCTCAACCCCCGGAGGGTGTTGGCCGCGATGCCCATGGCCTTGCCGGGATTGATGGTGTCCGTGATAATCTTGCTCGAGACGTGGAGCCCCATGCCCTCGAGCCAGTTCAGGACGCCCGTGGTCTTGGCGGCGAGGCGCTCCTGGTACACGGGGAGGTTGCTGGAGAAGCCGTTCAGGGACGTCCCCACAAACGCGGTCAGGACCAGCCCGATGCCCAGGATGAACACCAGGACCGTGCAGACGGCCACGCCGTTGGGGAGGCCTCTTCGTTTCAGCCAGAAGAGGAAGGGCGTGCAGATGATCGCGATGAAGACCGCCAGTAGAAACGGGACCAGGATGGAGCTGGCCGCGCGCATGCCGGCCACCACGACCACAAAGGCCGCTGCCGTGACGAGAAACCGGTTTCCTCCGGACATGAAAAGGACTCCCTCCCTTGCCTTCAATTGGGCCATAAGAATGACACAGTACGGGTGATTTGTGAAGGGCGTTCTTTTCCCGCTCGACCCCTGCCGGCTGCACCGCAGCCTGTCCACCAAAATTGCTTTTCAAGAGGGCAGGGGGCCGTGTTAGGATGTCGAGGTTCATCTCCGTTCCAGGAACCTCTTTTCCCCTAAGGATCCATGAACTATCGCGCCATTGCATACGTCCTGGGAACTTTGCTCATGGTGATCGGCGGTTCCATGATCCTCCCGATGATCTGCTCTGTCATCTATCGGGAAGGGGACCTGGCCCCGATTTCTCTCTCCGCTGCGATCACCGCAGGGTGCGGCGTGCTGCTGTGGGGGATGTTCCAGAAACACCGGGACGTCACGGTGCGGGACGGCATCTTTGTCGCGGTGTTCGGGTGGATGCTCGTCTCCTTTTTCTCTGCACTCCCTTTCATGTTTCACGGGTCCATTCCCTCGCTCACGGACGCCTTCTTCGAGATGATGTCCGGCTACACTACGAGCGGGGCGACCATCCTCACGGACATCGAGGTCGTGCCCCACGGGCTGCTGTTCTGGAGGAGCGAAACCCACCTTCTGGGAGGCATGGGGTTCCTGACCCTGACCGTCATCTTTCTGCCCCAGGGGATGGGGGGATTTCGTCTGTTTCGGGCGGAGTCGAGCCCCGGGCAGGTGATCACGCGCGAGAAGTTCAGGCCCCGCAACAAGGACACCATGATCTGGCTGTGGCTGATCTACCTGCTCCTGAACGCGCTCCAGACCGGGATGCTGTGGCTGGGGGGCATGTCCCTGTTCGACTCGCTCTGCCACGCCTTTGGCACGGTTTCCACCTCGGGATACTCCCCCAAGAACGCCAGCATCGGGTTCTACAACAATGCCTACTTCGACTGGGTGATCATCCTGTTCATGTTCCTGGGCGGCATGACCTTCATGCTGTTCTACCAGATGATGAGAGGGGATTTTAAGTCCCTGAAAATCAACACGGAGTTCCGATGGTACGTGGGGTTTCTCGTGTTTTTCTGCGGTGCGGTGTCCCTGATCCTGTGGATCAACCACACGTACGCATCGGCGTTCGACTCGGTCCGCTACGGGACCTTTCAGGTCATGTCGCTCCTGACCACGACCGGGTTTACCACTGCGGACTATGAGCAATGGCCTCAAGCCGCACAGATGTTCCTGTTCGTGGTCTGCTTTATCGGGGCCTGCGCCGGATCGACCACGAGCGGCATCAAGGTCGTGCACTACATCCTCATATTCAAGTTCATGGTCACGGCGATCAAGAAGCTCTTTTTCCAGCCCCTGGCGGTCAAGGCCATCAAGCTGAACCAGAGCCCCGTGCCCATTCCCCTGGTTCACCTCGCAATCTGCTACTTCATCGTGAACATCTTTCTGGTCCTGGCCGGGGGCTGCTTTATGGTGCTGACAGACGACATGGACTACATCACCGCCATGAGCTCCATCATTGCCACCCTCATGAACATCGGTCCGGGATTCGGGGCCATAGGCCCTTCGGAGAATTACGCGTTCATCTCGGATGCAGGCAAGTGGTTCCTGTCGTACAACATGCTGATCGGAAGGCTGGAGATGTTCTCCGCCCTGGTGGTCTTTTATCCTTCCTTCTGGAAGAAGTGACAAAAAACCCTTTTCTCTCGCAAAGCCGCGAAGACGCCGACAGGAAAGGAAAGACGGCAGCCGGGAGCGCTCGAGCAGGCTTCTGCAGAAAGGTCAAACCCAAGAGACAGCGAGGTTCCTCATGAAGTCCGACTTTCGATTCTTTCACACACTGCGCGTCCGGTACTCGGAGATTGACGGACAGGGCATTGTGTTCAACGCCCACTACATGACCTATGCGGATGTGGGGATTGTGGAGTATTTCCGATTTCTCGGCCTGGACATCGTGGAATTGGCCAGAGACGGCGTCATGGATATCGCCCTGGTGAAATCCACCCTGAACTTCAAGGCGTCCGCCGGTTTCGACGACCTCCTGGAGATCGGCGTCCGGGTCAGCCGCCTGGGCAACTCCAGCTTCACCGTGGATTTCGAGATGTTCACGCCATCCCGGGACGAGCCCATCGTGGGGGTGCAATCCGTGTACGTGAACTACAACGAGGCGACCCGGTCGTCCGCACCCCTGCCGGACGTGTTTGTTTCCGCCGTAAAGAAGGCCGAAGGCATGGACAATGCGACCCCGCCTGCTGAGCACGCATGAGAAGAGCTATGAGGGTTTGATCCTGTGCGGTCAGTTGGAAAAGAGATCGCGGAGCCTTGGCACGTTCTGGGCCTCGCACACCGCGATCACCCGGTCATGCGCCTGGATGTGGGTGTTGCCGACCGCGGTTTCCCAGCGATCATCCCGAAACACGGCGCCGATGAGGATGGGCTCCTGTGAGGAGAGGTTCTGCTTGAAGAGAGGCGCCCGGGTAATCGGCGAGCCCGGCGCGGCCGTGAGCTCCACCACCTCCGTGTCGAACCCGTGGATGTGGGCCAGGGAAATGCCTCCTCCCCTTCGAATGAAGTTGAGGATTTCGTTCCCCGCCAGGATCTTTTTGTTCAGGGCGATATCCGTCCCGATGGTCGTGGCCAGGACCAGGTAGTCCTCCTTGTCCACCATGGCAATCGTCTTTCCCAGTCCCTTTGCCGCGCTCTTTTTCATCATGCCTTTTGCCAGAAGGCAGCTCATGATGTTGATCTGGTTTTCCCCGGTCGTGGCCACGAAGATGTCCATGTCCTCGATGCCGCACTGGATGAACACGTTTTCGTCCATGCCGTTTCCGTGGAACAGGCTGGTGTGATCGAGCCTCAGGGACAGGTCTTCCGCCTTCTTGGGGTCCTTTTCGATCAAACGCACGTCCACGGATTTTCCCAGCAGCTCGGCCACCCGGCTGCCCACCAGACCGCCTCCCAGGATCATCACGCTGTGGCTCTCCTCCTCTGTGATGCCCAGCGTGTGCATCAAGAGGGGGAGGTGCTCGCGGCCCGTCATGAAGAGGATCTGGTCCTGGGGAAGGATGGTATCGTCTCCGGTAGGGATGATCGTGCGGATGCCTCGGGCAATGGACACCACGCGGAAAGGGGACTCGGGATACGTGTGGGTAATGGCCTTAAGGGTCCTGCCCGTCATGGGCGAGCTCTCATCGACCCGAATGGCCAGGACCTGAACCCGGCCTTCGGCAATGTCGATAATTTCGTTTCCCGCGGCTCGCCGGATCAACCGCACCGTCTCCTGGGCGGCCAGCTCCTCGGGATGAATGGCCAGGTCGATTTTCAGGTCACGGGCGTTGAGAATCGAGTCCTCCCTGCCGAATGTCCGGGAACGAACCCGGGCGATCTTTTTCTCGATCCCCGAGCGATCCGCCATGAGGGCGGCCACCATATTCACGGCGTCGTTGTCGGTGACGGCAATGAGGAAGTCGAAATGGGAAGGGCCGGCCTCCCGCCAGCAGGCCACATCCAGGGCGTCCCCTTTGATCACGCGGAAATCCGAGAAATCCTCGAGCGGACCGGCCCCCTCGGGCGCCATTTCGATCGCCGTGATCGAGTAGCCCTCGTGCGAGAGGCGTTTCGCCAGGTAGAGGCCCACGCCGCCCAGGCCCAGAATCAGGATGTTTTCAGGTTGTTGACGCTTTTTTAAGCGCATAAAGATCGCCAGCCCGAAGCATGAGGTGGATGCGTACAGCCTACTGAAGAGATCATCGGGGTGTCAATCTTTTGAGAAGGCTTCACCTGCGGATTCCTCGCCCGCCTGAGGAGGGTCTGCGGTGAAAATCACAGGCCGTCTGGTTCGGGTCACGTTTCCCAGAAAAGGGTGTGCAGGCGGGAAGGCCTATGCGCGGAAGACGGATGGAACCTCGAAGCAGTTCTGAATCGCGTCCAGGGCCGCGTCGAGCTCCGAGGCCGGGATGGCGCCGGTAATGGAGGCGACCGTGCAGTTCAAGGCCAGGAGGTGCACGCCGTTCCCGTCGAGCGCGGTGAGGAGCTCGCTCGTGATGCCGTACCGGTCCCCGAAGTGGGGCCCGTTCATGGTGAAGACCGCTGCGGGAGTTTCCGTCGCTGTGGAAGGAATAGACACATAGGAATCGTCGGACGGTTCTGTGGATCCCACAACAGGCGCAGGAAGGCCGTACAGCACGTGCTCCCGGCCCGAGGTTCGCGAGGGTCCGAAGGTGATCAGGCTCAGGCGCTGGCCGAGGTCTGCGGCCTTTTCCAGGATCTCCGCCACGGGCGCGAGAGAGCCGTCCTCGAGCACATGAGAAACCAGCCTCTGGTTTTCCAGGCAGGTCACCCCGTAGACCTTGGGCCGCTTTTCCTGGTACGAGGCCACCACCTCCTTGTAGAGCACCTCTTTGCCTTGCTGCGCGGTCTTCCATTCCTCGGGCGTACGGTAGGTCTTGAACGTGAACGCCTCGAAAAGGATGCGGCTCGCAGGCTCGAGAAATGACTCCTGCATCACCAGGGAGATGGCCGAGGGCGAGTTGGCCACGCCTTCCATGTGCAAGCCTTCCTTTTCAAAGGCCCGGAAGAGGGCGGCCGGCACGCCGGGGTTGCTCTGGTGCGGGAACAGGGAGAGCACCACGCACGCGTTGTTGTGGTGGAAGAGCTCCCCGAGCTCACCTCCCGTGAGAAGGCGCTCGGTGCGGGATGCATCCGCGGTCTCCACCACCAGGGTCGCGGCGCAGGCGCCTTGATCCGTTGTCATGGTGACGTAAGGGAGGTTGATTCCCGCTTCTGCAAACGTCCGGCTCAAGCCCAGGGGCATTTCTTCCCCCGGGGAGGGGCAGAGCAGGGTAAAAGCCGCCACTCCCTTGAGCACCTTGCTTCCATTCAGGCGGTTCCCGGCAGTCATGACGAAATGCGGACGAACTCCGCATCACTCCAGCAGGTCCGTGATGACCTTCCAGAGGGTCTCGGTATCCACCGGCTTGGGGATGTACTCGTCCGCTTCCGTGCTCATGCCGTCGGCATGCGTGTACGTGGTGCTCGGAACGGCCTCGCCCACCGCGGTGAGAAGAATCACCGGGATGTCCCGGGTCTCCTCGTTCGCCTTCATTTCTGCGCACAGGACATAGCCGTCCTTTCGCGGCATCATGATGTCCAGGATCACCACATCCGGACGCCTCTCCTGAATGGACTCCTCTCCTTCGATGCCGTCGTAGGCGCGCCCGACCTCGCATCCCTTGCTCTCGAGCATCATGGCAAGCGTTTCCACCAGATCGGGGTCGTCGTCAACGACCAGGACATAGGTCTGAGCCATGGGTTTTCCTCCTTGCATTCAATGGGTCGGTTGCACGTATGGACATCCGGGGCTCGAGAAGATCCCTCTTTCCCGGATTACTCCTCCAGGACCGGGCGCGGGTACAGGCCCCCGCGCTCTGCGATCTCCGGGACCTTCTGCTCCCACTCGATCGCCATGATGTGGAAACCTCTCACCCCTTTGACCTCGCGAAGCCGCTGAATGGTCTCCACGCAGATATCGATGCCCTCCTGGGCCTGGTTTTCCTTGGGCACCCCGCTCATGCGCTTGACCACCTCGTCCGGCACGTCCATGCCCGGGACCCGGTTCTTCATGTACTTGGCCATGCCCGCGGACTTGAACGGGGTGACCCCGGCCAGGATGGCGACCTTCTCGTCAAGGCCCCGGTCGCAGGCCTGGGCCAGCCACTTCTCGAACTTGTCCACGTTGTAGATGCACTGGGTCTGAATGAACTCCGCGCCTGCCGCCACCTTCTTGGCCAGCCGGCGTACGCGGATCTCAAAGGGGTCTGCAAACGGGTTGGCCGCAGCGCCCACGAACATTCGGGGCGGCCTCTCGATGTCGTCCCCGCCCAGGAACTTGCCCTCGTCCCGCATGTACCGCGCCGTTTGGATCAGCTGCATGGAGTCGATGTCAAAGACGTTCTGCCCCTTGGGGCAGTCCCCGAACGCCTGGTGATCGCCCGACAGGCACAGGATGTTGTGAATGTCGAACGAGGCCGCCCCGAGAATGTCGCTCTGAATGGCAATGCGGTTTCGATCCCGAACCACCATCTGGAGCACGGCCTCCACGCCCATGGCCCTGAGGTGCGCGCACGCGGCCAGGCTGCACAGGCGGGTCACGGACGTCTGGTTGTCCGTGATGTTGATGGCGTCCACGTGGTCGCGGATCAGCGACGCCTTCTTTCGAATGACCTCGGGATCGCTGCCCCGGGGCGGACCGCACTCGGAGGTCACGGCAAAATGGCCTTGGGCAAGGACCTTTTCCAGCTTGCTCGGCGTCTTTACGTCGCTCATTGCGTCACATCCTCCCGGACCACCTTTCGCGGTCCTCCGGCGCGTTCCGTTGACCAGTCCTTGATGGGCATGAGCTGCTCGTAGTCCTCCAGCCTGCCCAGCTCGGTGAGCCGGTCGATGATGAGCTGCCACGCACAGTCGAGGTTCTTGTCGATCTCGCACTTCCCCTTGGTGGACCCGCCGCACGGCCCGTTCAAGAGGCGCTTGGCGCACCGGGAGATCGGGCAGATCCCCGCGGTCTTTCCCAGGATGCACTGGCCGCAGCCCTGGCACCGCTCGGACCAGACCCCGCGTTCCTCGCTCCCCCCCATGAAACAGGTGTCCACACCCGGGAGAATGGGCGTTTGAATGTACATCTCAGCCAGGAACTGGACCCCCACGCCGCAGGCAAGGGACAACACGGCATCGTACTGGTCGACGGAGTTCCGGATTTCCTCGATGTACTCCCGGTCGCACTGCCTCTCCAGGGTGACCTCGTCGATCTGGACCTTCCGCCCCTGGTTCATGAAGTACATGCGGAGCGCCGAG
>JASFQI010000210.1:0-8602 GCA_050115555.1 Desulfobacteraceae bacterium
GTTTTCCTCCAAAAAACCTTCGCCACAGGACATTCTAGACGCCAAACGCCTTCTTCACTTCGTCTTTCAGCACCTTCCCCATGGTATTTTTTGGGAGCTCCTCAAGAAACACGACCTTCTTGGGACATTTCCAGTCATGGAGGTGTTGCTTGCAGACCAGGCGGACATCCTCGGGGTGGACGTCCGCGCCGGGTTTGGGGACCACAGCCGCAACCACGAGCTCTCCCCATTTTTCGTCTGGCAAGCCTACCACAGAAGACTCGACCACATCGTCCATTCGGTTGATCACCGCTTCAATTTCCTTGGGTGAAATGTTCTCACCGCCTGAAATGATGATGTGTTTGATTCGATCCGTCAAATAGTAGTAGCCTTCTTCATCCACCTTTCCAAGATCACCGGTTCGAAACCAGTCGTCGTGAAACGTCTTGGCCGTCTCCTCGGGTTTTTCCCAATACCCGGGGGTGATGCACGGGCCCTTGAGCCAGATCTCCCCGGGTGTCCCGGGTGTCACATCCTGAAAGGTCTCCGGATCGACGATTCGAACCTGCAGGCCGGGGAGGGGCACACCGATCGAGCCCGGCTTCCTTTTCCCTCGTACAGGGTTGGAAAAGTTCATGCCCGTCTCAGACATCCCTTCCCTTTCCACGGGCTCTTTGCCGAAGGTTTCCCGGATTCTATCGAAATCCTTGGGAAGAAGCGGTGCGGAACCAGAGGTCCACAATCGCATGTGACTGAAGTCCCGGCGCTTGTCGCCCAGAGAGCCCATCAGCTTTCCATAAATGGCGGGAACCGCCATGAAAAGCGTACAGACCGGCTGTTTCTCACGGTTGGAGAGGATTTCGAGGACGTTCGGCGGAGAGAACTCGTCCAGCATCAGGACATGGGCCCCGGCCAAGAGCGCGGTATGAAGTGCGAAACAAAGACCGTGCACATGGAAGAGCGGCAGGGCATGACAGAGCACATCGGACTCCGAGATCTCCCATATCTCGATGATGTTTCTCGCATCGGATATCAGATTCTTCTGTGTGAGAACCGCTCCCTTTGGCTTCCCTGTGGTACCGGACGTGTAAATGATGAGGGAGGCATCGTCCGGGGAGAGGGAAACGGGTGAGACGGATCCGGCCTTTGATGGAAAGAGATTCAGATCCTGATAAGGCCGGCCGGGGTCCACCAGCAGTTGGTCCTGATCGGGATCGATCTCCCGGATCATTTCGGTCTGATCCGGTCCGCACACCACAAGCGTTGCCCCTGCATCGCGGACAAAGTAGGCCATCTCGGCCTTCTTGAATCCCGGGTTCAGCGGTACGGCAACGGCGCCGAGCTTTTGCAGGGCCAGGTGGGCTGTCACAAAAATGAGGGACTTGGGAAAGAAAAGGATGACCCGATCCCCTTTTTTCACGCCCTTTTGGGTGAATACCCCGGCCATGGCCTTCATGTCCCGGATCAGATTCGAATAGGTGATCTCGCTCTCTGGAAGCCCCTTGCGGTAAAAGGTGATGGCCGTTTTGGCCCCCTGTTTCGAGAAGGCCTCCTCAAAGGATGGTCCCAGTGATGAAACACTCATTTGCCTACCCCTCTTTGCATCTGAGTTCCGCTGTCACGGTCTCATGTTCCGTGGCCGTTCCGCTCATAGGATAAATAACAACCAAAACGGCTGCTTCACACAGGCAGGGCCCGAAAAAGGTCCTGTGTGTCATCCGATCATTTTGTTGGGGAGCCACAATGCGAGCTCCGGCCAGATACATACGGCGATGATCACGAGAAACTCGATAATGACAAACGGCACCACTCCCAGGAGCACATGGGACATCGGTATATCGGGTGCAATGTTCTTGACGATGTATAGATTCAGGCCCACCGGCGGAGTGACCAGGCCGATCTCCAGGTTGACGGTCATGATGACGGCGAACCAGATGGGATCGAAACCCAGCCCCTGAATAATGGGCAGAAGCAGGGGAGCGACCATCAGAATCACGGCTGCCGGGGGGATAAAAAACCCCAGGATCAGAAGTAATATGTTGATCAGGACGATGATTCCCCACTTTCCTATGGGGATCTTCAGAATGAGTTCGCCGAGCGCCTGCGTGGCATAGAGATCGGATGAGACGTAGGCGAACAGCAGGGCCGCCGCCATGATCATCAGGATCATGCTGCTTTCATTCAGGGCCTTGAGAAAGATCCTCCAGAGCTGGCTCGGCCGGTAGATCTTATAGATCGTCATCACAAAAAAGAGAGAGAGAACCGCCCCCACCCCGCCGGCCTCGCTCGGGGTGGCCCACCCGCCATAGAGGGATCCCATGATCCCGAAAATAATCAGGACAAAGGGCAGGACGCGAAACAGCGAGAGGAACCTCTCTTTCCATGAAAAGGATTCGACGAGGCCCCGATCCTCAATGTAGTACACGGAATCGCGTTTGGCGGGAACTCTTTTACGGAAATAGAAGACGGCCCCAACCCAAACGCAGCTCAGGAGGATCTCAAGAATTCCCGGAAGGACCCCTGCGATAAAGCACTTGCCGATCGAGGTCTCCGTGGCGACCCCATAGAGGATCATGGTCACGCTCGGAGGGATCAGGATGCCGAAGGTTCCCGCGTGGGCGATGAGCCCGGTGCTTAACGCCGGGGAATAGCCCCTCCTTCGCATTTCAGGAATGCCGATGCTTCCAATGGCCGCTGCTGTCGCCGGGCTCGAGCCGCACAAGGCGGCAAAGATGCCGCACCCCACCATGTTGGCGATCCCCAACCCCCCTGGGATCTTGTACAGCCATTTGTGCAGGGTCTCATACAGGTCCTTGCTCGCGGCGGACTCGGCGATCGGGGCACTGAGGAAGATGAAGAGCGGAATCGCGAGCAAGGCGAAGTTGTCCATGCTGCCATACAGGACATACGGAACCGTCGGCAGCAGATGGGGGGAAAAAATGAGAATAAAGAGAACCGAGATACCGGCCAGCCCTGCCCATATAGGGATGCCGGAGATCAGGAGGGCGAAAGCGCTTCCAAAGAGAAGTACAGCCAGGACATACTCATTCATCATGCACCTTCCTTTTTCACTGAGGCCCTTGATCCTCGGGAATGTTTTCTTTCAGTTCGATGTCTTTCAGTTCAAAACGCTCCTTTTCGGCTTTAATTTCACCCTTCTTATACTTGATGATCTTGTCCCGGATGTAGACGATGTACTGAAGAAAGAGGATCGACATCCCCAGTGGCAGGAAGAGATAGGGGACCCATAATGGAGGGCCCCATAAGCTCATGGAATGCTGATGATTGGCAACGGTCTCCCACCACATGGGCCAGGCATACCAGCCAACGATCCCTGCGAGAATGCAGGAAATAATGGATACGATAATGATGGTGAGCTCTCGTGCCTTCGGGCTGAGATGGATGATCAGCAGATCCACATTCAGGTGGTGCTCGCTTTTCTGGACAAACGGCGCCCCGGTAAAGACAACAAAAATGAGCAGAAAAACGGAGGCCTCTGTCTGCCAGATCGTGGATATCCCGAAAATTTTTCGTACAACCACCGCCTCGGTCACAATGATAGCGGCGGCCACCAGGCTCAGGGCTGCAACCCAACCCGTTATATTGGTCAGTGCATGGATGACCCATGCCCCGATTGCTGCAAGCTGTCTCATATCCAATCCTTTCAATCGCCCAGGGGCGACCATGGAAACGCACCGCTCAAGCGTTCCACGTCCCGCCTTTGTCGGGACTGCGGCCGGATTCCATGCAGGGTTTCTCCTCCCCTCCTAAGGCCGGATGGAAACGGCTCCCTTGTGGCAGAATCCCCTCAAAGGCACAAAGGAGCCGTCTCTTTGGGTCCCCTTTTGGGGCCGCATCTAAGGAAACGCGATCTCAGTCCATGGCTTCGAGAGCGAGGTCCAGCAGCTCCTGTCCCCCTTCGACCGATTCCGCATACTCCTTCCAGGCCGTCTCCTTGGCGAATTTCAGCCATTCGTCGAACTCCGCCTTGTTCATGTAATGGATGTCGACCTTTGCCTCTGTGTAGGCCTCGATCAGCTTATTCACCAGGCCCCCGAAGTTTTCGACGATCCAGTTTTCGTGCATCCATTCCGCGGTTTCCGAGAAGACTTTCTGTTGCTCCGGAGTGAGTCGATCCCAGCTATTCTGGGACATGCAGAGATTTTCCGCCATATACCAGATCGAATAGTCGCGCGGGGCATTGATGTACTTCAGGACTTCATAAAGGCGATACGAGACAAAGGAAGCAGAGGAGGTCATCATGGTATCCAGGACCCCCGTTGAAAGCGCGTGGTACGTCTCTGAGGAAGGCATGCTGGTGATGGAAGCCCCGGCCTGGCGCATCATGTATTCAAACTTCTTCCCTGCCGCCCTCAGCTTGGTCCCCTTCACATCGGCAGGGACTTTGATCTGTTTGACCTTGCTTGCAATCCCTCCATCAAACCATGCCCACACCATATTTCTGACGCCGCTTTCCTCCATGATCGCGTTGATTTTCTTGCCGATCGGCTTGTTTCGCCAGCTCAGCCCCTGCTTGAGGTTGGTGACCGAGCAGGGCATCAGGGTAATGGACAACTGAGGGACCTTTCCCGAGGCATAGTCCAGGGGAAATACGGCCATATCCAGGGCCCCCATGCGCATGGCGTCCCACTGTTCCTTCGGCTTATAAAGGGATTTGGCTGGGTAGTAACGAAATTTGATCTCACCGTTTGTCTTCTTTTCCACCATTTCACCGAAGACTCTGGCCATCTTGTCCCGGACATCTCCGGCTGCGAACTGATGGGACACCTTCAGGATAACGGGTCTGGCAAAGACCGGGCTGCCGGCGGCGAAAAGAGTGGCGATAAACGAAAATAAAACAAGCCCTGTGATGATCGTTTTGCGTGATGCCTTCATAAGCCCCTCCCTGGAGTTAAAGGTTCGGTGTTCCTTCCGACGATCACGCTGCCAGCACGTCATCCTCCTTCTTGTTGTCGGTCCTTTCAGCAGCGTAATAGTCCACAAGGGCCTCGCACTGCTTTTCAAGGTGGTGCTTTAAAGAGGTTTCAGCGAGCCTTGCATCCCCTTTTTCAAAGGCAGCCAGAATCTCCCGATGCTCACGAATGGACTGATCGAAGCGATTCTTCTGGTAAAGCTGCCGGTGCCGGTAAAGCAGAATCTTCTGCCTCAGGCCGTTGAGGACGTCCTGTAACGCCTTGTTCCCGGAGAGCGCCTGAATGAGGACATGGAGTATATGGTTGTCTTCCAAGTACCTCTCGCGGTCTTGATTGGCGTAGTGACGCTCCAGTTGCGTATGAAGGGTCCGGATTTTCTTCAGGTCCCGTGCACTCATCCGTTCCGTCGCCAATCTGGCACACATGCCTTCGAGCATCCCCATGACCTCGAACATATCGGTGATTTCTTCGATCTTCGGTGTGCGGATATAGGCACCCTTGTGGGGGATAAGGTCGATGAGCCCCTCACTATGCAGGATTCGAAGGGACTCCCTGACCGGCGTGCGGCTGACGCCCATGGACTCACACAGGAGCTTTTCGTCGACCTTCTGGCCGCTGACCAAATCCCCTCTTCGTATCATTTCCCGAATCCGCTCCGCCACTTCCTGATGTAAAGTTTTCACACGAATTTTCTGCAAGAACGCGTCCTCCTGAAAGGGTATTTTGACGGTCTCGCAAAACCCGCTCGACCGTGGCACATTACTTTATAACACTCTGGAATTACTAGGCCAAGTCTCCAGGGCACGTCTTTTGTAATCCCATTATTTTGTATACATTATAATTTATTATCACTGAAAGCAAGAAAAATGAGACCTCCCTACTGCAAGCCGCAAGGGGGGCTCATCAGGAATTTTGCGGGAAAAGCTGATCCTGTGCCCATTCCATGCGCTCGTGCAGGAGGATGCATGCACAGTAAGGGAAGCCTGCCGAACGGGGATGGATGGGTGCCGTGAGGAAAGGCTCCGTAAGGTCCTCAGGGAATTTCTTGACCTGGGAGATCTGCTTTTTTTATACTCTTTGTCAAAAAATGAAAGCGCATTTGTGCGAGGGATGCCCGGACGCACCGCCCTTAAAATGCCCATCATGGGGTGAGAGATGAAACCTTTTTTTGTGACATTCCTTTTTTCCACCGCTTTACTGTGGTCTCTGCACACGGCTTTTGCGTGGGAAGAACACCATCACCATGGCCCCGCGCCCGCGCCCGCAGGTCCGATGGAAGACCACCATCACGACGGACCACCGGACCTCGGCGGAATCCAGGGCGACCGAGTGAACCAGAACATAGAAATCTTTCAGCAGCAGGGACAGGGTCTCACAAGGTTTCCGCAAGGCCCCGGGAGCTTTGGCTTTCAATCCCCGGACGATGCCGCACCCATGATCAAGGTTCGGATACGCGATGACAACGGGATGTGGACGGAGATGATGGTGAAGCCATCCATGCTGTCCAATCTCTTGCAGCAGCAATGGGAAAATGACTTCATCAACCGCGGTCAAACCGAATTTGACCGCCACAACCGGATGGAAATGGTGAAGAACCAGCACAATCTGGTGGACAACATGTACAGTACCGACGGCCTGGCAAACATATTAAACGGCCTCACCCGGGCGGCTGAAACGGGGGATTTTGTCTTTGACTGGGGCACCACGATCACGCAGGATGTCACAAAAGTCCCCGTCAATACGGTGTATGGTCACTCCAAGAATGTGACCATTCTTATTCAACACGACATCGCTGTTCGGTTTTTTGATTCCAAGACCTATGAAAAAGAAGCCAAAGACACCATCAAGAATTTTGCCCTTAACAAGCTTGCCGGAGAAGTCGTGGATGAGCTCTTGCCGGATGTCCCGGGGGAGAATACCATCAAGAAGCTTACCGGCGTGGGGTTTCAGGAAATAACGGACAACATGCTTCAGGGTGGCGGCAGGAGCCTCACCTATTCCGGGCCCGACCTGCGTCCGGAAAAGGACAAGTACGGCGGAACCCTTCAGAAATGATCTTTATGAGGACGGTTGCTCTATGAGGAATACAATGGGCCGGAAAATATTGCCGATGTTCATCCTTCTGGGCTTTATTCTCTCCCCGATGGCCTTTACGAACGACAATGCCGTCCGGGCGGAAGCGCCTTCAGGCAATGGAAAATTTCAGCTCCTGAACAGGTATGAGTCCGACCCTGCCGTCTTGAGCGCGCTCTTTGCCGTTATCTCGGCCAAACGGGGTGAGCTGAAGTCTCACCCTCTCATCGAGGTCAGCCCGGACGCCGAAATCCACATCAGCAAGGAGAGCGCTCTTTCCGGGTTTGCCGTGACCGCGGCTACGATCAGTGACTTTCAGGAGAACCCGGACGGCACGGTCTTGTTGGGTGTGGTCACGGAATTTATCGACCTCGCGGGCAGAAGGGACCTGGCGGCGAACCAGATCCTCTATCGGGTCAAGGCACCTCAAGACCGTGAAACGATCTCCACTCCCCGGGTGAAGGAAAGGCTAAGGACGCTCGGTTACGAGCCCGGGCCTTCCAGTGGCGAGTGGACCGAGAAATCCAGCGCCGCCCTGACGCGATTTCAAAAGGACAGCAATCTGGAGCCCACAGGCGATC
This sequence comes from Desulfobacteraceae bacterium, assembly GCA_050115555.1. Lineage (GTDB taxonomy): Bacteria > Desulfobacterota > DSM-4660 > Desulfatiglandales > HGW-15 > JASFQI01. The sequence goes on from JASFQI010000210.1 coordinate 7,568, forward strand.
CTGATCTGGAGACCCTGAAGCGTCTTCTGGGAGATGCATTTCCCGTGATTCAGATCCTCGAGATGAACAGCTTCACTGTCTACCCAAAGGTCCCAAAACACATGGTCTACATCCTGGCCGGCGAGCTCACCCGGAAGGACCCGGAGAGGTTCGGCAGGGGCTTTGACTCCTGGGGCGAGGTGGCGGCGGCCGCCATTTCGCACGATCAACTGAGAGTCGGGGAAAAGGACGCCGAGTTTGTGCTCTTCGTCTATCTCCTGGACAAGGTCGATCCCAGATACCCGGTCCATCTGGGCTTTTCATCGTCCCCGGTCAACGTGGACGCTCCAACAGAAGAAGAAACGACCCCCACCCTGAACACGCCCCGGCGTTATGCGCGTCTCGGTAAATGGCCCGTCCTCTCGGAAAGCTTTCAGATCCCAAAGGTGGAAGTGTCGGAAAAGCTTTACGTCACTCTCTTCATAAACCAGAAGCCCGTGGCCGAGTACCGCATCAGGTAAGGATTTCGACCGTCCAAATCACGAAGGAAACGGGTTTCGCCAACCCCTTTCTTGTCCCCCTAAAGACCGTTGCTTACAAAAAGTCTGTCCGTGGGCCCCGGGACGGGAGAGGGTTTTTCATAGCGTTTCCCGGCATTGACACCCTAAGGCACGTTCGGTTACCCTTCCGCTCAAAAACAGCTTTCCGGCGCAGTCCCATCACACACGCACCACCTCACATGCCGCTTGACACCATGGAACAGGGTGGGGTGGGTTTCGGGCACAAGGCATTCCGGCAATTTCGCGGCAGGAGAGGATGCGGGTGAGACCATGAGCGGCGAAACAGAAGAGCGAGCTCCAGGGAAGGACCTTCAGACGGTTCGCGTACCGGAATCTCTGCAGCCGATGTTCCTGAAGGCCCAGGAATACGTGGACCGCTACTTTCAGAATCGAACGAGGGACCCGGCCAAGGGCTTCATCGAGATCTCTGGAGAGCGTTACATCCTTGTCCGTGCAGCCTCCATGTCGCGGGAGTTCTTCGACCTCGTAAGCTCCC
>JASFQI010000211.1:0-8573 GCA_050115555.1 Desulfobacteraceae bacterium
GCTTTCATCTGCGGGGGTGATCCGAAGCGCAACACGGGTCATGAACGTTTGGTTGGATAAGAAGGGAGACGGAGATTTATGGCGGATGCATCCAAGGCATTGTTCGAACAGGCAAAAACGCTCATCCCGGGAGGTGTGAACAGCCCGGTGCGTGCCGGCAAATCCGTGGGCGTGGATCCCCCGTTCATCGAACGGGCCGAAGGATGCTTCCTGTGGGATGCGGACGGTCGGCGCTACATTGACTACGTGGGCTCGTGGGGTCCCATGATCCTGGGGCACGGGCACACGGCGGTGCGAAAGGCCCTGGAAGCGCAGCTCCCCAAGGGGACCAGCTACGGCGCGCCCACGGCCCTGGAGATCGAGCTGGCGCGGGTGATCGTGGAGCGCGTGCCGTCCATGGAAATGGTGCGCATGGTGAACTCCGGGACCGAGGCCGCCATGAGTGCGGTTCGCCTGGCACGCGGGGTCACGGGGCGGGACAGGATTATCAAGTTCGAGGGATGCTATCACGGGCACGCGGACAGCCTTCTCGTTTCGGCCGGCTCCGGAGTGGCGACCCTGGCCATTCCAGGTTCTCCAGGTGTCCCGGCCGGGATCGCCGCGCAGACGATCGCTTTGTCCCTGAATGACCTGGAGGCCGTGGCGGCGACGTTCAAGGCGTATCCGGGAGAGATCGCGGCCGTCATCGTTGAACCTATCCCGGCCAATGCCGGTGTGATCCCCCAGGGCAAGGCGTTCCTCGAGGGGTTGAGGTCCCTGACCCGGGAGAACGGGGCCTTACTTATCTTCGACGAGGTCATCAGCGGTTTTCGAGTCGCTCCCGGGGGCGCTCAGGAGCTCTATGGGATTCTTCCGGACCTGACATGCCTGGGCAAGATCATCGGCGGCGGGCTTCCGGTGGGAGCCTTCGGAGGGAGGCGGGAGTACATGACTCGCCTGGCTCCGGAGGGTGATGTCTACCAGGCCGGAACCCTTTCCGGGAATCCGCTGGCTATGGCTGCGGGGCTCGCTACCCTGAAGGTGCTCGGCGAGGGTGGTGTGTATGAATTCCTGGAGGAAAAGGGCAGAAAGCTCCTGGAAGGGCTGCGCAATGCGGCAAAAGCAGCCGGTTTCAGTGTCGTATTGAACCGGGTGGGCTCCATGGGCTCCCTTTTCTTCACGGACCGGCCGGTGACCGATTTCGCTTCGGCAGCGGCGAGCGATGCGCATCTTTTTCGGCAGTACTACAGGCGCATGCTCGAGCAGGGGATTTACCTGGCCCCATCTCCTTTCGAGGCGACGTTCGTCTCTACGGCCCACACCGACGAAGAGCTGGAAACCACGCTGGAGTGCGCTGCAAGGGCGTTTGAGGGGCTTTCAAAGGACTAAAAAGGAGTTGACTTTAAGGAGGGCCCTGTGTTAGAGACAAGCCGGTTTTTGTCCCCTTCGGGCGAGAGGAAGGTTCGGCCGCTTTCCATGGAAGAGGAAACCAAGAAGATGTTCCGGACCATCGGTTACCTCAGCACCGTGGGTCTGGCCATGGCCTTTTCCATCGGGATCGGCGCAGGCGTCGGGTACTTCCTGGATAAGAAGTTCGGGACCACCCCGTGGCTTTTTTTCGTGTTTACGGCCCTGGGGATTGTGGCGGCGTTCAGGAATCTGTACATGATGTACAAGAGGGGGCAGCGTCTCCAGTAGCCTGCTCTCGCATCAGGGGAATCGGGAGAGCGCATGTCCGTCGATTTGGAGTGGAAGGCCGCATATCGCCAGATCCGATGGCTGAACTGGATGACCCTCCTGCTGATGTCCGTGGCGGGGGCTCTGCTTCTGGATCCCGAGATGACAACCGGGATCATCCTGGGCGGGTTGGTCATCATCGCGAATTTCGGGCTTCTCCAGCACACCATTCGTCGGGCCTTTTCCCAGGAAGGCACCATGACCGCCACCAAGGCTTCCGTTATCCTCAAATACTACTTCCGGCTGCTGGGCCTCGGCGTGGTCCTGTTTCTCCTGATCAAGCAGGGCTGGGTTCACCCGGTGGGCCTCGCCCTCGGGGTATCGACGATCCTCATCAGCCTCGTAGCCTTCGGAATCAAGCGGGTCTGTAAAACCTACATCAGGGAGGCGACCTAGGGATGGAGCACCACTTTTTTTTCATCAATGAGATCCTCAAGGGGATTGGACTGGGACACTTCGCCCACGCCTACCAGGCATCCACACATTCCTGGCTTATTATGCTCATCATGATCATAGGGGCCTCGCTTCTGGCGAAGGGCATCACCCTGCTCCCTTCCAAGGGGCAGAACGTGCTGGAGGTGATCGTTGGCGGGCTCGAGAACTTCATGGTGGAGATTACCGGTCCGGAAGGAAGGGCGTTTTTTCCCTTCATTGCCACGATATTTCTGTACATCTTCATCTGCAATCTGATCGGGCTGGTGCCCGGGTTCTTCTCCCCCACCGCAGACCTCAACACCACGCTGTCCATGGCGCTCTGCACGTTCGTGCTGACACACATTATCGGGATCAAGTTCCATGGCGTGAAGTACATCAAGCACTTCCTGGGCCCCATCTGGGCTCTGGCACCCCTGATGCTCGTCATCGAGGGAATCGGGCACCTGGCCAGGGTCATGTCCCTGAGCGTTCGACTCTTCGGCAACATCTTCGGCAAGGAGAAGATCCTCGGCATTCTCTTCGGACTGGCCGGCCTGTACCTGGTCCCCCTGCCCATCCTGTTCCTGGGCATCCTGGTCAGCTTCATTCAGGCCGTGGTGTTCATGCTCCTGGCTATCGTGTATTTCGCAGGGGCCATGGAAGAGGCCCACTAATTGAGAAAAAGGAACGGTGAGTCGGCCTCTTCGGGCGCGTGGGAGCCGGCTCTTTGGAAGAAGGCGTGAACGTATCTCACATTCAAAGGAGGTTGACATGTCAAAGAAGGCTGTTGTTGGTGTCTTGACCGGATTGCTGGTCCTGGGGACCGCGTCCTCGGCCCTGGCCGCTGAAGGGGCAGCTGCGACCATGTGGACGTTCTTCGGGATTGCCATCGCCTGTGGGTTCGGCATCGGCGTTGCGGCGTTCGGAACCGGTATGGGCATGGGCCATGCGATCAACGGTGCGCTTCAGGGAACCGCGCGGAATCCGGAAGCGGGCGGCAAGATCATGACCACCATGATCATTGGTCTGGCCCTGATCGAGTCCCTGTGTATTTACGCTCTGCTCATTTGCTTCATCCTGGTCTTCAAGATTCCCGATCTGGCCCCCATGCTGGAGGCCATTGTCAAGTCGTTCGGCTAGGAATCGTTGAAAAGGAGGGCCGGGGACGGCCCTCCTTTTTTCCGTCATTATGTGCAATCCTTCACAAACTCTTCCCTGAGCCTTTGCCTCGGCTCAGGGGCCCTTTCCCGGGGAGGACGCCGGGGGCAATCGTTGTAACGCTGGACCCGAAAGGAACGTTTGATTCGGCGCAGCCCGGTGCTTTCCACCGGGGACGACCTGTCACAGGAACCAAACCAAAAGAATTTCACCACGGGAGCCGCGACGGTCTTGTGGTCGTGGGGTCCCCTCGAATCCGAACATGGTCAAGGAAACGAAAATCCCGAACGCCACCATTGAGCGCATTGCGCTCTACCTGAGACCGCTCGAGAACCTGCTTCAGCAGGGAATCGACGTGATCTCCTCGAGGAAGCTGGCGCTTCTCTGCCGGGTCCGGTCCGCTCAGGTCCGAAAGGATCTTTCCTACTTCGGAGAGTTCGGAGTGCGTGGCGTAGGGTATGATGTGCGAGATCTCATTCGGGAGATCCATCGCATCCTGGGGACGGACCGGCAGTGGAAGCTCGGAATTGTGGGTCTGGGCAACATGGGCATGGCTCTGGTCCAGGACGAGTACTTCACTCGACGCTCCTACCGATTCGTGGCGGCATTCGACTCGGACCCGGAAAAGATCGGCAAAATTGTGATACCGGGGCTTACCATTGAACCGGCCTCCAAGATCGGGCAGATCTCGCAGGTTCTGGGCATCCACATCGGCATTCTGGCCGTGCCTCCCTCCCATGCCCAGAATGTGGCGGATCGGTTTTTCGAGGCCGGGGTGAAGGCGATCCTGAATTTTTCTCCCATCCAGTTGCGGGAGCCGGAGTGCTGCCACGTGGAAAACGTGGACTTCACCGTGAGTCTGGACAACCTGGCCTACCACTCGGGACGGAAATCCACCAAATCGAGCACTTCCTGAAACCTGCGAAGAAGCTGTTCAAGGGGCACTCCCCCTCCCACCCCTACGCCCATAAAACCTGTGTAAGTGTAGGTGTCGGTGAAAGGAAGACCATTCCAAGGCAAAGACCACGGAGTTTCTGAACGCCATACCATTCCAGTGCGATGGAGCCGAACCCAAAGGCCGTTTGATGGACTTATCCTTGGGTTTGGATACGCTCAATAGGTCGGGCATGGGCGTTCGGGTCTGGCATTTCGAGTGCTCAGGCCTCGAGCACCTTGCGAAGGAACGCGCCGGTGTAAGATCCTTCGATCTTCGCAACCTCATCGGGCGTACCCGCTCCCACGAGATACCCTCCTTCATCCCCCCCTTCCGGTCCGAGATCCACCACGTAGTCCGCCGCCTTGAGGACATCCAGGTTGTGCTCGATGACCACGACCGTATTGCCCAGGGACACGAGGTGACCCAGTACGTCCAGGAGCTTCCGGATGTCTTCGAAGTGAAGGCCCGTTGTGGGTTCGTCGAGCAGGTAGAGCGTGTTGCCCGTGGCACGCTTTCCCAGCTCCCTGGAAAGCTTGACGCGCTGGGCTTCGCCCCCGGAAAGGGTGGGAGCGGGCTGTCCCAGGGTAATGTATCCGAGGCCTACGTCCAGCAGGGCCTTCAAGCGCGTGCGTATGGCGGGGATGTGCTCGAAAAAGGCAAAGGCCTGGTTCACGGTCATTTCCAGGACATCTGCGATGTGCTTTCCCCGGTACCGGACTTCCAGGGTGTCGCGGTTGAACCGTAGGCCATGGCAGGACTCGCACGTCACGTGGACGTCCGGGAGAAAGTGCATTTCGATCTTGATGATGCCGTCGCCCCGGCAGGCTTCGCAGCGTCCCCCGCGCACATTGAAGCTGAATCGCCCGGGGGCGTATCCTCGGATTTTCGATTCGGGCAGCATGGCAAAGAGTTCACGAATCGGGGTGAACACGCCGGTGTACGTGGCAGGGTTGGAACGGGGCGTGCGCCCGATAGGGCTCTGGTCGATGTGAATGACGTTGTCCAGGTGGTGAGCTCCGTGAACCGCCTTCACCGAACCCACTGGAGCCCGGGCTCGATGGAGCCTCTGCGCCAGTGCAGGATGGAGGATTTCGTTCACCAGGCTGCTCTTTCCGGAGCCCGACACGCCGCTGACACAGGTGAATGTGCCCAGGGGAATGCTCACGGTGATGTCCTTCAGGTTGTTCTGGCGCGCCCCCTCGATGACCAGGGCCGGTCCGTTTCCCCGGCGGCGCCGGGCGGGGATCGAAAGGGTGCGTTTTCCTGCGAGGTAGTGCCCGGTCAGGGACGCCTCATCCTCCACAAGGCGCTCCGGAGGCCCCTCGAACACCACGTGTCCCCCCTGAATCCCTGCGCCCGGGCCCATGTCGATCACGTGATCCGCAGCCAGGATGGTTTCTGCGTCGTGCTCCACCACCACGACCGTGTTCCCCAGCTCTCGAAGGCGTCGAAGGTTCTCCAGAAGCCGCAGGTTGTCCCGCTGGTGCAACCCGATGCTGGGCTCGTCCAGGACATACAGGACGCCTGCCAGACCCGAACCGATCTGCGTGGCCAGGCGAATGCGCTGGTCCTCGCCGCCCGAGAGCGTGGCCGAGGCGCGGTCCAGGGTGAGGTAGTCCAGTCCCATACTCTTGAGGAACCCGAGGCGCTCTCGAATTTCCCGAAGCACGCGGTTTGCGATGTGCTCGTCGGACGGGGAAAGGGACAGGTCCTCAAAGTAGCGGACCGCCGCACCCACGGAAAGGGCATTCACCTCGTGAATTCCAAGCCCGCCTATGCGCACGGCCAAACTTGCCGGCCCGAGACGGGCCCCCTGGCACGCGGGGCAGGGCCGGATGCTCATGAACTTTTCCAGCTCCTCGCGAATGAAGTCCGAGTCCGTGTCCCGGTATCGGCGCTCCAGGTTGGGGATCAGGCCCTCGAAGGGCCTGTGGTAGGTGTGCCTTCGATCTTCGCCCTCGTAACGGAAGTGGATGGCCTCCTCGCCCGAGCCGTACAGAAAGACGTTTTGCACGTGGGGCGATAGGTCCTGAAAGGGGACGAACGGGTCGGCCTTGTAGTGACGGCACACGGCGTCCACCATCTGCTGAAAGTAGACGGACTGCCGCTTGGCCCAGGGGGCCAGGGCGCCTTCACGGAGACTGAGGGATGGGTCCGGTACCACGAGGTCAGGGTCGAAGTCCCGCTTGTTCCCCAGGCCGCTGCAGACCGGGCAGGCCCCCTTGGGGCTGTTGAAGGAAAACATCTGAGGGGTGAGCTCGGGCAGACTTTCTCCGCATCGTACGCATGCAGAGTTCCGGCTGAGGAAGATCTCCTCCCCTCCATCGGTGTCCACAAGCGCCGTGCCGCCCGATAGGTCGAGGGTGAGTTCCAGGGAGTCGGTCAGACGTCTTTGGATGGTATCCTTCGCCACGAGGCGGTCCACCACCACCTCGATGGTGTGGAGACGGTTTCGGTCCAGAGCGATCTCCTCGTCCAGGAGCCGGGTTTCCCCGTCGATTCGGACGCGGGTAAACCCGTCCTTGGCCAGTTTTTGAAGGAGGTCCGTGTGAGCGCCCTTTTTCCCGTCTACCAGGGGGGCGAGGATCTGGATCCGGGTCCCCGGTTCCAGGGCCAGGACCCGATCCACCATCTGCTGAGGTGTCTGGGACGAGATGGGAAGACCGCATTTCGGGCAGTGCGGTTTCCCCACTCGAGCAAAGAGGAGACGGAGATAGTCGTGAATTTCCGTGGCCGTCCCCACTGTGGAGCGGGGGTTCGTGTTACGTGAACGCTGCTCGATAGAGATGGCCGGGGAGAGCCCTTCGATGGCGTCCACGTCCGGCTTGTCCATGCGCTCCAGGAACTGCCGGGCATAGGCGGACAAGGACTCCACATACCGGCGTTGGCCTTCCGCGTAAAGGGTGTCAAAGGCAAGGGAGGACTTGCCGGAGCCCGATAGACCCGTCACCACCACGAGGCGATTGCGCGGGATGTCGAGGCGGATGTCCTTGAGGTTGTGGACACGGGCTCCCCTGATTTTGATGCTTCCCTGGTTCATGAGGATTCGAGCGGTCGAAGCTTTCTTCGGTTTTCGGCCATTTCGGCCGCCATGTGAATCGCCGCCTTGAGACTGGAGGGATCCGCGATCCCCCGGCCGGCGATGTCGTACGCGGTGCCGTGGTCCACGGAGGTGCGGACGATGGGGAGCCCCAGAGTGACATTCACCCCGTCGGCGAAGTGGAGAAGTTTCAGCGGGATGAGTCCCTGATCGTGGTACATGCACACCACCGCATCGTATTGACCCGATTCCGCTGCGTGAAAGAGAGTGTCGGCCGGGAACGGGCCGTTCGCATCCAGGCCGTCCTTCCGGGCCCGATGGACTGCAGGAGCGATGATCTCGGTTTCTTCCCTGCCAAAGAGCCCCTGCTCGCCGGCATGGGGATTCAGGGCGGCTACGGCAATCCGAGGGGAGGCCAGGCCGAAGTCGAGGCGAAGCCCGCGGTCCGCAAGGGACAGCGTGCGGTGAATCTTCTCCTCGGTCAGGAGGTCGGAGACCTCTCGAAGGGCGCAGTGGATCGTGACCAGAACCACGCGAAGTCTCTCCCCGGCGAGCATCATGGCTACATGCTCGACCCCGGTGCGATGGGCCAGCAGCTCGGTATGCCCTTCAAAGGTATACCCTGCACGGCGCATGAGCACCTTGCTGATGGGGCCTGTGACCACCGCGTCCAGGGTGCGCTCCAGGGCCAGGTCCACAGCCCGGGTCACGCAGGACACCATGGATTTGCCTCCCTCCAGGGACGGCCGGCCCGGTCGGAGCAGTACGGGATCCAGGCGGGACACGGAAAAAACGTCCAGAACGCCGGGCCGCTCCCCGGCCCCTTCTGCGGATTCCACCTCGGAAAGGACGATGTCGGGGGTCGTCTCGCAAAACGGGGTAAGGGCGTTCGGGTCGCCCAGAACCAGGGGGCGGCAAGCCCGGTAGATTTCGCGGTCCGAAAGGGCCTTGACCGCGATTTCCGGGCCGATGCCGGCGGGGTCACCCATGGTAATGCCAATACGGGGAAGGGTCGCCACGTTTACATCCCTCGTGAAAATGATTCGCTCTCGCATTCCACGCACGTTCGCGCGGGGAGACTCAAAATGCACGCCATGGAGAATGAAAGCACAAAACGGTCGAGGGGTGCATTATGAGCGTTTGCCCGGAGCGTGTCAACGGTTCACAGGGTGTGGTTCGCAGGCCCCGGCAAAGGACGGAGGAACCATTTTCCAGAGAACCCCCTATCAAAGTTCGCTCTCGAGAGATGGAAATCCTGCTCGTACGGGGTCTCGCGAAAACAGTACGGTGCTCATATTCATTATATCG
>JASFQI010000212.1:0-8568 GCA_050115555.1 Desulfobacteraceae bacterium
CGATCAAGAACTACATGAGCACTCTGGATGAGTCTGAAGCGGCGAGGGCACGGGATATCGCTACAGGAGCGGTATCCGAGGTGGTCGAGGAAAAGCGGATCAAGCCCACGGTGATTCGACGTCGTCGCAAAAAGGTTCGGGTCCAGCCCGAAGAGCCCTCCATTGCCCCCGAAGAAGAGGAGGCAGCGGCCGAGGCGCCTTCGGCCGAAGTCGGGGTAGAGCCTGAAGAGGCTGCTGTGCCGGAGCCGGAGGCAAAGGAAGAAAAGGCTGAAGAGAAGGCTGCACCCGAGTCCGTCAAGGAAGAGGCCGCAGAAGCGGTCCAGAAGAAGCAAGCCAAACCGGAGCCGGAGAAAGAGCTCGAGGAGATTCCCGAAGAAGCGCGACCCGAGGAGGGCACCGTGGAGAAAGCCGCAGAGGCTGTCGTACCTGCTGAAACCGTTGAGGCGGAGGTTGTCGAGAAGAAGAAGCCGGAGGCCAGGGCCAAGGCGAAGGCCAAGGCCAAGCCGAAGAAAGGAAAGAGAAAGGTCTCCGAGGAGCCCGCCAAGATCATCAAGCCCGCGGAAGAAGGACCCCTTCGGGAAATCGTGCAGAGAAAGGCGGAGAAGAAGGTCGAGAAACCACGCAAAGCAAAGGCAGCGGAGAAGGCCGCTCCCGGTGCCATTGCCCCCGATATGGTGCCCCCGCCGCCTCCTGTGGACGAGGAAGGGAAGCTGGTCCGAAAGAAGAAGGACAAAAAGAAGGGCGGGAAAAAGGAGCAGCTGAAAAAGGAAGGTGTCCGCAGTCGGAAGCTGGAGGTCTTTGAGCGTGCCGATCTCTACGACGGCCGCCCGGGACGCAAGGGCAAGAAAGGGTCGAAAAAGTCAAGGGAGACCGGGAGGCACTTCAAGCACACCGAGATCACGGTTCCCAAGGCCATCAAGCGGAGAATCCGCGTTCCTGACCAGGTCACGGTGGGCGAGCTTTCCAAGGCCATGGGAGTGAAAGCGGCCGAGGTCATCCGCTACCTCATGAAGCAGGGGATTGTGGCCAACATCAACCAGTTCCTGGATTTTGACACGGCCGCCCTGGTAGCCGAGGAGTTCGAGTATGAACTCGAACTCGCCGCCCTGGAAATCGAGAGCATCATCGGCAAGGTGGAAGAAAAACCCGAAGACCTGAAGCCGAGGCCGCCTGTGGTGACTATCATGGGGCACGTGGATCATGGAAAAACCTCGCTTCTGGATTACATTCGCAAGTCCAACATTATCGAGGGGGAGTCCGGCGGCATCACTCAGCACATCGGCGCCTACTACGTGACCACCCCGACTGGGGATGTGGTGTTCCTCGACACGCCGGGCCACGAGGCGTTCACGGCTATGCGTGCACGGGGGGCCAAGGTGACGGACATCATCGTGCTCGTGGTGGCGGCCGACGACGGGGTCATGCCCCAGACCAAGGAGGCCATCAACCACGCCCGCGCCGCAGAAATCCCGATCATTGTTGCGATCAACAAGATGGACAAAACCGGAGCCGACCCGGATCGTGTCAAGCGGGAGCTCGCAGAGCTCGGTCTGGTGCCGGAGGATTGGAGCGGCGATACCCTTTATGCCCAGCTCTCCGCCAAGACCGGCGAAGGCGTGGACGATCTGATGGAACTGCTCTCCCTGCAGTCGGAAATTCTCGAACTCAAAGCGAACCCGAACCGCCCGGCTCGTGGGACCATCATCGAGGCCAGGCTGGACAAGAGCCGGGGATCCGTGGCCACCGTACTGATCAAGACCGGGACCCTGCACCAGGGAGACTACTTTGTGTGCGGGCAAAACTTCGGCCGCGTTCGAGCGATGATGAACCACCGGGGTCGCAGAATGGACAATGCGGGACCCGCCGTGCCTGTTGAGATTTACGGTATTTCCGGCGTTCCCATGGCCGGAGACGAGTTCATCGCCGTGCAGGACGAGAAGACCGCAAAGCAGGTGGCCGAGCACCGCCAGGGCCTGGTCCGAGCAGAGGGTGGAGAGAAGCGCGGGATCGTCAGCCTGGATGACCTGTTTGAGCGGATCAAGGAAGGCGAGGTCAAGGAGCTGAATATCATTCTCAAGGCGGATGTCCAGGGATCCATCGAGGCGATTGCGGATTCCCTGACCAAGCTGTCTACGGAGGAGGTGAAGCTCAAGATCATTCACTCTTCCACCGGCGCGATCACCGAGACGGATATTATGCTGGCATCGGCCTCCGGAGCGATCATCATCGGGTTCAATGTACGGGCCAACCCCAGGGTACGGGAGGTGGCCGAACGTGAGAAGGTGGACATTCGGCACTACGATGTCATCTACAATCTGATCAAGGACATTCGAAGCGCCATGGTGGGATTGCTCGAGCCGGAATTCCGTGAGCACGTGATCGGCCGTGTGGACATCAAGGAGACCTTTCATGTTCCCAAGGTCGGGACCATCGCCGGCTGCCAGGTCGCGGACGGATATGTCGTTCGGAACGCGCGGGCCCGACTCCTGCGGGATGACGTGATCGTGTTCGACGGAAAGATCAGCTCGCTGAGACGCTTCAAGGATGACGTGAAAGAGGTGCAGACAGGGTACGAGTGCGGCATCGGCCTGGAGAACTTCCAGGACATAAAGCCGGGGGACGTTTTCGAAGTGTACGAGATGGAGGAAGTGGAACCGGAGCTTTAGAGGATGGTGGTCGGCACGCTGAAAATTGTCCTGCTCGTTCATGACAACCGCTCTCTCAAGGGAAAACGGAAGATCGTTCGAAGCATGGTGGACCGGGTTAAAAACCGGTTCAATGTGGCGGTGGCCGAAGTGGGAGCGAACGACTTGTGGCAGCGCATCGAACTCGGGGTATGCACGGTCGGAAATGACAGGAGACATGTGGACGCCTCCCTGACAAACGTGTTGTCCTTCCTGGAATCCCTGTACCTGGCCGAAATCGTGGAAACCGACATGGAGGTCCTGAATGTCTGAGGACCTTTGGAAGATAGAAAGAAAGGTACGCATTGGGAGGGAAACGGTCCGTACGGGTCGGTGAGCAGCTTCTTCAGGAGATCGCCGATTTGCTGGAGCACAAGGTGCGCGACCCGCGTGTGAAAGGGGTCACCCTGACCGGGGTCCGGCTGAGCAGAGATCTCAAGTCCGCAAAGGTATTCTTCAGTTCCATGGGGGAAGCCTTCGAGATCGAGAACGCCCAGAAGGGGCTGGACAGTGCCACAGGATTTATCAAGCGGGAGATCGGTCTTCGCCTGGAGCTTCGTTACATGCCGGAAATCGAATTTCGCCACGATCCGTCACTTCAGTATGGTGAGGACATGGAAAAGATCATCGACGGTTTGAACCTTCCAAAATCGGAGGATGAGGATTGAACCGTACGACGGGCTTCCCCGAGGGTGTCCTCCTGGTGGACAAGGCCGCGGGAGAGACGTCCTTTGATGTGGTGCGGACCACCCGGAAAGTGACCGGAGTGCGGAAGGTAGGGCATGCAGGGACCCTGGACCCGTTTTCGACGGGTCTCGTGATTCTCATGCTGGGAAGAGGAACGAAGCTCTCTTTGTTCCTGATGTCCGGGAAAAAACGCTACCGTGCGGTCTTTCGCCTTGGAATTGAGACGGACACATACGATCCCGAGGGACAGGTCGTGAGCGAAAAGACGGTTCCGGATATGACGCCTGAATTCCTTCAGGAGTGCCTGAACGCATTCGTGGGGGAGATCGAGCAGGTGCCGCCGGCCTTTTCGGCGGTTCACGTGGAAGGAAAACGTGCATACAAGCTGGCCCGAAAGGGCCTGGAGGTACAATTGGAACGACGGAAGGTGGTCGTGGACGAGATCCGGTTGCTTTCCGTGGACCTGCCCGATGTGACCGTGGAGGTCCTTTGCTCTCCGGGGACTTACCTGAGAAGCCTCGCATTCGATCTGGGTCGAATGCTGGAAACCGGCGCCCACGTGCATTCGCTCCGCAGGCTTTCGAGCGGGGCATTTCACGTGGAAGATGCCGTGGACTCGATGCGACTCCGGCGGACCTCGGACCCGACATGGCTGCGGGAACGCGTGATTCCCCTGGCTCTGGCATTGCCGGATGCAAGGGAGATTCGTATCTCCGGGGCCCTGGCCACAAAAATTCGAAATGGATATACGCCCTCGTGGGAGGAGATTCTGCCCGGGGCCAAATATACTCGGACCGGCGGCGGACTCGTTCGGCTCCTGTGCGACGGGGAGCTGATCGCTGTGATGGATCATGGTGCGGGTTTGCAAGGCGGGGAGAAAAAAAACAAACACATGCGGGTGTTTCACTGAGCAAGACGGCTCACTATCCAAAATACTGAAGGAGGTATGAAAGTGGTCTTTACGCCAGAAGCCAAAAAAGAAATCATTGATCGGTTCAAGCTCCACGAAAAGGATACGGGATCGCCGGAGGTCCAGATTGCCCTCCTGACGAACCGAATCACGTCGCTGAACGATCATTTCAAGACCCACAAAAAGGATCACCACTCCAGGCGCGGATTGCTCAAACTGGTGGGGCAGCGCCGAAGGCTTCTCAACTACCTCAAGAAGATCGATGTCAGACGCTATCAGAGCGTCATCAAAGAGCTTGGAATTCGGAAGTAGCCCCATACCGGGAACGGCGGGGAACCTATCCCTCACCGCGAATCACTTTCGATTCTGAGAAAGGAAAGCGAAATCATGATTAAGATCGTGTCCACAGAGATCAACGGCCAGAGCCTGAACATAGAGACCGGCCGCATTGCAAAACAGGCAAGCGGTTCTGTCGTGGTCACCCTGGGCGAAACCGTGGTGCTCGTGACGGTGGTGGGGACGGATTCCGTCCGGGAAGGGATCGATTTCCTTCCGCTCACCGTGGAGTATAAGGAGATGTCCTATGCCGGGGGCAAGTTTCCCGGAAACTTTTTTCGAAGGGACATGGGAAGACCGGGTGAAAAGGAGACCCTCGTCGCCCGACTGATCGACCGACCCCTGCGACCCCTTTTTCCGGACAACTATTTTTTCGAGACCCAGGTCATGGCAAGCGTGCTCTCCACGGACAAGGAGAATGAGGCGGACGTGCTGGCGATTCTGGGGGCATCGGCGGCCCTGGAAGTCTCGGACATTCCCTTTCAGGGGCCCATTGCAGCGGTGCGCGTCGGACGCGTGGACGGGCGCCTTCTGGCCAACCCTACCCTGAGCCAGCAGGACGAGAGCGACATCAACCTGATCGTGGCCGGAAACCGGTCCGCGGTGGTGATGGTGGAAGGGGGAGCCGAGTTCGTTTCCGAGGAGGACATGACCGAGGCCATTCTTTTCGGGCATGACGCCATTCAGCCTCTCCTTGATCTCCAGGACGAGATCCGCCAGGCCGTGGGCCGTGCGAAGCGACAGCTGCCCCCCCTGGAAAAGGATGAGGAGCTCTGGAACCGGGTTCGTGAACTGGCCGAGCCGGGGTTGGGTGAGGTGATCACCACGGCGGACAAGATGGAGCGCCAGCGCAGGCGTCGCGAGGTCTCCGACAAGGTGGTGGAAGCCCTGGCGGAAACGTACGAAAACCGAACGGGCGAGATCAAGAACATGGTGCACGATCTCGAGAAGATTCTGGTGCGGCGTATGGTCCTGGACGAGGGGCGGCGCATCGACGGCAGGCCGTTCGACGAGGTTCGACCCATAGAATGCATGGTGGGTGTGCTCCCAAGGGTGCACGGTTCGGCGCTTTTCACCCGTGGGGAGACCCAGGCCCTCGTGCTGACGACCCTGGGGACCGAGACGGACGCCCAGCGAATCGAGACGATTCACGGCGACACCTTCCGCCGTTTTCTCCTGCACTATAATTTTCCACCTTACTCCGTGGGCGAGGCGAAGCGGCCAAGCGGACCCGGAAGGCGTGAGATCGGCCACGGTGCCCTGGCACGCCGTGCGCTTCTGCCCGTGATGCCCGACGAAGAAGCGTTCCAGTACACCGTGAGGGTCGTGTCGGAGATCCTGGAGTCCAACGGTTCCTCCTCCATGGCCAGTGTCTGCGGCGGCTCGCTCTCCCTCATGGACGCGGGTGTGCCGATTCAGGAGGGCGTGGCCGGTGTGGCCATGGGGCTTATGGCCGAAGGGGACAAGATCGTCGTTCTCACGGACATCATCGGCGATGAGGACCATTACGGCGATATGGACTTTAAGGTGACGGGTACCAGGGACGGGATCACGGCCCTTCAGATGGACATCAAAATCGACGGGATTACGCGTGAGATTTTTCAGCAGGCCCTGGATCAGGCCAAGGCCGGAAGGATCCACATCCTGGAGCTGATGAACCAGGCCATTTCCAAGGCGAGACCGGAGATCTCTCCCTATGCGCCCATCATCACGACCATTCAGGTGCACGCCGACAAGATCCGGACCATCATCGGTCCGGGGGGGAAGACCATCCGTGAAATCACGGCGGCTACGGAGTGCAAGATCGACGTGGATGATTCGGGCAAGGTGGTCATTGCGGCTGCGGATACCGAGACCGCCAATGTGGCCGTGGATATGATCAAGAAACTCGTTCAGGATGCTGAAATCGGCAATCTGTACCTGGGTAAGGTTCGAAAGATCATGGATTTCGGCGCGTTCGTGGAGATCCTTCCCGGGACGGACGGGCTCATTCACATCTCCCAGCTCGACAAGGAGAGGGTGAACAAGGTCACGGATATCCTTCACGAGGGGGATGAGGTCCTGGTCAAGGTGCTCGATATCGACAAGAACGGGAAGATTTCTCTTTCCAGGAAGGCTGCGCTTGGAGAAAACCCAGAAGATGCACAGTAAGACCGTTCTGGACAACGGGGTGAAGATCCTGTCGGAATCCCTTCCCCACGCCCGGTCCGTTTCCCTGGGGATCTGGATCGGAGTGGGCTCCAGGGACGAGACCCGGGCTCAGAACGGGATCTCCCATTTTATCGAACACATGATCTTCAAGGGGACCCGCCGCAGGACCACGCTGGACATCGCCCGGGAACTGGATGCTATCGGGGGGCTTTCCAACGCGTTCACGGGTAAGGAGAACACCTGCATCCACTCACGTGTCCTGGATCGTCATTTCCCTCAACTGGTGGACATCCTGTCGGACCTCTTTCTCTACTCCCGATTCGATCGTGGGGAGATGGACCGGGAGAAACAGGTCATCCTTCAAGAGATCGGGATGGTGGAGGATACCCCGGAGGAGTTCATCCATCTATTTTTCTGCCACCGTTGTTGGCCGGACCATCCCCTTGGAATGTCCGTTCTGGGGACCGGGGAGACGGTGTCGGAAATTGATCAGGAGCAAATGCTCGACTACTTCGGCAGGCTGTACACTCCGGAGAGAATCATCATCGCAGCCGCCGGAAAGATCGATCACGAAGAGCTCGTGAGCGCTTTTCGCCCCCTGTTCGAGCCCCTCGAGCCGGGGGACGCCTCGCCCCCCCAGCCCCGTCCATCCCTTCATCCAGGACTTTCCTGCCGGGAGAAGTCCCTGGAGCAGGTTCATCTCTGCCTCGGGGGAAGGGCGCCTAACCTCGCCAGCGAGGACAGGCTGGCCTGCGCCCTGCTGAACACCTTACTGGGCGGAAACATGAGCTCGCGGCTCTTTCAGGAGATTCGTGAGAAACGGGGTCTTGCCTACTCGGTGTACTCTTTTCTCTCCGCCTACATGGACACGGGGGTTCTCGGCGTGTACCTGGGGACGGATCCACGCTGGATAAACGAGGCACTGGCGACGGTCCAAAGGGAAATCGGTCGCATTCTGGAAGGGGACATCGCGGAATCGGAGATGGACAGGATGCGTGAACACCTGACCGGGAGCATCCTCCTGGGATCCGAAAGTGTGGACACGCGCATGATGCGTCTGGCCAAGAACGAATACGTGTTCGGACGGTATGTGAGCTATGACGAACTGATCGATCGTTTGAACCAGGTAAAGATCGAGGATGTCATCCGTGTGGCTCGGGACTGTTTTCGACCCGAAGAGATCGCTACCGTAACCCTGGGCCCTGTGGCGCCGAAAGACCTGGATTCCCCATGGCTTCGGTCCCCTTGACCAAAAATCCCGTCTCACGATCTGCGAACGGATGAGCCTCATGAACGATGCTGCGCATACCCCGGAAGTCCGTATCGAGGTCAAGCAACTGCCCGGCGCCCGAGACCTTCCGCTCCCCGCCTACGAGACACCCGGCGCTGCGGGTATGGACCTGCGGGCCGCGGTGGTTGAGGATCTCGTTCTGGCTCCGGGAGAGATACACCGTGTTCCCACGGGCATTGCTGTGGCGATCCCGGACGGGTATGAAGGCCAGATTCGGCCTCGCAGCGGGCTCGCCTTGAAGCACGGCATCGGAATGGTCAATGCGCCCGGCACGATCGACGCCGACTACCGGGGGGAGATTGGGCTGGTGCTCATCAACTGGGGAACCGCCCCGTTCACCATTCAACGGGGGGACCGGGTGGCACAGATGGTGATCAACCGGGTCTTTCGGGCGGAGGTGGTCGTCCGGGACGATCTTGATGAAACGCTTCGCGGCGCCGGGGGGTTCGGGCACAGCGGGGTGAACTGAATCCTTCCCGCAAGGGGCGCTGCGCAGGAAAAGGCCCCTG
>JASFQI010000213.1:0-8549 GCA_050115555.1 Desulfobacteraceae bacterium
CCTGATCGTTGTTGAAGTCCTCGCGCCGGAGGCGTCGGGACTCGTATCCGATCAGACGGTACTCGGCCACGCGGGCGGGGTTGAACTCCACCTGAATTTTCACGTCCTTGGCAATGGGAAACAGGGTGGAGGAGGCTTCCTCCACCAGGACCTTTCGCGCCTCGTTGAGCGTGTCAATGTAGGCGGCGTTCCCGTTCCCGTTCTGGGCCAGCTTCTGCATGAGGGCATCGTTGTAATTCCCCTGCCCGAATCCCAGAACCGAGAGGTAGATGCCCTTTTCCCTCTCCCTCTCCACGAAGTGCTGGAGCGCCTCGGGATCTCGAATGCCCACGTTGAAGTCCCCGTCCGTCGCAAGGATCACCCGGTTGATCCCTTGTGCATCAAAGCAGGATTCTGCCAGGGCGTAAGCACTGCGAATGCCTTCGCCTCCCGCGGTGGAGCCCCCGGCCTTCAGGCGGTCCAGGGCGGCCAGAATTTTTCCCTTTTGTTGAACCGGGGTCGGCTCCAGGACCGTGCCTGCGGAGCCTGCATACACCACCAGGGCCACGGTGTCCTCGGCATCCAGCCGGTCCACGAGCATGCGGAAGGCGTTTTTGAGCAGAGGGAGCTTGTCGGGCATGTTCATGGAGCCGGAGACGTCGATCAGAAAGACGAGGTTGGCCCGGGGCCGCTGGTCCGGGACCAGGTCGAATCCCTTGATGCCGATGTGAAGGAGAAGCGTCTGCGGGTTCCATGGCGTGGGGAAGACGGAGACGGTCGGCCGGAAAGGCTGGGAGCGGTCCGCGGGCAGGGGGTAATCATAGTCGAAGTAGTTGATCAGTTCCTCGACCCGTACTGCGTTTTTCGGGGGCAGGTGGCCTGCATTCAGGGCCCTTCGAACAAAGGCATAGGATGCCGTGTCCACGTCCACGGAAAAGGTGGACACCGGTTCCTCCTGCGTGCGTTTGACCGGGTTGGGTTCGAAGGTCTCGAAACGATCTCGGCCCACGTACTCCTGGGGCGGCGGCGGGGCCGGCCTTTCCTTCTCCCGAAGAACGGGGCTCCGCATTTTCCTGAGCGCCTCGACCTTGGCTCCGATCCGGCTTCTCGCTGCCCCGCCTTCCCATTCTTTCGGGGCGCTTGTCTGCGCTGGTCGTTTTACCTCCTCATCCATGGCGAGGTCCAACGCATCGTCACCGGACTCCGTGACAGGGCCCGACGGGCTGATGATCTTCTGGGGGCCCGAGCGATACGCGCTGAACTGGGGGATGAGTGCGGCTGTTACGAGTGCGAGAAACATGAAACTCACTCCTGCGGTAATCCATGCGGGTCTGTTCATGGGATGACCTCCTTTAAGAATTTTACCCAACAGACGCACCCACCGCAGAAATCCTTTACTCCGATTTGCACCGGTTTTCTCACCGGCCTCGAATTCCGCCATTGCGGCGCGAAGCGTTCGCTCTCGGACCCTGTCACGGGATTCGGGAACGGCGAGTTTTTCAAGTCGCTCTTGAATGTCTTTTTCCATTACGACTTCTCGGCAAACAAAGGGTTGAGTTTCTCTCGCGCCTGGAAGATGTGCGCAGAGACGGTGGCCTCGGCACACTCCAGCACACCGGCGGCCTCCTTGTGCGTGAATCCCTCGGCCCAGACGAGCAGGGCGGCCGCCTTCTGTCTTGGAGGAAGGGCGTCGATGGCCGCGTACAGCTCCTGAACGGCCAACGCCTCTTCACCGGGGTTTTCAGAAGAGCTGTGCGTCTCGGCCTTCCAGGCCTCGGAAAAGGCCCGCCGGGTGGAACGCCTTCGACCGAAGTCCATGGCCGTATTCATGGTGACCCGGTAGAGCCAGGTCCGGAACGAGGACCTTCCCTCAAAAGTGCGAATTTTTCCGGCTACCTTGACGAACACGTCCTGGGTGATGTCCTCCGCATCCTCGCGAATACCGCACCAGCGGTACGCGACCCGGTACACGCTCTCGTAATGCCGCGTGACGAGGCACTCGAAAGCGCGGGCGTCTCCGTTTCGGGCACGATCCACAAGGTTTTGGTCGCTGAGGCTCTCCATGCGTGTTCACTCACTTGACCCATTGGACGCATGCATGAGGAAAATCCTTTAGTGTACGGCGATTCACATGTATTGAAATCGGCTTGAACCCTCTAAAGTCGGCTGTTTTTCCTCCGGCAGTGGAAGGACTCCCATCCGGCGAAACGGAATGTCTATCCCCGGGCAGGCCGGGACATCATCTCTTCCAGGGATGGCAAACGTTTCCTTTGTCGCTTTCCGAACTCCTTCATCAGCCGCATGACAGCGGTCTTTCGAGACCTTTCCGGCACCATGTGGAGGAAAAACCATAGGAGCAAATGGTTCTGGTATCTGCGCGTAGCCAGACCCGCGGGCCATATCCGAAGGGCGGAACGGATGGCCTTTCCCGCCCGCTGAAGCCCATCGCCTTCCACGCTTCGGGCCATGTAGAGAAAGGAAACGTAGATACGGGCGTTCGCCATCGCCTTTCTCCTCAAGCGCTGTAGATGATTCGGCGCGGTATGAAACGCCCGGTGCAGGATGGTTTCCTGCTCGGCCCGAATCCGCTCGATATCGGTGGAAACGGACGTGGCGCGGATACGGTAACAGACCTGGAACTTCGGGACGAGGACAAAGGGGTAACGCCCCGCCAGGCGCAACAGGTAATCCCAATCATCCGTGCATTTCAGCAAGGGATCGAAATGCCCCACAGCCGAGAGGGAGGCTCGGCGGGCCAGGATGTTGGAGCCGCTTCCGACGAAGCAGCTGACCAGCATCTGCGGGAGAACGTTCCCTTGATAAGAGACGGGTGCCTGGGCAAACAGGACTTGCGCGTTCTCGTCAATGAAAACCGTCCAGCTGTAAACCGCTCCGGCATCGGGGCATTCTTCCAATCGCATGATCTGAAGCGCCAGCTTGTCCGGCGTCCATAGATCGTCGGCATCAATAAACGCAACGAACTCCCTTCCTGCCATTTCAAGCCCACGATTTCGGGCCGCAGCAGGTCCTGCGTGGTCGCCGAGGAAGGTTTGAATCCTTGGGTCACGGAACTCTTTGACCACATCGATGGTTCCATCCGTGGATCCATCGTCGATCACCAGCAACTCGAAGTCTTCGTATCGCTGGTTCAGGACCGATGCGATGGTCGCACCGATCGAATCTTCGGCATTGTAGGCGGGTAGAATGATGGAAGCACTCGACATGATTCGGTCTACTTGTGAGTCGTTGGGTTGGGTAGGCTTGTAGCGGGATTTGCCTGGTGAGTCAAGCCGATGAGAATCCGGCCCCTGTATGCGAAGGGCTTTTTCTTCACCCACGGCTCCTCACGACAGCCAACGAATCGCGCGTTCGGTGAAGCGCCGGACTTCTTTCGTGCTCATGCCGGATACCACGGAAAAAGGGAACCCTCTGCGAATCCCGAAGGATTTGTCCGCGATGGAGATGCGGTCGATTCCATATTTTTCAGGGTGTTGATAAATGTCCGTGCCTTCCTCCAGGCAGAACGGCTGGATATTGATCGATTTGAAAAGGGAACGGTTGGATCTCAAGTAATGCAAGGTCATCCACGCGTCCGATTCGGTCTCCGTGGGAAACCCGAACATCACATCGATGGTGATGTCGATGCCGGTGTCGTGGAACACCCGGAACGTCTCCTTTGCAAGCTCCGGCGTGTGAGGCTTTCGCATGAGTTTCAGGATGCGGGGGGACATCGATTCCAGGCCGGTCTCAATGCTGAGGCAGCCCGCCTTTTTCATCAAGGATGCGATCCCTTTGGAATAACCCGGCACAAGCGCGATAAAGGCCCACCAACGGACGTTCAACCCTGCTCGAAGGATGGCCCTGGAGAACGCTTCCAAAAACCCGGGAGTCAGAAAGTCATCGATGATCCGGAAGTAGGATACCTTGTACGTCTGCTGAAGGGACCGCATGGCCTGCACCAGGGAATCGACACGGCCCTTCTGATATCCGTCGTGGAACATTCGATACGTGCAAAAGGAGCACTTTCCCCAGGGACATCCGAGAGATGCTCGTAGCGGGAGGACGGCGAAACGAAAATCCGTGAAATCCGGGATCGTTTTCCAAAAACCGTCGGAGGGGGGATTGGCCCTGCTTTTACGCCATAGGCCCGCTTGATCCGGAAAATAGAGGTTGGGAACGGCATCAAAATCCCCGCCTTTCCTCGCCTGTTCGATGAAGGCACAGAGTGCATGCTCCCCCTGTTTCACGATCAGTCCGTCTGCAATGTCGGTAAGATCATGCTGCTCAATAAGAAATCGAAGATGCTTGGTGACTTGGGCGCCCCCGAGGAGGATGGTGATGCCTGCGGTTTGTTCCTTCAACCGCCTTGCCAATAAGAGCGCGTGGTAAAGCTGATCCGGGTACACGACAGAAAATCCGACAAGATCCATGCCGTGCTTTCGAATCAGCCGATCCAGGCGGGGAAGATCCGGATGAGGGGAGGAGGAAGTCAGTGCGGAGGTGACGATGGTGTTTATCGATCGTCCGGCATCCAGCCTGCACATCTGTTGCCGAATGCGCCGTCGCCGGAGACGGGGCTTGTAAAGGGATATCCATCCTGCTTTCGTTCTTTCGATCCATAGTGGGCTCAGATGAGAGAGCAGCCGGTTAAACAAGTGGTACGTTCTTTGTCGACAACGGACGCGCATGGATTGCATATCGACGGCCGCCACAGGCATGTGGCGTTGACGAAGAAATCCTTTCAGAAGGGGGATCCCCAGGGGAGCCAGTTCGGAAGGAGGGCCTCCCTTGGGGTACACCAGCAGGACCCCGCCTTTGGTGAAACCCGGCTTCCTGCCTGAGCGACCTCGTTTGAACCGTCGCCGGTAGATATCCCTGACCCGGAGATACACACTGCGCCCGAAGTCGGTCGGGATGCTCCTGGAGGCTTCCCTTCGAATATTCAGGCGTACGCCTGTGACCGCAGACATCAACACCTTCGGCAGGAGACCGTTTTTGACAAAAATCGTCATCAACTCATGCCCGATCATGGGCCGCGGGATCAGAGTGACGGAGCGCATGGCCCGCACAGTTTGGGCATGGCGCCTGTCCAACCGGTCCAGTTGAGAGTAGTAGATATGAATACGCGTTTTCGGGTGGGGGTAGTGGTTCAAGAGGAAACCCAGATCCCGAAAAGGCAGACCGTCGCCATGCTCCCGGATCAGGCGTGCGAGGTACTGAGGGTAGCGGGGGGCGTTCCTCATGTGAGTGAGCCGGGTCTGTGGTCCAAAGGCGTGAACCTCGTTCGCTTGCAGGAGAACTCCGAACAGCATGGCCGCGTAAGCACCGGCCGAATTGCCGATGGTCACCAGCCTGTCGACACGCAGGAGACAGCAGAGTTTCGCCAGAAACCGGGCGATGTCCCTGGGGTTGTCCCCGACCCCTGGAAGCCCTTTTTGGTACCAGGCGTGATAGGGATCCTTTAGTACCAGTTGGTGCGAAGGCAGGGGGGCGATCATATCCGTAAAACGGGCAGACGACATCCCGAATCCGCCGAACATGTCTCCGAAGGCAATAAGCAAAGCATGACTGCCGGGGGCTTCACGCAAACGGATGTATTCGTTTTCAGGAATCATTGGAGCCAGTCCCTTGACTCATCTATTCGGCCTCGAGCTTTTCGTACATGTAACCAGCCAGGTTGGCTATCTCCCAGAGCATCAAAAGGGAGATGACGCCGACGGCCCTGACTGGGGCGGTTCCCTTGCAACGCTCCCATACAAGGCGGGGAAGCTGCAGGTGAAACCCCGTGTCGCAGGCCATGGTTCCCGACCGCCGTTGCCTGCGGGCTTGGTGGTACTGGTAGGCCCCTCGTCCATAACGGAAATGCTGGCGGAGAAAACCGCCCAATGAAAGGGAATGAGCGTGCCAGACCATCGCTCGCGGGCAATAGGCCATACCGCGATCAGAGAGAAGCCACCGGTCGCAGAGATCTCGGTCTTCAGATGCCCGAGCAAAGGCGGCGTCGAATCCGGCCATTGCCTCGAATGCGGACCGATTCACGGCCATATTGTTAGAGGCAAAAAAGCGCGCGTCACCCGGTGACCGGTTGTAAAACTCATAGGCCATATGGATGATTTCCTGGCTGACAACGGAAAACAGATTGCTTTCCAGCAGATTGACGATGCGTCCCCCGATCAGGCGATCCGGATGCTTGCTCAAGCATTCTTCCAGCTGCCGAAGCCAGGCTGGGTCAACACGGCAGTCATCGTCCGTAAAAGCCACCCAATCACCTCGGGCGGCGGAAACCCCTACGTTCCGGGCATAGGCCGGGCCATGATTTTCCGTGCGCAATAAGCGGATGTGCAGTCGGTTTTCAAAGGCAGCAACAACAGGACGAATCGGTTGCGGTCCGCCGTCATCGACCACGATGATCTCGAAACGGCTCTTCGGGTAATCGAGCGTGGTCATGGCGATAAGGCACTTCCGCAACGCTTCCGGGCGGTTATAGGTTGGGATGACAACGGAGAACCGGTATTCCGTAGGGTTCCTTTCTCTCGGCTTCATCACGTCGCCATCCCCTTGATCCGGTTTTCTGTATACAGGACGCCCAATAAGTACAGGCGGGGTGTGGCAGGCGTCTCCATGAGGCCTGCCCGGATCATGCATCGGCCATCCATTCAAAGGGCGTACCGTGAAGCGCTTTTTGGACCTGTTCAAGGTCTCGAACCAGCTGCCGCAGCGGGAATGGGTTGGTTTTCCTGTAGCGGACCGTGACGGCTTCCGGCCGCTCGCCCAGGAAAGAGCAAACACGCTGGTATCCCTTCACCGGATCGGAGTACAGATCCTCCTCATAGGTGAGTCGCAGCATTCGTTTTCCCTTGAGCAGGCCTTCGAGCTCGATGAATCGATCTCGGTAATCCTCCAGAAAAGCCAGGAGAGGCTTCCTTTCACGGTCGATTCCGATCTCACCGGGCCCTACATCGATCGGCTCTGGAAGGACCGGGGCCTTGCTTCGAAATGGCTGGTGCCATTTCCCCGTACGGGCGGCAATCAGGCTGGATACCACGGCACGCAGGGTGTTTTTTCGCTCCAGAAGGATGAAATGCCGAAATCCGATGTCATGGATACGATCGATGTAGTCGAATAAAGACACTCCAAAGAGGTTGAGATGGAAGAACTTCACCTCCATGCCGTAGTGGAAGGGCCCTGACCACGCCAGCCGCCTGCTCAGGTATTCCACGGGATCCATTTGTTTGGCTGCCTTTGCAAGCGGCCGCCGCCGCATCTCCATTGACTGGAACCACTGCTCATAGATCTCAGAATCCCAGCATATGCGGCGGTGCTGGTTCAGCAGATTCCCCAGGACGCTGCTGCCGCACCGTCCGATGTGAAAAAGGACCACCTTCTTTCGAGGCCATCGGGCTGAAAAAAGGGCTCGGCCTCGTGATCTTGAAAGGGCCTTCAGCCGCCAGTGAAGATCATGGCCGTAAGGCAGCAGGCTGAAAATGGAATCAATGCGCATCATGCAATGGTTTGACGGCCCGGATATAGATCGACTCGCAATCATCACCTTTTGGCCAGATCTCTGGAAACCGGGATCGTAGCGCTCGCTCATCCACGCGCTGGACGTCCATGAACCCCGCGGTGGCGAGGGCCCATGTCAAAATCTCCTCATCGTAAAGGTTTCTGTGCTCGCCATACTGGTGGAAGTAATCATTGACCATATACGCGAGCGGCAAATGATGAACCAATTCTTTTTGACGGGATGGGATCGATTCCAAGGGACGACGTCGTGAAGGTAAGCCAACGTCATAGGCGGGCCAGCGACGCCTGCGATCCTCCAGGAGCTGATTGAGCTTGCCCGTAAGGTAGGCGCGGCATACCTTTTCCATATCCGGGCAGGCCAGCCAGAGCTCCCCGCCGGGGCACAAAAGCCGGTGAAGCTCGAAGAGCAGCGGAAGGCATTCGTCCAGCAGGTCCAGGTGTTCGATGAAATGGAGACTGATAATGACGTGAAAGGAACCGCCGGCCCAGGGAAGCCGTCCGGCTGCAACATCCACGTTGTAATCGCTGTTTTTCAGGTCGATATTCAACCAGCCGGCATACTTCCTCATTCCACATCCCACGTTTAGGCGAGGACACGGGGGATCGAGGTCATGGCATTTCCGCCGCTTGATTCGCACGAGAAATCGTTCGAGATCCTGTTGGATGAATATTGCGGTAGGATATCGAAAGAAACGTGACCCGAATCGGAAATAGAGTTTTCGGAGATTTTCAAATACAGAGGACATATCATCCCATCCATTCAACTCGAATTTCCGCATCTTGGGAAGTAATGATTGATGGCATTGTAAAAAGTCCGGGATCCAGAGATTCGCCTCTAGCGAATCCAAGGTGTTACAGCGTAGGCAGCAGCAGTCGAGCGGTTTTTTGCCAAGCTTCAGTTCCTACCACACCCTCAATCAAAATACCAACAGGGGGAGGACCATGTCAGAAGATTCAAGGCCGGACGTCACAGGGTACACCTTCCGGACGTTCGGTCTCTTCTCCGCTCTCTCGGTTCCCTGATATGGATGCGTGATCGTTTTCCT
>JASFQI010000214.1:0-8502 GCA_050115555.1 Desulfobacteraceae bacterium
ACCATTACAAGAAGGCTGTGGCCTCGCGAATCAAAATTATGTCGGATCTCGACATCTCCGAACGCAGAAAACCCCAGGACGGAAAGATCAAATTCAAAAAGTTCGCTCCCCTGGATATCGAACTCCGCGTGGCCACCATCCCGACCGTGGGCGGCGAGGAGGACGTGGTCATGCGAATCCTGGCCGCAGGCGAGCCCATCCCTCTCGCTAAAATGGGCATGGGGCAGCGGGACTACGACGTGCTCCTGGAGTGCATCACCAAGCCTTACGGGATCTTCCTGGTCGTCGGGCCCACCGGAAGCGGGAAGACAACCACGCTTCATTCGGCACTCGCCCACATCAACAAGCCGGAGACCAAAATCTGGACCGCGGAGGATCCTGTGGAGATCACCCAGCGGGGCCTGCGGCAGGTACAGGTGCTGCCTAAAATCGGCTTTGACTTTGCCTCAGCCATGCGTTCCTTCCTGCGTGCCGACCCGGACGTGATCATGGTGGGCGAAATGCGGGACCACGAAACCGTTTCCACGGGTATAGAGGCCTCCCTCACGGGGCACCTGGTCTTCAGCACCCTTCACACGAACAGCGCGCCCGAGACCATCACCCGCCTCCTCGACATGGGCATGGACCCATTCAACTTCGCTGATGCCATTCTGGGCGTGCTCGCTCAGCGTCTGGTTCGTACGCTGTGCAAGGAATGTAAAGAGCCCTACCACCCGGACCGTGCAGAGTATGACTACCTGGTCCGTTCCTATGCCGGGAACTTCGAAGCCATGGGCTTCCCATACTCGGAAGAGCTGACTCTTTACAAAGCCAAGGGCTGCGACAAGTGCGCCAACACGGGGTACAAGGGGCGGGCGGCCCTCATGGAGCTGCTCACCGGATCGGATGACATGAAAAATCTGATTCAGAACAGGGCACAGATGGAAGCTCTTCGGGCTCAGGCGGTCAAGGACGGTATGACCACCCTGATGCAGGACGGGATTCGGAAGGTGTTCCTGGGCATCACGGACTTTCAGCAAGTTCGCAAGGTGTGTATTAAGTAGAGTCGTTCTCCTCCCTTTGAGGCACCCGCCCCTCTTTCAGATATGTTTCGAGAACCTTCACGTGGTGTTCCTCCTCCTGAAGGACCCGCCGAAGCACCCCCTGCGCTCCGGGGTCCTGGACGAACGTGCCGAGCATTTCATAGAACACCACCGTGTCCCGCTCGAACTCCAGTGCAAGCTCGAGCAGGGACGCTACCGTCTCCAAACGGGGGATATCCGCCTCTCCAAGGGAAAACGTTTGGCCGGCCACCATTTGCTGAAGGAACGCCTGATCGGAGGAGGCCGGGCGTCGTCGACGCTCGTCCGCGGTCAACCCTGCTTTCATCCGTGAAAACGTCTCGATATGCCGTGCCTCGTCATCCGCCAGCCAGCCAAGAGCGAATGCCAAATCCGAATCATCCACGCGGGAAAGCGCGTCGCGGTAGACTGCTTCTCCGTTTTTCTCCAGCTGGATTGCCAGTTCCAGGATCTCGTCGATCGTAAACATACCGGGCCTTCCTCGGGTGAAAGCGCCTTCCACGCCCGTGAACCGGCAACCTTCCCTGAATCCAACAGCGCACACGCCAAGGCCCAAGCGACACCTGCCGTCAGATAGCGATCACCTCAGCGCGTATTTCCTTGTCGATGGTGAGAAGCCCTACGCTCCGGCGGCCCAGGGAACAAAGGCCCCCGCAAAAGGCCCCGGGGTTGAACATCAGGACGCCTTCGATCCTTTGACAAAAGGCCCGATGGCTGTGGCCGTATACGATACAATCCACATCATCGAAACGACTCCGCACCCTGCGGTGCAATCTGAAGGGCCAGCTCCACCCGTGGGTGACCCCGATCCTGAACCCCCGGGCCTCAAACACGACCTTTTCGGGGAGCTGTTGCCGAAGCGCCTGCGGATCGTTGTTTCCCCACACCGCAATGAGCTCTATACCGCCAAAGGCCCGAAGCACTGCCTCGTTCCGAATATCACCGGCATGTACTACGCAATCCGCATCCCCGAACACCCCCTCCACCACCCTCTCGAGCCGCGGGGTGGGTGCATCGAGATGGGTATCCGCAATCACGCCGATTTTCATCGGCATGTCTTCCCGTCCCTCGATAAGCCCCCCCCAATCCGCTTCAAAATCCGCATTTCAAAGCTGCAACCCTGCCATGAACCCTTCCCGAATCGCCTCCAGAGCATTCCGCGGGGACTTGGCATCTCCGATCGTATACAGCTCCGGAACCAATCCTTCGAGCTGCCCGGCCAGGCCTTTCACCGAAACGGATCCCATGGCCAGCACGATGGAGTCTGCGGGCACGAGGGTGAAGTCCCCCTCCTTCTCGATCTCCACACCCTCGTCGGTGAAACGCTCGGCACGAGCCAGGGTGATGATGTTCACGCCGAGGCGGCGAAGCTCGGCCAGGACCGTCCACCGGGTGGAGAGCCCGATATCCTTCCCGGCCTTCTTCTCCATTTCCAGGACTGTGACCTCCTTGTTTCCATGGTCGATCAGGCCCTCGAGCGTCTCCCAGTCCTCCGCTCGGTTTGCAGCGAGGAAATGGAAGGCCTCCGGAGGCAGTGTGCCCTGGCGGGCCACGTAAAGGGCCGTTTCAAGGCCCAAAGCATTCCCGCCTACGATGACGACACGCCGTCCCAGGATCCTTCCGTTCTCGAGAAGGTCCCACGACGAAACTACGTTGTCCCCACCCACCCCGGGAATATCCGGCCATGCGGACTCTGCCCCTGTGGCCACAATCACGGCATCCGGCGACATCTGCTTCACCAGGCCCCGCGTCGCCTCCTGACCCAGGAGGATCTCCACGTCCAGGGCCCTGACATTGGCGGCCAGATCGTCGGCCGCCGTGGCCATTTCCTCTCGGCCGGGAATGCTTCGGCTCAGGAGGAGTTGGCCGCCCAGCCGGTTCGACGCCTCCATGAGCGTCACCCGGTGCCCCCGTTCCGCCGCCGTGATCGCCGCCTTCAGGCCGGCAGGCCCCCCGCCGGCCACCAGGACGTTCTTCGCCTTAGGGGCCGGCGTGATGTGGATCTCCCCTTCCCTTCCGGCCAGCGGGTTCACCAGGCATCCGACCGGCCGCAGATCGAAAATCGCATCAAAGCATCCCTGGTTGCAGGCGATACAGTGGTAAATAAGATCGGCTCGGCCGGACTGCGCCTTTTCCGGGAGCGCGGGATCGGCGATCAGGCCGCGGGCTACGGTCACAAGGTCCGCTTCACCCTGTCGCAGGATCTCCTCGGCCTGGACCGGGTCGTTCACCCGATTGCTCGCCAGGACCGGCACGGAAACCGCGGACTTGATCCCCTGGGCGAGGTACGTGAACGCCTTGCGGGGAACGAACGTGGACAGCTGCGGGATGCGGGTCTCGTGCCATCCCCCGGTCACGTCGAAGAGATCCACTCCCGCCTTTTCCAGCTCTGCGGCGAAGATTCGGGCCTCCCGATTCGTATGGCTTCCCGGCATGAAATCGTTCCCGGCCAGGCGCATGAGGATCGGGTAATCCGGTCCAACGGCCTTTCTCACCTTCTCGACGATCTCCACGCCGAAACGCATCCGGTTCTCAAGCGATCCTCCGTAACCGTCCTCCCGCAGGTTGGTCAGGGGCGACAGGAACTGGCTGATGAGGTAGCCTGCGCTCCCAAGGATC
The DNA here is from genome assembly GCA_050115555.1 of Desulfobacteraceae bacterium. GTDB lineage: Bacteria > Desulfobacterota > DSM-4660 > Desulfatiglandales > HGW-15 > JASFQI01. Next base: position 3,681 of record JASFQI010000214.1, read on the forward strand.
TCCACGGCGTCGAAGTCGGCGGCTTTTGCCCGAACCGCAGCCTCTGCAAAACTGTCCTGGACCCCGGGGATCTCGTCGAACTCCAGGGCCCTCGGGATCTCTCCGGTAAACTTGGAGCGGACCGCGGAGGCGGAAAACGGCTTTCTACCGCCAATCATGACCGAGTGGGTGTAGCGTCCTGCCTGGTAAAGCTGGGCGGCGATCTTTGCCCCTTCGGCCTTCACGGTGAACGTCAGCCGGGAGAGCCCGCGGATGTACTTATCGTCGTGGATGGCGATCATGTTCGCCATACCCCCGGTCTCATCCACAACGCACCCGCCTACGACGATGAGCCCTACGCCTCCCTTGGCTCGAAGTCCGTAAAAATCCACCAGCCTGTCCGTGACCTCGCCCTCGGGGGTGTACCCCAGGTGCATGGCCGTCATGACGATTCGGTTTGTCAGCTCCATGCCGTTGATGGTGATCGGGCTGAACAACTGCGGAAACGGTTTCTGCATCATGGTTCCCTTCCTCACCCGGTCGAGCCGGGGAATGCTTCGCTCGTATATTCCCCACCCCCTTTGGCGGGACTGCGGGATCAGCGAGAGACATTCATCTTAGAGAAATAATCAACTATTTCGGACTTCTCACGCGCCTCTGGCGGGACCGCAGGGTGATTTCAAGATCCATAGAAAAGGCCGGGCGCTTCTGTCGTGATCACCCGCCGAAGTCCGGATGGACCAACTCGATGTCATCCCCTGCCTCCACCCGTGTGGTGCCGTAATCCTGTGGATAAACGAAGCGTCCGTTTCTCTCCACGATCATGTGTTGGTCCCCGATCCCGTAACTTTTCTCCACAAGCTGAGCGATGGTCGTGCCCTCGGGCACGCGTTCCGGAAAACCCTCGACCGTGATGAGAATGGTTTCTTCCTTCATTCCCTGTTTCTCTCCATAGAACCACACACCGGGCAACGAGGATTTCGATCCACGTGCATCTCATGGATGGACATACCCAGGGCACGAATCAGAAGAAGTCGTCCGGACAGGGCGGGACCGATGCCCACCAGGTACTTGATCGCTTCCAGCGCCTGTAGGGACGCCACCACCCCGGGCATCGGACCCGGCACGCCGATCTCTCGATTCGCGCTCCGATCTTCTCCCGGGAACAGGCACTCCAGGCAGGGCGAGCGCCCAGGAACGATCGTGGTCACCATCCCTTCGAAGCCTTCCACTCCCCCGTACACAAAGGGAATGCCCTTCTGGACGGCCGTTCGATTCAGGGCCTTCCGGGTGGCCAGGTTGTCCGTTCCATCCACGATCAGGGAGCAGTCCCCGACAATGTCCTGGACGTTTTCCTGAGTGATCTCCACGTTCCGCCCGTCGATTCGAATTTCCGGATTCAAAGCCAGAAGCCTGTCCCGGGCCGAGTCCGATTTGAATCTCCCCACATCCTCCGTTCCGTGGAGAAACTGCCGGTTCAAGTTTCCAAGCTCCACCCGATCACAATCCACGACGCGAAGATACCCGATGCCGGCTGCGGCCAGACCCATTGAAGAGATGGAGCCGAGCCCGCCCAACCCCACAATGCATACGCGGGCTGCTTTCAGTCGGCGCTGTCCCTCCTCCCCGATATCGGGCATGATCATCTGGCGTCGATATCGAGCCTTCTCCTCACGGGAGAGAGAGGGGCCGGGGGGGTTTGAAGACGATACAGGCATGGGTCTATTGCGGAAATCTCTCCGGGGTGCCGGGTCTGGATGGAACAGCAGCCGGCAACAGGGCGCCGAGAGCCCGGGAATGATGCAAACACTGTGGATGAGAACAGCTGAACATCCCGAAGCACGGAAAAACCCGCTAGAGGATCTTCTCCGCCTCCTCGGGCCACTTCATCTCCAAGTAAAGACCTCCCAGCAGCTCTTTTATGCCCCGATCCTCGGGAGCCGCTTCAAGAGCTTCCCTCAGCATTGCGGCGGCCTTGTGATAAAGCCCGTAGGAGATCAGGAGGCTGGCCTCCAGTACATGCCGGCCCTCCTCTCCCAGGAGGGCCATCTCGGAAATGGCCGCCTGAGCGGCTCGCATTTCCCGAATTCCTTTGGTTTCGAGGATCGCAAACCAGGCCAGCGTGGAGGTGTGGGGCTCGCTCCCACCGGTCTGGACTCCCTGGACCTTCCAGTAGTACCGGACCCCCGGGATCAGTGGAGGGGCCTGAAGCGGCAGAAATGCCCCGGTCTCGCCGGATTCAGGAAAGAACGTTTGTCGATAGATGGGAGACGGACACTTTATCGTGATCCCCACCTGCTCGACGCCGGCCACACGCTCCCACTCGAAACGCAGATCCTCGGGTAGGACATAGGCGTTGTGCGGGTAGAGGAGAAGGATCTCTCGATCTTCTCGCTCCACGCCCTTGGTTATGGGGCCGCGTCCCCGCGAGATGGTCTTGCGGATGGTGGACATGATTCGCGAGGCCAGGTTCCCGGCCGGCCCCGAAGCCCTGTCCGCAGGTACGGTGTAAGCCTCGCCCTGGTCCACGCGAAACACACGTCCATCGCCCAAAAGCCCCGAAACCGATCCCTCCAGGCTTCTCACCTCATCCCTAGGCCTGAGGCGCAAGCCGGCCTTTGCGGGCTGACTCGCCCCGTGGCTGAGGACGGCAGCCTTTCCTCTTACAGTCAGGAGAACGCCTTCCTCGGCCATTGCCGAACCCGAAAACATGCAAAGGAGCCAGGCGATGAACGCGAGAATCCGGCCCCGTCGACCCAAACCCGTGCCGGCTGTCATGGGTCCTCCTTTCCACCGCCTCTTTTCGATTCAGGGTGAAAAGCCCTCTCCTCCCTGTATCTGCCTTTTCAGAATGAAAAAAAGGCCGATGTCCGGGGTTGGGCATCTCAGAACTTGACCTTGGGCGCGGTGCGTGCCTCCTCGGGGACTTCAAAAAACTCCGCCTTGTCAAATCCGAACATCCCGGCCACCAGATTCGTCGGAAACCGACGAACCCGCGTATTGAAGACTCTGACCGTTTCGTTGTACCGGCGCCGCTCCACGGCGATCCGGTTTTCCGTGCCCGCGAGTTCATCCTGAAGACGGATGAAGTTCTGATTCGCCTTGAGATCGGGATATCGCTCCACCACAAGCAAAAGCCTGGACAGTGCCGAGGTAAGCTGGTTGTTCGCCTGAATCTTTTCATCAATGCCCGAAGCACCACCCACCCTGGAGCGTGCCTCGGTCACGCTCGTGAGCACTTCCTTTTCATGGGCCGCATACCCCTTCACCGTCTCCACATAGTTGGGAATGAGGTCGTAGCGGCGCTGGAGCTGGTTCTCCACCTGGGCCCAGGCCGCCTTGACCTGTTCATCCAGGGTCACGAGGCTGTTGTACGTCCCCTTGAGGTAGAAAAAAGGCACCACGAGGATCAGGATCAGCACAATGGCCAGGATCAGCAGGATTTTCTGGGTCCCTGTCATGTCATCCTCCCTGGGAATCCACGATGACTGCGAGCTTTCGCACCTCTCGCAGGTAGTCCTTGACGAGCCGGTTCAACCGTTCTTCGTTCGGCTTGTCTCGCTCCTCCCGGACCGATGCAAGCGCCTCGAACAAACCTGAATCCAGCCCAAGGCCCTCGGCTCCGCGCTTGAAAACATCGGCCTTTCGGGCGGGGATCTCCTTCCCCTGAAGGTAGAGCAAGGCCTTGAAGATGGCCGCGAACGCGGGAAGGGATTGCGTGATGAGCTCCTTGAGGCCCCGTGCCTTCCCCCCGGTTTCCAGAAAGCCTTCCCGGAGAAGCAGCAGCTTTCCCTTGATCTCACGCTCGCACTGCAGCCGGACATGCTCGGGATCGAAGGTGAGCCCCTCGAGGACATCCGGTCCGTAGACGGTCACGTGGCGCCGTTGCATGTCGAGGTATTCGATGGGGAACACGTCGAGTGAGCTCTGGACATAGGTTTCGGTGACAAAAAGCGGAACAGCCACATACCGCTTGCGCCAGCGATCCACGGTCTTGAACGCCCGGTCCAGATGCTCAATGGCGGCCTCTGTCAGAACCATGAGAAAGTTCAAATCGGAACGGCCCGGTCGATATTCGCCGCCGGCCGCACTTCCATATAGAAGAATACTCAAGAGATCTTCGCCGAAGACCTCTACGTAGTCCGCGGTGATGTCCTTGAAGACCTCTTCTGGTTTTTCCGGATATCTGGCCATAGATCCTCCGCACCCGGCAGTGGACGGCCTTGCCGTTCTGCAGGCTTATGATGAACCTCGAGTGTGGCTTTGACGGTCTCGCAAAAACCCGCTCGCCCGCCTGTTGGCTACACTTAAGTCACTGGAATTGCTAGAGGCAAATCTCTAGGTTTCAGCTTTTTACGACCCCATCATGATTTCACACCGCCCGGGCCGAAATCAAAATCCGCCGCCTGCACCACCGCCGCCGCTCATACCTCCGCCGAAGCCGCCGAAGCCACCACTGAAACCGCCGAAACCACCCCCGCCGAAGCCGCTTCGGTGCCCTCCTCCACCCAGCAGAAACGGAAGAAGGAGCCACGCGCCCCCACCGCCCCGCCTCCTGGAGGAAAGCACAAGAAAGGCCACGATCAGGATGATCGGGAGAAAGGCGAATCCACCCCTGCTGTCGCGGCGGCTTCTTTCACTCCGGAGGGGAACCGCCGCCTTGCCCGTAAGCTCCACGCCTTCGTGCTTTGCCAGGATTTGCGCTACGGCTGCGGCGCCGTTAAGGAGGCCCTCCCCGTATTGATCCTTTCTGAGGTAGGGAACCATATATCGGTCCCGAATTTCGCCGGCAAGGCCGTCCGGGATGACACCTTCCACCCCGTACCCGACCTCGATCCGCATC
>JASFQI010000215.1:0-8480 GCA_050115555.1 Desulfobacteraceae bacterium
TATCCGGCGAAACCCGAAGCCGCGACCTTCCACCTTCCCGCCTATGCGCGGGACGTTTGAACCAGTTCCCAAATGTACGCCTTGCTCTTCCGCTTCTTGATGCTCCGCTCCCTTTCCATGGCATGGGCTCGATCTGGATGCTCCTCGAAGTACACCAGTTTCCAGGGCCCCTTGCCTCGTGTGTAGACGGACCGGCCCTGGTTGTGCCGAGTGACGCGCTCTTCCAGGTTGCCTGTAGAACCCACGTAATAGCTCCCGTCCTGCTCGCTCTGAAAGATGTAACAGTAGTAGCTCATCAGAATAAAAAAGCCTGCTCGATTGAGCAGGCTTTGGGAGTTCTGAAGTGGCGGGGACGACGAGACTCGAACTCGCGACCTCCGGCGTGACAGGCCGGCGTTCTAACCAGAACTGAACTACGTCCCCGCATGGGTGACTATGAAAACGCTTGCGCGTGTATATCGATCAGCGCCTTGCCGGCGCGTCGGTTCGCATGGTGGGCGGAACAGGGCTTGAACCTGCGACCCCCGGCTTGTAAGGCCGATGCTCTCCCAACTGAGCTACCCGCCCGGAAAGGCCGGATTATGCGGAATTCCCCTCCCCTTGTCAACCTATTTTAATGCGCGGTCAACTCGGGGACTTCTTTTTCCGATTCCTCGGCCTCCATATCGATGCAGTAAGGCTCGCACTCCTCGGACGGGGCAAAGAGCTCCTCCCCTTCCTTGAAGACCAGGGCCTCGCGCAGCACCTGATCCATGTGCTCCACGGGCACCAGCTCCACCTTTTTGAGAACCCGCCTGGGGATCTCCTCGATGTCCTTCTTGTTCTCCATGGGGATGAGTACCTTGGCCACCTCCCCACGGTGTGCCGCCAGGATCTTCTCCTTGAGCCCGCCGATGGGAAGCACGCGTCCGCGCAGAGTGATCTCCCCAGTCATGGCTACGTCGCGGCGCACTGGCTTGCGTGTGAGCGCAGAGACCATGGAGGTCGCCAGCGCAATGCCTGCGGAAGGACCGTCCTTGGGAATCGCCCCCTCGGGTACGTGCACGTGGATATCCACCTTCTCGTAGAACTTCTCCGGCAGCCGGAGCTGCGGAGAACGGGAACGCACATAGCTCAATGCGGCGCGGGCCGACTCCTGCATGACCTCGCCGAGCTTGCCTGTCAGCACCAGGTTCCCCTTGCCCGGCATGATGGCGGCCTCGGTCTGAAGCAGCTCGCCGCCCACATCGGTCCAGGCAAGTCCTGTGGTGAGGCCGATCTCGTCCTTTTCTTCTGTACGGCCGTGCCGGAACTTGGGCACGCCCAGGTACTTGGGTATGGAGGACTCCACGATCCTCAGCCGGGTGTCCAATCCGTCCTTGGCCACCTTCTTGGCGACCTTGCGGCAGATCGCGGAGATCTCACGCTCCAGGTTCCTTACCCCGGCCTCCCGCGTGTACTCGCGGACGATCCGCAGGATGGCGGCGTCGGAAAACACCACGTTCTCCTCGGTCAGGCCGTTCTCCCTGATCTGCTTCTTCACGAGAAACTGCTTGGCGATGTTGAGCTTCTCGAGCTCCGTATACCCCGGCAGGCGAATGATTTCCATGCGGTCCTGCAAAGGCAAAGGAATGTTATAGAGATTGTTCGCCGTAGTGATGAACAGGATCTCCGAGAGGTCGTAGTCCAGGTCCAGGTAATGATCGTTGAACGCGAAGTTCTGCTCCGGATCCAGGACCTCGAGCAGGGCCGCGGACGGATCGCCGCGGAAGTCCGTGCTCATCTTGTCCACCTCGTCCAGGCAGAAGACGGGGTTGTTGGACCGGGCCTTCTTCAGGTACTGGATGATCTTTCCGGGAAGCGCACCGATGTAAGTCCTGCGGTGCCCCCGAATCTCGGCCTCGTCGCGCACACCGCCAAGGGAAAGCCGCACGAACTTGCGGGACGTGGCCCGGGCCACGGACTTGGCCACAGAGGTCTTGCCCACTCCGGGAGGGCCCACCAGACACAGGATGGGGCCCTTGATCTTTTTGGTCAGGGTCTTGACCGCCAGGTACTCCAGGATACGCTCCTTGGGCTTCCTGAGGCCGTAGTGATCTTCTTCCAGAATGGCCTCGGCCTGCTCGATGTCGTTCTTGTCCTTGGTCTTCTCGCGCCAGGGGAGCACCAGGATCCAGTCGATGTAGTTCCGGACGACTGTCGCCTCCGCGGACATGGGCGACATCATCTTGAGCTTTTTGAACTCCTGCCAGACCCGGGAGTGGGCCTCCTTGGGAAGGCGTTTCTTCTTGATCCGCTTCTCCAGCTCGTCGAGCTCGGCCTTGAAGTCGTCCTTGGTCCCCATCTCCTTCTGGATCGCGCGCATCTGCTCGTTGAGGTAGTAGTCCTTCTGGGTCTTCTCCATCTGCTTCTTGACCCGGCTCTTCAAGCGCTTTTCCAGGGAGATGATATTGATCTCGTATCGGATGATTTCGAAGAGCTTCTCGAGCCGCGCGTCCGTGCTTTCGACCTCGAGGATCTGTTGCTTGTCCGCCACCTTGAGCGAGAGGTGTGCAGCCACCGAGTCCGCAAGGCGCGAGGGCTCCTCCATGCCGGCCACCGTGCTCACGTGCTCCTTGCTGAGCTTTTCGTTGAGCTTTGCGTACTCCTCGAAGCTCTCCACCACCGTGCGCATCAGGGCCTTGGTCTCGGGCGTATTGTCGTCCTCGCGCTCGCGCCCCTCCACCTCCACCATGAAGAACTCATGATTGCTGATGAAGTTCTCGATGCGCGCCCTCTCCTTTCCTTCGATCAGGGCCTTGACCGTGCCGTCCGGAAGGCGAAGGAGCTGAAGCACCGCACCCAGCGTGCCGAAGCTGTAGATGTCCTTTTCCGTGGGATTATCGACCTTGGCATCCCTCTGCGCGGAGAGAAAGATCTGCTTCTCCCGGCTCATGGCGTGCTCAAGGGCCTTAATGGACTTCTCCCTTCCCACAAAGAGGGGAACCACCATGTTGGGAAAGACCACCACGTCCCGCAGGGGAAGCAGGGGGTATTGCTCTTTTTGTTCCTTCAGGAAATCCAAGGCATTCTTCTTCGTCAAATTGAACATTGCGTCGGTGTTTTCTATGGATTAGGCGTATCCCGCCTGATTTTCGTAAATGAGCAGGGGGGATTCGCCCCTCTCGATGACATCGTCGTTGATCACGCACTCCCGCACACCGGACATGCTCGGTATGTCGTACATGATGTCCAGCATGATGGTCTCGAGGATGGCGCGAAGTCCCCGGGCTCCCGACTTCCGCTTCAGTGCGTCGTTGGCCACGGCCAGGAGCGCCTCCTCGGTGAACTGCAACTGCACGCTCTCGAGCTCGAAGAGCTTCTCGTATTGCTTCACCAGAGCGTTCTTCGGCTCCGTGAGAATGCGCACCAGCGCGTCGCGGCTCAACTCGTCCAGGGAGGCGATGATGGGGATCCTTCCCACGAACTCCGGAATCAGTCCGTACTTGATCATGTCCTCGGGCTGGACCATGGCTCGTATCTTGTTCTGGTCCTCATTTTCCTTGTCGCGGATCTCCGCCTCGAACCCCATGGTCTTGCTGCCCATGCGGTTGCTGATGATCTTCTCCAGGCCGTTGAACGTTCCCCCGCAGATGAAGAGGATGTTACTCGTGTCCACCTTGACAAAGTCCTGCTGCGGGTGCTTGCGCCCGCCCTTGGGAGGCACGCTCGCCATGGTCCCCTCAATGATCTTGAGGAGTGCCTGCTGGACCCCTTCTCCCGAAACGTCCCGGGTGATGGAGGGGCTGTCGGACTTTCTGGCGATCTTGTCGATCTCGTCGATGTACACGATCCCGCGGCAGGCGGCCTCCACGTCGTAGTCCGCCATCTGAACGAGGTTGAGGATGATGTTCTCCACGTCCTCGCCCACGTACCCGGCCTCGGTCAGGGTGGTAGCATCCGCGATGGTAAACGGGACCTTGAGGATCCGCGCCAGAGTCTGGGCCAGGAGGGTCTTTCCCGACCCGGTGGGTCCTACAAGCAGGATGTTGCTCTTTTGAATCTCCACTCCGTCCATGTCCGAACGGGTATTGATCCGCTTGTAGTGGTTATGGACCGCCACTGAAAGGATCTTTTTGGGCCGGTCCTGCTCGACCACGTACTGGTCCAGCATTTCCTTGATCTCATAAGGCTTGGGCAGCCTGGCGTCCTCGTCCGCCTCGGCCTCCTGCCCGTACTCCTCGGCGATGATTTCGTTGCACAGCTGGATGCACTCATCGCAGATGTACACCGAAGGACCGGCAATGAGCTTCTTCACCTCGTCCTGGCTCTTTCCGCAAAAGGAGCACAGCAGGTCGTCACTGGAGTCGCTTTTCCTCGCCATAACGCCCTTCTCCTAAGTGGTTTCGTCGGGCCTCTGGAGATCCCGATGCGTGATCACCTTGTCTACGATGCCGTACTTCAGGGCCTCTTCAGCATCCATGAAAAAATCCCGTTCCGAGTCCCGCTCGATCCGCTCCAGATCCTGACCTGTATGCTTGGCAAGAATCCGGTTGATGGTGTCTCGAATCTTCAGGATCTCCCGGGCGTGTATGTCAATGTCCGTGGCCTGCCCCTGCGCACCCCCCATGGGCTGATGGATCATGACCCGGCCATGGGGAAGCGAGTAGCGCTTCCCGGCGCTCCCCGAGGCCAGCAAAAGGGCGCCCATGCTGGAGCACTGCCCCATGCAGATGGTGGTGACGTCAGGCTTGATGTACTGCATGGTATCGTAAATGGCCAATCCCGCTGTGACCGAACCCCCGGGGGAGTTGATGTACAGGTTGATGTCCTTTTCCGGGTCCTCGGACTCCAGAAAGAGCATCTGGGCGATGATCGTGTTGGCCATGGGGTCGTGAACCTGTTCTCCAATGAATACGATCCGGTCTTTCAGCAGGCGTGAATAAATATCATACGCCCGCTCACCGCGGCTTGTCTGCTCCACAACAATGGGAATCAACATACTCATCTCTTCTCTTATCGTTTTGCATTCCGATTCGCTTTTACGGAATGCTCAAATGATTGTTTAATGTATTAATTACTGGGAGTTTTCTTTGCTTATTTTGTCTGCCTCTACTTCAAAAATTTTAGCACCTTCCACCAGGTAGTTCAAGGTCTTTTCTTCGAGAAGCTTGTCCTTGTAGGATTCCAGGAGATTGTTCGCTTCATAGTACCGACGTACAAGCTCGGCTTCCTGTCCGATCCCTTCCGCCAGTTCGGCGAACCCCTTGGAAAGATCGTCCTCTGTAACTTCAATCTGGTTCAGCTGTGCAATCTCGCTCAACACGAGCATGCGCTTTACGCGGGACTCCGCGGGCGTCCGCAGGTCCTGGCGCAGCTTGACCACATCCAGTCCGGACTGCTCCAGGCCCGATCCCGACCTTGACAGGTTCTGTTGAATGCCCTCGATGGCGCGGTTCAGCTCCTCCTCCACCAGGGACTCCGGCAACTCGAACTCCACGGTGTCGCAGATCTTCTGAAGGAGTCGAGTTTTCAGGTCCTGATCGATTCTCCTCTCTTCCCGCTTCGTGAGCTCCTTGCGGATCTCGTTCCGCATCTTCTCGAGCGTTTCGATCTTTTCTCCCAGGCCTTTGGCAAACTCGTCGTCCAGATCGGGAAGCTCCATGGCCTTCATGTCCTGCACCTCGACCTTAAAATCCACGTTCTTTCCGGCAAGCTTCTTGTTCCGGGGATCGTCCTCGAAGTCCACGCGGAAGGACTCCTCGGTTCCCTTTTTCAAGCCCACGAGTCGTTTCTCAAAGTCGGGGTGAAACTCCCCCGAGCCCACGCGGAGCATGTGATTATCGGACTGAAGCCCCGGTACGGGCTGATCGTCCTCAAATCCCTCGTACCGAATGGCCACGTAATCCCCTTCCTGAACACCGCGATCCTCCTCCACCGTGTGCAGCTTTCCACGGGAGCGTCGGATCTCCTCTACCTGCTTTTCCACGTCCTCATCCGTGACGGACAGGATCTCTTTTTCGACTGAAAACCCCTGGTAGTCCTTGAGCTCGATCTCAGGCTTCACCTCCAGAACGGCCGTGTAACGAAACGAATGCCCTTTTTGCGGCATATCGTTCTCGATCACCGGCATGCTCAGGGGATAGGCGCCGCTCTCCTGCATGGCCTGCGGCAAGGTCTCGTTGACCAGGTCCCGCGTCACATCCTCGAGTACTTCCTTCCCGAAACGTCCTTCCAAAATACCTACCGGAATTTTTCCGGGCCGGAAGCCCGGAATTCGGGCCTGCTTTCCGAGCTGTTTGTAAGCCTTTGCGATCCTTCGGTCGACCTCTTCGGCCTCGATTTCAACAATGAGCTTCTTTTTGACGGGGCTGATCTCTTCCACGCTGCTTTTCATAACGACCTTTCCCCTTCTTGCGATGTGGGGCTCCACGGTGAACAAGGTAAACACGATCTCTGTGACTGCAAGTAAAATGTTTGAAACTAAAGGATATCGAGTATCGATGTCAACCTGTTTCTTCCGGATCGGGGTTGCCCCGCATCAAACAGCTCGGTGCGCCATCGGCCGACCTCCAACACAGCCCCCCATCGGCTCCTTAATCAAAAGCAGGAATCATGCCAGAAATACCAACTCACGGTCGGACGGATCCTCAACCGACACATCCCAAAGAAAAAGCACGCTTTTTAAGAGGAAATGCACGTATCCAGAAAAGGAAAGAAAACCAAGGAGTGTCAACGATGAATACAGAAAGGAAGGCGGAAAGCTTTGAAGCGGGGGGTGTCCGGGCCCCGCACGGTTCCGTAGCCCACCTTTCGGCCTCAGGGGTTGCGTTTTTTCACGAGATCGATGAACGCCTCCAGCTCTTCCTCTGTACCAAAAACCTCATTGTACTGCCGCTCACTCCATACGGAAAGACCCAGCTCGAAAATGTGGTGAATCAGCCGATCCGCATTCTCGGCACCTTGGAGCTTTGCGACCTGATACAGCAACTCATCAGGGACCTTGATCGGATAGACCGCAGTGGAGGTTTCCTTATCCGGCTTGAGATAGTCTTGAATGCTTTTCAGAATTCTCAAGTTGACATACTTCCGTTGAAATTCTTCTTCGTTCATCCTGCTCCTGGGGTTTCAGATTGCGGTCTCGCACAAACCTGCTCGACCGCTGTTGGAAACGTTGTAACCTTTTAGAATCGCGGAGGCAAATCTCCTGGTTTCAGGCTGTATGCGATCAGTTCGTTTCGTTGACGGTCTCTCAAAAACCTGCTCGGCCGCTGTTGGAAACGTCGTAACTTTTTAAAATTGCAAAGGCAAATCTCTTGGTTACAGGTTGCATGCGATCGGTTCATTTCACAAGGGCAAAATCTGTGGGTCCCAGTCTTTCTGCGACTCCGTCAATTTCAGTTGAACCTGTTCGCACCCTATGTCATAGGATATGTATAGGATTCATGAGTCGGTTCGTCAACCATTACCGCGCATCGGTCTCCCCTTGCCGGTGCGTGAACCTGCCGCCCGGAGTGCGATGGAAGACGGAACGTTCGCTCGAATTTTTAAAACGCCTTCCCCTTTCAAGGGTGTTCCTTTCCTTGAACGAGGTGATTTCCACAGCCGCAGAGGGAAGCTTCAACGATTAGAGAAAGGGACACCATGCCCATCTATGAGTACCAGGCCGAAGATCCTGATACAGGCTGCTCCCACTGTCGCAGACCGTTCGAGGTGCTCCAGGAGCTTCGGGATCCCCCGCTGAGCGCATGCCCTGAATGTGGTGCCCCTATTCGAAAGCTGATCTCCTGGTGCCGAGCCGCCGTAACGGAGACTTCCGAGGAAACGCTGCGGGTAAAAAGCCAAATCCGCAATCACGAGAAAGAGGGCCGCTGGAGCCATGCCGCGGAACTTGCGGATAAACATGCGGAGCGAACCCACGACCGCACACTTCGCATGCGGGCCCTTGAGAACTACGAAAAGGCCGGCTATGACGCGGGCACCCTGTCGCACCACGCGAACGACGAGTGACATCCATATCCTGCAACGATCTTGACTTACCCCGCCTTCCATAGGTATGGTACGGAACGAATCCATACGCCGAAGGCGGTTCCTTCGGTCCTTTGCAGCGATTGAATCTCCCTGGTGTCCCGCTTATGCGGGTAAGGAAGGCCGGAAGGAAGCATCTTCATCATTCGGAGGGTAGCAGCGTGTTTGATCTTTTCGTCCGCGGCGGCGTGTTCATGTACCCCATCCTGCTCTGCTCCGTCATTGCCCTGACCATTTTCCTGGAGCGCCTCTGGGTGCTGCGTCGAAGGCATGTCCTGCCCGCGGATTTCATTCAAAACGTCGAGGGCCTTCTTCGAAAGCAGAAGATGTCAGAAGCGCTGTTTCTCTGCCAGGGTCACACGTCCGCCATCGCACAGGTCTTTCTCGGCGGCCTGAAAAACACGGGACGGGGCATGTGGCTCGTCAAGGAAGGCATCGAGGAAATGGGCAGCAGAGAAGCCGTGGGCCTGGAGCGACACGTGGGTGCACTGGCG
>JASFQI010000216.1:0-8440 GCA_050115555.1 Desulfobacteraceae bacterium
GTGAAGTAACCGTCCTGGCCGAGTGTGTACCCAATGCTTTCCAGGAGCTGTCGCGCTTTTTCCGGATCGTATCCATAGGGACGGACATCCGGATTGTGCCAGGGATTGCCCGGCGGCAGCAATCCGGGGCTTCCCGGGATACCGTGCCCGCGCTGGGTGATTTCCACCAATTTCTGTCGATCGATGGCATAAGCCATGGCCTGCCTGAACTCCTTCTGTCTCATCGGTTCTTTCCGGTGATTGATGGATATCTTGCCGCAAAAGGCATAGGGAGCGCGCAGGATGGTGAATCCTTTGGATTCCATCGCTTTGGCCTGTTCCGCTTGAATGCCGGCAGCGTTCACCTCTCCCCTTGCGAGCGCCGCAGAGACCATGACAGGGCTTGTTTTTACGAATACCAACCTGTCAACCGTGGGCCTTCCCTGGTAGTAGTCCTCAAAGGCCTCGTAGAGATAGGTCCCCTGGGCTTTGTTGTAATCGGTCAGCCTGTACGGCCCGCTTCCGATCGTGGCCTCCGGGGCATCGAAAGTCATAGGGTCTTCCACCTCGCGCCAGATGTGTTTGGGGAGTATGACCATGGTGCCGATCATTTCGTAAAGGAACGGCGCGTACCTGGATTCAAGGACCAGCTTGACGGTTCGATCGTCGATCACTTCAACTCGTTTGATTCCGCTAGGGCCTGAAAGGGTGACAAATGCATCGGGATGGGTCTTCACGTATTCGATGGTAAAGGCCACATCATCCGCGGTGACAGGCCGGCCGTCGTGCCATTTCGCATTTTCCTGGAGCACGAATGTGTACGCGTTATCCGTCTCGTCGTAACTCCACTCTTTGGCCAGGGCAGGGATGAACCCGTTTTTGTCTTTCCAGACGAGCGTGTCGAAAATGAAGCTCATTCGGAGATATCCCGGGCCCCGGGAATAGCGAAGGTAGGGTGAAGGATAGCCCCAGTCACCGGTAGGGTCGGCGATGGTGTAGGTCACAACGGCACGCGTTTTTTCATCCGTCGACAAGGGGGACGCTGCTGCAGTCTCCGTTGATGTCGTGCCGGACATCCTTTCCTGTTCGCCGGCGTTTTCAGGATTTTCATCACTGCCGCCACATGCGCCAAAGAACACGGCTCCCGTGAGCAGTGTGACAATGCATGCAGCTGAAAAAGTGCGTCTCAAGGCGTATCTCATCTTCGAATTCCCCCATTCAATCGTCATGGAAACGTTTTTCATCATCTAGCTGTCCGCCCGCATCTCGTCCAGTAGCTGGTTCATCCAACCGGACAGCTTTGCATCCGGGACGGAATAGTAGGGCGGAAGGTAGGGCTTGATGTCGATCACAGGGCTTCCGTCCACAGCATCCAGCCCGGTCACGCGAAGGATGCTGCCCTCTCGCTCCAGAAGCTTGACGGCAATCGCCAGGACGGGGTTGGGCCGAGCCGGGCTGCAGGTCGAGAACACCCCCACAAGGGGCAAATCCTTTCTTCCCATCGGATGGACCTTGGTGAAAGAACGGCCATCTGAATCCACCAGATGCGCCCAGTAAAGCACCAGGAGGTGAGAAAACTCCTCGATGCCGTCGAGAATACCTGCGTATTTCGGATCAATCTCAATCTCAGAAACGACTTCGGCGTGATGGGATGGTGAATGATCATTGTCTTCCCAATTCAAATCGCCGGAATGGGCCACCAGGCTCGGCTTCTCGATGTCACTGCGAACCACGCCCACGGGTCTAAGCGTCATATCCATCACTTGCTTCTCCCTTCAAGCCCCTGCGCATACGCATGGGGTCAGCGGATCCGATTGAAAAGGTTCATGGGCTCACTTCTTTATCGCGTGGATCCGATTGAACTGCTGCTGAAAACTGCTCCGCGGCCTTTGCCTTTTCCCCTGACTGAAGAAAGGCCATACCAAGCTGGTAACTCGTTTCTGCATCCCGGGGATTCCGGGTCAGCGCCGCCTTCAACAGGGCAATCGCCTCTTCGTTTTGTCCGAGCTTCCTGTGGGCGATGCCCAGTTCGCCAAGGATCTCGGGGTCATCAGGGTTGTGTTCCTGCGCTCTGGAAAGATAGGAAATCGCCTTTTGATAGGCCCCCCTTTGCATTTCGATCATCCCCAGGTACTTGTACAACTCGGTCTTTTGAGGGGCCAAAGAAACGGCGTTCTCCAGATACATCGCCGCATCCTTGAATTCCCCGATCTCGGCCATCAAAAGACCCAGGGCCAGGTAACCAGGTTCGTGCATAGGGTCCATGGATATCGTTTTTCGAAGCTCCTCCATGGCCTCCGCCCTACGATCCGCCGCCGCCAGTGCGAGCGCCAGGTTGTAGTGATCAGACGGTAGAGGATCGTCGAGCGAAATATGCTTCCGCATGGTTTTGATTTGGGTCTCGGCACAGCACGCCTTGAGCTTGGGATCGATGAAGACGCCATACGAAGGGACCAGGACACGGCTGCAATAACCGGTCACGACCGTTTTGTACCGTGCCTGCTGCTCATCGCTCAGATGACAGAGCTTGAGCAGATTGAACACCGGGACATTGGCGGATGCGGAGAACTCGATCAGATCCAGAAGGGTGTCGGGATCTCTGTGGGTTTTCAATCTCTGTAATGTATCCGCGGACAGCCGGCGGCGCTCTTCAATGGCCCGGTCCATGTCGCAACGCCCGCTGTAGAGCTTCAAGGGCGCGGCAAACTCCAGATAGGGTCGATGGTCCGTGTGAACAGGGCCTGACCCAAAGAGGTGGACAAGGTCTTCGGTCAATATCAAATGGACGAGAAAATCGACGCCCGGAAACGTCACATTGATGGATTTTCGCGCAAAGCGCAGATGGTTTTGGGCATGCTGCCAGTCCAGTCCCCTGGGATCGGTCAACCCGAGCAGCAGGTAATCGACCGGTCCGACCTTGAAAAGGGCACCGTTTGGAAAGACCTCTGCAAACGTTCTCCCAAGAAGCGAAAAGGTCTCCCAGTCCATCTCATAAGACTGGATCCACTGGGCGAAAATGCCGTTCTCTTTGAGGCGCTCTTTGGCCAGTTGAAAGAATTCCCGTGAAAAAAGCTTGGCCAGGCCGGACATCCACGGATTGGAGGGTTCGGAAATGATGACGTCGTATTTCTCATGCGTCATGGCCAGGTGGTTGCGGCCGTCCTGCACGATCAGACGGGATCTCGGGTCATTCAGGCAGGCGTAATTCCAGGGTTTGAAAAATGACTTGCAGGCCTTGACGACCTCTTCATTGATTTCCACAACGTCCAGCTTCTCGATCGGGTAAAGAAGCACCTCGCCCGCTGTCATGCCGCTGGCCAGACCCAGAACCATGACGTTCCGGGCGCCGGGATGGAAAAGCAGTGGAATGTGTGCGGACAAGGTCTGCGTGGAACGGTCGCCATGGGAGGAAGCATCCGCCTTGCCGCTGTTGAACATGGCGTATTCTTCGGTTCCCAGGCTGGTGATCTCCTTCTCCACCGTGGTAAAGCCTCCAATGCCTTCTCCATGAAATACGACCTCCAGGCCTTTGCGCTGTTTTGCAAGCCACTCAGGTCCGTTCCACAAGGCGTCGAGCCAACCCGCCCTGTGAAGCGCGCTTTCAATGGGTTTGAAATCTCGATACCAGCCACGGGAGAGCAGGTCGTGTTGCCATGAGGGGAAACTCCAAAGCAAAGCGAAGTACAAAAGAATGACGCATGTACCGCAGAGTTTCCCCAACGTTCGCTTTCGAAAGCCTGTCTCTGTGTGGAGCAGGGCCAGGCCAGCCGCAGCGAATTGAACCAGCAGGATCAGCCTCAAACCGTTTTCCTTGCCCAACAGAGGGATGAGGAAAAACCCTGCGGTGAAGGATCCCAGAATGGCGCCCAGTGTGTTCAGCGCATAGGCCTTGCCTAGCGATGCGCCGAGATCGGCCATCGACTGGACATAGATCTTGTTGACCAGAGGAAACGCCGCGCCCAGGAACAAGGTGGGACCCATGAGAAGGATCCATAGAACAAGGGATTGAACCAGGATCAGCAATGGAAAGCTGTTGTGAAACACATGAATAAGCTTTGCGAAGAAGAACTGACTGTTCCCTAAGATGTGGCTCACCAGGAGTGCGAGGAAGGAAGCACATAGCTGGGTGATGATCAGTAAAAGGAAGGCATTGCGGACTCTGTCCGCCAGCCTGCCAAAAAGGATACTGCCTAATGCCAAGCCAATGATAAATGTCGAAATCACCAGGGTAAAGGAGTAGGTCGTGGGGCCGACGATCAGCCCCAGGAGGCGTGTCCACAACACCTCATAGGCCAAAGCGCAAAATCCGGACAAGGCGAAAAGTGTGAGGACCCATTTGGCCTGAAGGCGGCGATCCCCCTCTGACTGGAGACGCCCCATGGATTTTGTATTCTCCAGTGAGGGTGCATTTTTCGAAGGAATGAGGTCGCTGGGTAGAGTGGGGGGAATGATGTACTTCAAGAGCAGCAGGCACGAGACCCCAACCAGCAGATTCAAGAGCGCGGCTATGCCCAGGGTCGACCATACACCCAGGCTTTTCACAAGCAGAAATCCGCACAGGACGGCGCCCACAGCCCCACCCACGGTGTTGAGTCCATACAACCAGCCGGTGCGAGCCCCTAGGTGGCTCAGGTGACGTACATAGAATCGGCACAATAGAGGAAGCGTGGCCCCCATGAGGCTCGCCGGGACAATGAGAATCCCTGCGCATCCCAGGAATGCCAAAGCCTGGTAGCACCAGAAGTGATGAAGCAAGGAATCATAAAACAGCCGATAAACCGGGCGCATGGCGCCGACCAGAAAAGGCAAAAGCAATGCATACCCTGCAATGCAGAGCTCGAATATGGCGTAAAGGGACAAGAGACGTTTTCGCGAGGAGATCCGGTCCACGGTTCTCCCGGCCACATAGCTGCCCAGGGCCAACCCTCCCATGAAGACGGACAGGACCGTGGCCACGGCAAACGGTGCGCTCCCGGTCACCTTGTCTATGATCCGCAGCCACAGGACCTCATAGATCAGTCCAGCGACTCCGGAGACAAAAAAGCAGCCCGGCACGATCAGGAAAAGAACGGGGGCCTGTTGGTTGGGCAACCAGCCGGCTTCCGGGCGGGTCGATTGTGAGTGGAGGGTCATTTGAATGATTTTGTTATCGATCGTTTCGAGTGATTTCATCCCACAGCAAGGCGGAGCCATGCTTTCCACTCCGCCTGTTTGAACGCTGCCCCCTTTGATCAACGGGGCGGGAATCCCCGCCCCGCTCAAAGGATCTGCTACTTCGCGTCGACCACACGCTTGCCCAGCATCTCTTCCAAAGGATTGGCCCCCATGCCGATCAACTGGAGGAGATCCTTTTCGCTGTTGATCTCCTTGGTGGCGATCACGGAGAGGAATTTTTCCGGATGGTCCTTGTGGGCCAGGTAAAACTGCGAGTAGTAGACATGAAGCAGGGGGTTGCTTTTTTGCTTCATGTCGAAATCAGGGTCGTTGATGAACTTCACGAGCTCATCGCGTTTCCAGTCAAATTTCAAAAGGTTGGCATCGCCTTTCTGGGTTTCCCGGTTGTAACGGATGATCAGTCCGCCCAAGCTGGAGTATTCCTGGTCGGCGGTTTTCCAGACTTCATTCCAGTTGTATTTCATGGAAAGATACCCTCTTTTCCCGGGAGTCAGGTTCATCGCTGTGGCAATGTAGTCATCCTGGCACCACGCAGGCGCGCCAACGTAGGTGTAGCGTTGTCCTTCGGCCAGGGGCAGGTGTTTTTTGATGTAGCTCACCGTCAGGAACCCAGTGGACACCCCACCGCACAGATGATCGTGGTACAAGGCCCCTTGGATCAGATCATCGGGAAAACCACGTGCCCAACCGTTGGCAATGCTGATCACTGAAAAGGCCGGCCGGCCGAACGCCTTGAAATCCTTTATGGACATGCCCTTTTTGGCATACACATCCATGGGCTCGGAAACCTTGAATGTCTCATCCTCTTGCGAAACCAGCACCATGGGCAGCGTGGTGGGGCCTGTCTTATGCGTCAAGGCGAAGTACAAGGGTGCGTCCAGATCCGTATGCACAAAGAGGATGTTGCCTGTATCCGCGGAAACCCCACAGACGTCACGGACGGTTTTGCACAGGATACGGGTGCCTTCGCCTTGATACAGGGCGTATCCTGCATTGGTCAGGCAAATCATATGTTGTGTGTCCTTCGAGTTTTCAAGCTTTGCCATGGCCTGCTTCAAGGCCTTGGCGGCTTCAGCCTGTAGAGCGTTATTTCCGGCACATACGGACCCGACAAAAAAAAGCAGACTGCACAGGAAAAAGAGAAGAAACCCAAATTTTTTAGTATTCATGCGTTACTCCTTTGATGTGACTTGTTATGCCTCATTGCCCCAAAGGCGGATCATCACCGAACATGGACGAGCCGTGACGGCTTGCCGTGCTCAGAACTAAAAACCGATGCTGAACGATGCGCCAAAGGTGCGATCTGTGGCCAGGTACCCTGACGTGTCATAGTACTCTTCGTCGAACACGTTCTTTACGTACACGTTCAAGGTGGCATCTTTGAAAATGCCTTTTTGCTCGAAGAAGGTGTGTTTCACACCGAAATCGAACAGGTGATAAGCCTCATTGGATACATCGCGGAACTCCCACACATTCGGCCGAACCTCCTCACTGATTTGCGTGGTTTCCTCGCTCTGGTAGTAGTAGTCCAGCATCAACTCGGTCGTTTCAAACAACGCATAGCGCAACCCGGCGTTCACCCGATGCTCGGCCCGCTGGTCCAGCTCGGTTTCAAAGGCCGGCTCGTCTCCCTCATTGTGGTATTGCTGCCAGGCATAGCTCAGGTTGAATGAGAGCGCGTCGGTCAGGTGACCGCCGAGGTCCAGTTCCACGCCATGGCGGTGCACCTCTTCGAGGTTGATCACCGCATCACTGTAGATCTCATCGCCGGCGGCTGGGGTGTTGTTCTGGGCATATGTGCCATTGGATGCGATGTAGTCCTCGATTTGATAGAAGGCGTAGCTCAATTTGAGCGAGATATCGCGCCACAGACGCCGGTTGAACACCAGGTCGTACCCTATGCCGTGCTCTGCATCCAGCCAGAAGCCCGTGGGCCATCCCCTTGGATTGTAGTCCCCGAGATAGTCCGGGGCTCGCCAGATCCTGCTGATGCCCAGCGAGAGCGAGGTGTCCCTCAGGCACGGGGCCACCTCATCCATCTTCCACGTAAGGAAGGACTTTGGGATCAAATCGTCCCATTTCATTTCCACATAACCCGCTTCCTCGATGTAGGGGGCCAGATAGGACCAGTCCCCTACGTTGACTTTGACATCCTCGTACCGAAGGCCGAGCGTGAGATCCAGGGAGGGGACAATGCCCCATTTGTGCTGGGCATAGCCGCTTCTCTTGTCAACCCCGACCACTTTGTACTCAACCCCTTGGTCGTACATCCGTACCACGTCAAAGCCGACTGTGGTGACCTGGTTGTCCGCCCACTGAATTTCATCCTGGGCCTTGAACCCTTTCTGCCACCAGTCCGTATCCGCAACATCATAGCGTTTGTTACTGCCCGGGATGTAATAGTAATTCCAATCCCGGTTGTCCTTGCTGTAATAGGCGCCCACGTGCAAACGGCCGATGGGGGAGGATTGCTCATAGTTGACCCTGTAGGAGAAAGACTTGCCGTCCCAGGTCGGGTCCTGCCAAGGATTAAAAGCGCTGTCTTCTACGACAGGGTAACCGGCATCGTAATCGTCGATTGCGCTGTTGTTGTTGACAGGGATTTGGCGTTTCACATCCGAATGTGTGGCGCTGAAGGTGACGAATCCATCATTGGGCAGGACATACCCGAGACGACCGTAAACGGTGTCGATTTCAGTTTCATTGGAGCGCAGGTAGCCGTCAGTGGAGTACCTCCGATAAGCCATATCATAGGTAAAGGCATCTACCGCTCCCTGGACCAGGGCCTCATGATTCTGCGTGTCATAGGACCCATAGCTGGTGGACACCCTGCCATCCGGTTTCAGGGTGTCCCGGCGCTCGGGCGTCTTGGTGACAAAGTTGATCACCCCACCGATGCTCTTGCTGTCGTAGAGAGCCGAATGAGGCCCGGGCAGAATTTCGACCTTGTCGATCATGAAGGTGGGCAGGAGGCTGTAGTCCACGATATTGCTCGACTTACGCCCGCCTGTCTTCTGAAGCGTCAATGAATCAATGGCCGTGACAAATCGTTTGGATTCGAACCCGCGCATAAACACGCTGTCCACACCCGGGTCCAGGTTCGTCTGACCGCGGAAATCGATGATCGCCTGTGTTTTGAGCACATCGATTACACTGTTCGTTTCGCCGACAACGGAGTATGTATCGAAATCGATGACCGTTTCCGCCGGTGTATGCTCGATGCCTGATGCCTCAAAGGGTTTTTCTTCACTTACCACCACATCCTCAAGTTTTTGCCTCTCCTTCG
>JASFQI010000217.1:0-8436 GCA_050115555.1 Desulfobacteraceae bacterium
CGGCGGATTACACCGCGACCGCGACCGCAGGTGTGGCTACCATGGCCGGAGGCGACCTGTTCCTTCGGGCGGGTGGAGACGTGCAGGGGCAGATCGGGACCTTCAAGCAGGGGACCCTGAGCGTGGTCTCGTTCGGGGACCTGGGGGGGCTCTTTCAGGTTGCGGACGGCACCGGCGTCCTGAGCGCCGGGAACGTGACCAGCCATTTCGAGGAGAGCCTTCCGGATACGGCACTCTCGCTCATCCGCGCGCAGGTTGACGTCATGGCGCGGGGCGATCTCG
This sequence comes from Desulfobacteraceae bacterium, assembly GCA_050115555.1. GTDB lineage: Bacteria > Desulfobacterota > DSM-4660 > Desulfatiglandales > HGW-15 > JASFQI01. The sequence continues at coordinate 283 of JASFQI010000217.1, forward strand.
ACCTCGGGACCGCGTACAATCCCACCTTTGTGCTGCCGCCCGAGTCCGAGTACGGCAGCCAGGGGAGCCTGACCTACAGCTATGCCACGGACCTCCAGGACACGACCCTGACAACCGCCCTTCGCCTCGTCTCGGTGCTAGGAGATGTCACCATCAGCGGGCGGTTCGCCAGGCAGGGAAACCGGTACGCGGTGCTGCCCCCGATACTGGAAGTAGAGGCCGGTGGGGACATTGAGATCGAGAACTCCCTGGCCCTGGCCCCCGCTCCCCTGGGCAACCTTTGCCTCACAGCGGGCGGAGATATTTCAGGCGGGGAGAAGCGGTCCCGAATTTATGTCTCCGACCTGGATCCCTCCGCGGTCTACTACGATGTGGACACTCTCTTCAGCACCGGCCAGGCGCTGCCCGGCCAGGACGAGGAGGCGTCCGGAATGCTCTCGGCCGAAGAGATCACATCTCTTCTGTTCTCGCCCCACAACAACGCGGATGTCCATGCTGCGGAACCGATTCATCTGGACGATCCGGAACCGGTCGAGATACGGGCGGGCGGAGACATCAACGAGCTGGTCCTTTACTCTCCAAAGGCTGCCATGATCCGTGCTGACGGGGACATTCTAGGGCTTCACGTCATCAGCCAGAACCTGCATGCCGAGGACATCACCTCCATTCAGGCGGGCGGAATCCTCAACCTCTCCTCCACCGTGGAGACGGTGACCGTGCGCGACTCCCAGGCAACCCGGGTGGGAGCGTACTATGAACGAAGCGGCCTCCTTCTCGGGGGACCCGGCACCTTCCTGGTCCTGGCCGGAGAGACCATCCAGCTGGGCATGACCCAGGGGATCCGAACCACGGGGAATGCCCTCAATACGGGCCTGGACGCCATTGTCACCGCAGAGGAAGACGCGCCCAGCTCCCTGATCGTCATCAGCGGGGTGGACAAGGAGTTCGACAAGGAGGAGATCTGGGCGTTTTTCGAAGCGCTTCAAGCGGGCGGCGAGGAGTACAGCAGCCTCCTGGAAGAAGGAGACACGGAAGGCGCCTCCGAGGTGGTTCAGACGGTGGAGGAAGAGGTCATTCAGGCCCTGTTCGAGGGAGCCGAGCTGGGGCAGGGCAACATCCTTATGACCAACTCCCAGATCAGCACCGAGGGAACCAGCACCCTGCAAGAGCACGAGACCGAAGAGGGAGGCAGGGATGTGTATAACGACTCCGCAGACCTCTACATTATCGCCCTGGGCAAGATCAACGTGGGGTTGAGCACGATTCCGGAGCCCGACTCCGAGAGCACGGACAGCAACACGGGCATCTTCACCGCCCAGGGCGGGGATATCAATGTCTTTTCCGTGGGAGACCTGGACGTGAACGAGTCCCGCCTCATGACCTTTCGGGGCGGCGACATCCTGGCCTGGAGTCAGGAGGGCGACATCAATGCGGGCAGGGGGTCCAAGACGGCCGTCAGCGCGCAGCCACCCCAGCGAAAACCTGTGTATGCCACCAATTCCGCGGGCCAGATCCTCTGGGTCAATGTCGAGGGAGATCCTGAGACCCCAAAGCCCCGGGATGAATGGCCAGACGACGTAGAGATCGAGCCCGTAATCGAGGCCTACACTATCGAGTTCAGCCCGCCTGCCGTGGGCAGTGGGATCCGCACCTTGACCTACGACCCGGACGGGGCCCAGGGTCCCCTCGATGCCCCGGTCCTCGGGGATGCTTACCTGTTCGCCCCCTCAGGAATCATCGATGCGGGAGAGGCGGGGATCTCGGCTCGAAACGTGGTGCTGGGCGCCACTGAGGTGGTAAACGCCCAGAACATCAGCTTCACGGCCGGGTCTGTGGGCGTGCCCAGTTCCTCGGGCGGGGCCAATCTGGGCGCCCTCTCCGGTATGGGCGGACTCTCGGAAACGGACAAGCTGGCCTCCCAGACCTCGTCCATGGCAGCCGAAAGAAACGCCGCGGCCCAGGATGAGGCAAAGCTTGCCGAAGGTTTCGTTCCCAAGTGGCTGGATGTAAAGGTGGTCACGTTCGATGAGCTGGAAGAAGAGAAAGAAGAAAAAGAGAAGGATTAAGGTCAAAGGTGCAAGGTTCAAGGATAAAGGATTAAGGATTATGGTCAAAGGTCAAAGGTTCGAGGTGAAAGGTGAAAGGTAAAAAGAGAAGAGTGAAAGGATAAAGGGCAAAGGTAAAAGGGACAAAAACAAAGAACCTTCAATGGCGTGGGATCCCCGAGAATGATCCAGAGGGTTGTAACGATGCGAGAGCGGATATGCGAATGAGACTTTTAATATTCATTTTGACGACTGTCCTGGCTTTGGGCTTTCTTTCGAGCACAGCAACTGCTCAGGAGTGGTGGAACGAGGCGTGGCAGTATCGAAAGAAGATCACCTTTGACACCACAGCCAACGGCGCCGACATCAAGGAGAACCTGAAGAACGTGCCCGTGCTGGTGCGGCTTCACACCGGAAACTTCAACTTTGCCAACTGCAAGGGAGACGGTACGGACATCCGGTTCGTGGCAGGGGACGGCATGACCCCCCTCAAGCACCACATCGAGCTGTTCGATCCCATTGACGAGATGGCCCTCATCTGGGTAAAGGCCCCCCGGCTTTCGGCCATGTCCAAGGCCGACTTCATCCTGATGTACTACGGCAACGAGGCCGCCATGGGCGGACAGGACGCCCGGGCCACGTACGATGTAAACCAGCTCGCCGCGTACCACCTGGGCGAAGTGGAGGGGTTCCCCCAGGACGTCACGGCCTACGAGAATCACGCGGCCGAGAGCCTGGCCGGGCAGGGACTGCCCTCCATCATCGGTCGAGGGGTGCTCCTGAGCGGGGGCGAAGAGTACATTCGCATTCCTTCCTCCCCTCCCCTGGATTTCTCCACCGGGTTCACCTTTTCCGCGTGGGTCCGTATTCCACAGGCCCAAGGGGATGCCTACCTCTTTGCCCGCGAGAACGAGGAACAAGCCATCGTCGTGGGGATCGAGGGCTCGAAGCTCTACGGACGTGTGACAAGCGCCGGGGAAACGGTAGAGACGGAGAGGACCGCCGACCTGGCACCCCAGGCCTGGCATCACGTGGCCATTACGGCCGTGCCTGGCGGGCGCATGACCGTGTACGTGGATGGCATCGAGATGACCTGGACGCAGCTAGCGGGCGACCTTCCGGCCCTGGAGACCGATATTGCGTTCGGGGCCTCACTCCTTGAAGAGAACAAGGGGCACGGGTTTGCAGGCGATCTCGACGAAGTGCACCTGTCCAACACGGCCCGGACCCTGGGCTGGATTCGGGCGGCGTATGAAGGACAGGGGCCGAACGGAGTGCTTACCACCTACGATGTGGAGCAGATATTCGAAGGCGGGGGCCTTCCCACCTTCTACCTGGGGACCATCGCTAAGAACATCACTTTGGACGGTCTGGTCGTGATCGGGATCCTGGCCATCTTTTCCCTGTTGAGCTGGCTCGTGTTCCTGGGCAAGGCCTTTTCTCTCGTGGTTCAGCAGCGATCCAATCGCTCGTTCCAGAGGGAGTTCCAGGAGGTCTCGGAACCGCTTGCATTGGACAACGATGAGAATGAGGCCTCAACCGCCTCGCTCTTTCGCGTGTACCAGGCCGGATGTCGGGAGGTTCGGGAGTGGCTTTCCAGACCCGGGGCCTTTGAGGGAAATCCCAAGCCGGTGAGGCAGCCCATTCCGGAGGGGGTCACTGAAGGGGTGAAGTCCGCCCTGGAAGGCGCCTTTGTGGAAGAAACCAGGCGGCTGAATGCCTGGATCGTGGTGCTTACCATGGCCATCACGGGCGGGCCCTTTCTCGGGCTCTTGGGAACGGTCTGGGGCGTCATGAACACCTTCGCGGCCATGGCCGAGGCCGGGGAGGCTAACATCATGGCCATTGCACCGGGTGTGGCCTCGGCCCTCTCCACCACGGTGTTCGGGCTGATCGTGGCCATCCCTGCGCTCTTTGCCTACAACTACCTGAACAGCCGGATCAAGAACATCACCTCCGACCTTGCGGTCTTTGTGGACCGGTTTGCCCTCCACGTGAAGGAGCACTACGGAGAAACAGGATGAGACGGGACCTCTACACCTTTCAGGCCTTTGACGAAATCAACGTGACTCCCTTGCTGGACCTGGCCTGGACCCTGCTCGTGGTGTTCATCATCGCGGTCACGGCCTCGGTCCAGGGGATCAAGGTAGACTTACCCAAGGCGAGCGCGGCCCCGACCCTTCAGAAACCCAAGACCAAGGCCATCACCATTCACCGGAACGGCCAGATCTATCTGGACACGTTTCCCGTGAGCATGGGCGAGCTGGAAACCCGTCTCAAGCAATACAAGGCCGTGGATCCCAACTTCCCCGTGGTCATCAAGGGGGACTCGAAAATTTACTACCAGAAGGTGATCGACGTGCTGGACATGTTACAGCGCCTGGAGATCACTCAAATCGGGCTCGTGACCCAGAAGCTCGTGAAGTAGCGTCGCCATGGCAAAAAGGAACAAGCGTACAAACACTACCAAGTGGATCGGCCTCGCAGCGGCCGGCATCGCAGTCGCCCTGATTGCGGGAAGCGTTTTTCTCCTGCGCGCCCTGCTCCTGGACTCGAGCAAGCAACGGCAGCGCCGCATCCAGACCGTGCACCTGGTGAAGCCTCCCCCGCCGCCCAAGATCAAGGAGAAGCCCCCGGAGCCCAAAATCGAAGAGAAAAAGGAGATCATCGAGCCTGAGCCTGAAAAACCGCCTGAGGAGACGCCGGACGAAAGCCAGGACCAGGGTCCGCAGGACGACCAGCTGGGCCTGGATTCGGACGGGACGGCGGGATCGGACGGGTTCGGCCTCAAGGCCAAGAAGGGGGGAAGCCCCCTCATCGGCGGGGGTGGGGACAGCACCCTGATGCGTCGCTATGGTTGGTACGTTCAGTTGATTCAGGACGAGATCCGCAAGGAGGTCAAACGTCAACTGGAGGAAGACGGCGGCATCCCGGAAGGGAAGCTGCAGACACTGGTGCGGATCGTGCTCGAACGAGACGGCGAGCTTGTGGGGTTCCGGATTGTGGGTTCATCGGGCAACACTCGTATGGACAATGCGGTCCAGGCCGCATTGAAAGGCATCCGCCGTTTTCGAGAGCCGCTTCCAGGGGATATGCCTCGTGCGGCCATGAAGCTGAAGATTGCTTCCAAGGGGTAAGGCCGGGGCGAACGACATTCGCGGCGGCATGTAAAATGCCGCCCTACAAAACAATAACGTGAATAAAATCGGGTTTTCATGATGAGGATACTCTGCACCGCGCTACGTCGTGGAGGAAGACTGATGACACATCGCATTTCGCTCCTTGCAACCATCCTGCTCGCCTTTCCTCTCCTTTTCGGGACGATGGACTCGGGCCTTTGTGCCGAGAATTCCCCGCCCATTCAGGACTTCGACAGCATTATGGCCCTTGTCGAGCTCCTCAAGGCCAAGGGGGTGCTCTCCGACGAGGAGGTGAACGCTTACATCGAGCAGTACAAAGAGAAACAGCGGGTCCAGGCCGGAAAGGGAAAGGTGATCACCATCATTCCCGAGGACCATGAAAAGGAAAAATACATGGCCCAGATCACGGAGGAGGTGTCCCGGCAGCTTCAGGACGACGTGAAGGGAGTCCGAACGGAGCTTCGACAGATGTCGGACGAGCTTCTGCGAAGGTCCCGCCTGGCCGAGTACCATCGGGAGGAAATCGAGCAGAAAATCACCGAGGATCTTCAAAATCAACTGCAGAAATCAGGATGGGCCCAGCGCATCCGCTGGGGGGGCGACATCCGCCTCCGCTACCAGGGAGACCGTTTCGACGAGGACAATGCGGACCTCCTGGATCCCAGTGACCCCAGCGAGCTCATGAACACGAAGACGGATCGAGACCGAGGACGAGTCCGAGTCCGACTGGCCGCAAAGGCCGATATCTTCGGAAAGACCGAGGTCAACATCGGCAAAGTGGTGGCCGGAGCCCGAATCACCACCGGGAACGAAGACGACCCGGTGTCCACCAACGAGACCCTCGGGGATTATTACAACCGAGACACGGTAGTGCTGGACCGTGCGTACCTCCAGTGGAAGTACACCCCCACCCTGCCGATCTGGGATAAGTATCCGGAGATCAAGCTCGTTGCCGGGAGATTTGCCAATCCCTTCTACTCAACAGACCTGGTCTGGGACAGCGACATCAGCTTCGAAGGGGCGGCCCTGAGCTTCAAGACCGATACGCTCATGTCCAATCCATGGAAAGGTTTCCTGAACGTCGGGGCCTTCCCACTCCAGGAGGAGGATCTCACGGAAAAGGACAAGTGGCTCTATGCCGGTCAGGTAGGTGTACAGTACGACAAGACCATGGGTCTGAGCTGGAAGCTCGGCCTTGCCCTGTATGCCTACCGCAACACCGTGGGAACGCCCAACGATTCCTCGCTCCCGGACTACTATGACTGGACCGCGCCAGAATACCAGCAAATGGGAAACACGCTCATCGACATCGACCCGTCCACGGACATCACCACGGCCCTGGCCTCGGAGTACAAGCTCCTCAACCTCACCACCACACTGGACTACGACTACTGGTACCCCATTCACATTATGCTCATGGCGGACTTCGTCAAGAACATCGGTTTCGACCGGGACGAGGTGGCCCAGCGGACCGGAAACGAGGACGTCCAGGAGGAAGACAAAGGCTACCAGGTGAAAATGCTTGTTGGGCATCCGGAGTTCCTGGCCTTCGGGGACTGGAACGTGTCCCTGGCCTACAAGCACCTGGAGTCCGACGCCACGATCGACGCCTTCACCGACTCGGACTTTCATTTGGGCGGAACGAATGCCGAGGGGTGGGTCCTGGGAGGCGGATACGGGCTCTGGAACAACCTCTGGCTATACGGCCGCTGGATCTCCTCGAATGAGATCGAAGGGCCGGCCCTGGCCGTGGATACGTTCCAACTCGATCTGAACGCGAGGTTTTAGGATCATGCGAAGCGCTCTCAAAGTCATTTTTCTTTTTCTCCTCGTAGGAATCGGCGCAGCGGCGGGCGGCGGTTACGAGTACCTCCAGCTCGAAAAAACGCGCGAGTCCCTTCAAGCGGAGATTCACGAACTGGAGGAGCGCAGCACGCTCCTGAAGAAAAAATACGCCGAGCAGAAGGCCCTGGTCGGGCAGTTCATGCGGGCCAAGGCGCGGCTCGAGGGGAGACAGCGGACCCTTCAGAAGGAACTGGAGGAGATCCGGGCCGAGAAGCAGTCCGCGCAGGGAACCAGCAGTGCGCTCCGAGCTGAAATCCAGAAAAAGGAACGCACCATCGCCTCTCTCAACCAGACCATCACGGAAATCGAACAGGATCTTGAAAAGGCGCAAAAAAAACGTGAACAGCTTGTTCGTACGCATCAGGATGCCCTGAAAGAAAAGGAGCTGGCAATCTCCGAGCTCGAGCGAAAAAACGGAGAGCTCGAGGCCGATATAGAACGGTCACGTCGGGCAAACGCCCGTTGCAGGGATCGAAATGCCCGGCTCTGCGTCATCGCGAACGAGCTCGTGGAAAAATACAAGAACAAGGGCGTGGGGGATGCCCTGGCCCAAAAGGAGCCTTTCACGCAGGTGAAAAAGGTCGAGCTCGAAAAGCTCATCCAGGAATATCAGGACCGCATTGAAAAGGAAAAGCTGAATACAAATTAGTAGTCAATGAATTTAATGCTCCAAGCCGTTCAGGCCAATACCGTGCTTCGCTTCCTGGGCATAACAGACCCCGCGTCCGAGCACTGCGCAGTGCCGCAACTTCATTCGGTGAATGAAAGCTGAAAGCGATGTCTGCCTGACCCGGAAACTCCCGGACTCTGCCCTGTGGGAAGGAACCAACGTGCAACCAACCGACCTCAACGCACTCATCCAGAAGACGCTCGAGCTCTTTGCAAAGACGCGCAAAGAAATCTGTCTGCATGAAAACCTGAGCAAGGCCCTTTGGTCCGCAGAGGTAGATCGCCGCCAGATCGAACAGGTACTTATGCACATCTTTGTCAACGCCTGGCGCGCCATGCCGAACGGTGGTGACCTCTACGTGGAGACCGCCAATGTGAACCTTGAATCTGAAATCGCGAGACCATACGGGTTGGAGCCAGGACGATTTGTCCGGATTCGGATTCGGGACACAGGC
>JASFQI010000218.1:0-8424 GCA_050115555.1 Desulfobacteraceae bacterium
GGTTCCTGCTCAACGTGGGACTGGACCCGTGGTTCATCTATGGGGGCGCAGGGCTTCCTGGAATGGGGTTCCCGGGCATTGCCATCGCCACCGTGCTGATCCAGGTCGTGGGGGCGGTCTATCTGGGAATCAAGGTCCACCGCAGTGGGGTGATCAGGGGAAAGGTGTGGCGGGACGTCCTGCCCAAGACCGCCTTTTTCCGCGACATTGCCTACCAGGGGTTTCCTGCCAGCGTGAACATGCTGACCGTGGGGATGGGGATCTTCGTGATCACGTACTTTGTGAGCCGGTTCGGGCAGGATGCGGTGGCCGCGTACGGCGCGGCCATGCGCGTGGAGCAGATCGTCCTGATCCCCACCATCGGGCTCAACGTGGCCACACTGACCATTGTGGCGCAGAACAACGGCGCCGACCGGTTCGACCGCATTCGGGAAACCCTTCAAAAAGCCCTTTGGTACGGGGGCCTCCTCATGGCCGGGGGGACCGTGGTGGTCTTCGCCCTGAGCCGCGTCTTCATGACGCTCTTTACAAACGACCCCGATGTCATTGACATTGGGGCCGTGTACCTGAAAATCGACGCGCTCGTGCTCTACGCCTACGTGCTCCTCTTCGTGCACGTTGCGGCCCTTCAAGGAATCAAGAAACCGATGTTCGCCATCTGGATCGGGCTTTTCCGGCAGATCGCGGCACCGGCCCTGGTCTTCACGCTGTTCACGCGCGTACTCGGCTTCGGGCTCCTCGGCATCTGGTGGGGCATCTTCCTGGTCACATGGAGCGCCGCCCTTTTCACCTGCGTGTACGCCCGAAAACTCCTGAAGGAACGCATGACGTAGCGCCTCATGCAATGGCTGCCTTCACAAAGGCTCCCAAGGCTGATATTCAGGATATGATATGGAATCCCTGCTGAAGGAGCTCAGCAATGGCCAAACAAATGGATGATCACATGATACAAAAAATCGATTCCGTGCTGGACAGGGTGAAAGAGCCTGAATCCGGTCTGTCCGTGGGTGAAATCGGGCTTGTACAAAAATTCAGGTATAATGCATCAAAAAGGACTCTCTATGTGTATCGGAATCCGATCCTGCCTTCAAAAGGATGTTGCACCATCCTATCCAACGTTCTTTTGGAAACGACTCAGAAAAAACTTCTCCATGAGCTTGAAACCGCGTTTCCCGAACTTGTCATCTCGATGGTTGTCCCCGAATACAAAAACAGGGGGTAAGGTTTTCACCCCCTTTTTGGGAAGTCATCTTATTCAGTTCCTAGCTTTGTTTTTTCCAGCAATCCGAGCAGAGGCCAAAGAAGTCGAGTCGGTGGGAAACCACATGAAATCCAGTGTTCGAGGTAAGCTGCTGAGTCAGATCCGCCAGGCCCGCAGGCTCGGGATCTTCGATTCTACCACACTTCGTGCAAATGAGGTGCGGGTGAGGAAAAGGGTTTCTTCCATCGTAACGATTCCCGCCTTCGGGGAACCCCAACTCCAGGACCTCACCCAGGTGCTTCAAGAGGGCAACGGTCTTGTAGACGGTGGCCAGGCTGGTCGTGGGAAAGTCCTCCTTCACGCGCTCATAGATGGTTTCCACGCTCGGGTGCCCGTCGCACCTGGAGAGGATGCGAAGCACGGCAAGCCTTTGGGGTGTAATCCTGAACTTGTGCTCTCGGAGCCTTGCGAGCATGGTTTCAAAACGTGTTTCCTCAATCGACATGAGCAGCCACCAATATTATGGATAAATGCTATCAATAAATAGAAGATAAAAGGACTGCTTGTCAAGAAAATAACAGGGCTCAACGCTCAATGCTGCGCGCTCCATGCCTTCGAATCCGCGGAATCCACATGGCCACCTCCCGCATGTAGCGGGCGTAATCCTCGCCAAAACGATCGAGAAGGAGGCGTTCCTCGTGCCGGGAAATGACGTGTAGAAAGGCGATGGCCGCGATCCACACCACGGCGGACGCCAGGGAGAGACTCATGACGAGCAGGCCGAGATACAAAAGGATCTCGCTCAGGTAGATAGGGTGCCGGACCCAATTGAACACCCCCTTCCGGATCACCCCCGGCTTCGTCCGTTCCTCGCCGAACACGATGTTGAGCCCGGTCCGGGCCATCCAGCCTGCCAGGACAAGCAGTGCAATGCCCAGCGGAATGCGAACCCACAGGGGCGCGTAAGCGTTCAAGGACGTAGTGGATTGGAGAAAAAAAGTGTCGCCGATCCACACCGCCCCGAACAGGCAGGCAAACAAGGCCTGCCCGGCATCCCCCAGCCGGTGTTCACCGGCCAGGTCCTCCCGGTGCGTGATTCTCTCTCGTCCCCGATCCCGCGCCATACGAGTTCTCTCCTCCTCGAACCGGGCAAACGCCTACTTCTTGCCCGACTTCTTCCGCTTGTCGCGGATGTAGATGGACTTGGAGTGGCCGTCGCTCTGCACGCGCTCATCGATGTCGAAGAGCCGGGTGGCCGCAGCCAGTTCCCCGAGTTTGGCGTAACCGTAGTTTCGAGGGTCGAACTCCGGGGCCTGCTTGGCGATATTGCTCCCCACCGCACCCAGGTGCGCCCAGCCGCTCTCGTCCGAGGCGGCATCAAGGGCGGTGCGCAGGAGGGTCACCAGCTTGGCATCCCCTTTGAGTTCGTTCGCTTTCTTCTTTTTCACCGCGGGCTCGGAGCTCTCCTGGAAACGAAGAACCTCCGTGAAGATGAACTTGTCGCACGCGGACACGAACGCCTTGGGCGTCTTCTGCTCCCCAAACCCGTACACCAGGAGACCTTCCTCCCGAATACGTGAGGCGAGGCGCGTGAAATCGCTGTCGCTGGAGACCAGGCAGAACCCGTCGAAGCGTCGCGTGTAGAGGAGGTCCATGGCGTCGATGATCATAGCGGTGTCCGTGGCGTTCTTGCCCACGGTGTAGCGGAACTGCTGCACAGGATGGATGGAGTGCTCCAGGAGCACGGACTTCCACCCGGTCAGGCTGGGGGTCGTCCAGTCCCCGTAAATCCGCTTTACGCTTGCCACGCCGTACTTGGCCACCTCGGAAAGAAGGCCTTCCGTTATGGAAGGCTGTGCATTGTCCGCATCGATCAGCACGGCCAGCCGGTGGAGAGATGAATCCGTGGATTGCATGACGGTCCCTGGACCTCCTGTTGGCGCTACCGAGCCGAGACTGCCGGCCGGTTCGCCTCATGACGGGTTCCCACGCTCCGAAGGGCGATGGCGCTCTCCGCCCCCTGCACACCTCCTGAGGCGAGGCTCAGCCCCTGGACGCACTCTGGTAGGCATCCTCGAGCCTGGCTTCCACATACTGGATTTCGTCCTCGTCGTACGAGTACAGGTCAAAGCACATGGCGTCCTCGCCCATCAGACCCTCGGGCACGAAATCCGCTTTTTCTTCCGGGTCCTGAATCAACTCACCAAAAAAACACACGGACAGCCAGCGCGGCTGATCCTCGATCACGTCGACCATGGCAAAGAGGGGCTTGTCCTTCAGTTTGGGATGGGTTGCGCGCAGCGAGTAGGTCACGCCGGGGCGAGGGACGAACTCCAACTGAGTGTCCGGCTTGGAAGCGAGCACATCCCGCAGGCGTAGAAACACTTTCTTGTTCCCTTCCGGGGTGTCTTCCCAGTCGTTGATAAAGGCTTCGAGTTCCTCAGAGTGATTCATGGGTTTCTCCTCCGTTCGAAACAGCCAAAGGCAGACAACATCAGCGGCTAAAAAACGAGCAACCGCATCCTATCCGAAACCCGCCGCTCTCTGCAAGGTATTGGATGGAATCTCCCCTCCGTCCCGCCAGGGGGGTAAGGAACGCCCAAGCAACGTCCTTTCAGCCCGAAAGCTTCCCTGCAATCCGAGCGACGTGCTCGCCCTGGAACCTGGCGCCTGCCAGCTCGTTCTCGCTCGGAAACCGGCTGCCGTCGGTTCCTGCAATCGTGCTCGCACCGTACGGCGAGCACCCCGTGATCTCATCCACCGTCGTCTGCCCCTGAAACGCATACGGCAGGCCCACCACCACCATGCTGTGGTGGAGCAGCGTGATGTGAAAGCTGAGAATCGTAGACTCCTGGCCGCCGTGCTGCGTGCCCGAGCTGACCAGAACGCTTCCGGCCTTTCCCACGAGTGCCCCGCTCGCCCACAGCTTCCCTGTGGCATCGAGGAACTGGCGCATCTGCCCGCACATGTTGCCGAAGCGCGTGGGCGTGCCGAAGATGATCGCATCGACTGCGGCCAGCTCGTCGACAGTGCAAACAGGCACGTGCACCTGCTCTTCCTGCGCCTCGACCGCACCCATTTTTTCCAGCACATCCGGAGGCAGGGTCTCCGGCACCCGGCGCAGCTCGGCTTCCCCCCGGGGCGCCGACCGCACCCCTTGGACCGCGGCCTCTGCCATGCGGAACACGTGCCCGTACATGGAGTAGTAAACCACCAGAACCTTCATACCCATCCCTCCTTGTCATCTGCCTGGACCCCGGGAAGGACTATCCCGGGCTCCAGGATTTGCCACACACCTGCAGCCGGTAACTCAACTGTCCCCCGACCATGGCGAGACATTCGGCGTCGAGGTAGCGATCCGCTCCGGATTCAAAGAGCACGGAGCAGGTCGCGGCGAACTCTTCATCTGCGTCATGGAAAAGCAGGGTCACGGGGACCCGCGGAAGCGCCTGGAAATGCGCGGCCACGTCACAGCTCACCTCGAGCGCCGGCCTTTCCCCCCCCAAGTCCCTGGAGGCCCGGTCCAGTGCATCCGGGTTCCCGGAAAATGCCGACGCGATGGCGCGCTCCACGTCGTGACTGAAATAGGTGATCAAGGGAGCGGAGTCCCTGAAGTCCCGAAAGGACACCCAATCCTTCCTGCACTGGGTTGTTTCCGGACAGAGAAGGAAGTACTTGCAGAGAATCACGCAGATGTCGTGTGTGGGCCGTTCCCCTGATGGGCCGACAATCCGTTCCACAGAGACGCGGTACTCCTCTCCAAAGAACGGCAAAACCACGTCGGGATCCTCAAACTCCGCCCCGAGTTTTCGGGCCACGGTCTCCAGGGACACGTCCCGGAGCTGATTGAGATAGCCTCGAACCGTCTGATCAAAGACCGTTTCTTCCTTACCCATGGAATGACTCGGATGACTTCAAAGCACGTTCTCAGTCATACGCCGCACGGGTGGCTTCATCCGCCATGGTGGGCTCGATAAAGGGCTTCCAAGCAGGATCCTGCCACGTGCCCAGATGCGTGTGCATGTCCAGGTATTTCGTCGGAATGGGGTGAGTCCCCACCACGACCTTCACGTCGAAGCGTTTCTCGAGGAAGTCCTTGAAGGTCCCGATGGAGGGACAGGGCGGATATCCAACGACCAGCCCCGTAGCCAGGTGAATCACCTGCGCCCCGTTCTTCACCATCTCCTCGCCGGCATACTCCACATTGCCGCCCGGGCACCCGTCGCAGGTGGTGTATCCCACCAGCTCCAGGTCCGTGTCCGTGTAGATGCTGAATGCGCCTTCCCGGTTCCTCATGGAGCGGAGACATTTGCCTCCCGCACAACGGCGGTAACGGTGGCAAATGATGATCCCGATCTTGGTTTTTTCCTTCATGATCTCTCCTTTTTTGTCTTTTTCTGTTTTGCAGCGAAAAGATTCCCTGGGTCCTCTTCCGCCAGGCCGATTTTCCATCCCTGACGATGACCACCTTCCATCCCCGGGCAGCGGCCGGACGTGAGAAATCATTTCTCGGACACAGGGAGGCCCTGCGCCCTATATCCCGGGGACGCTGATCAGGCCTCGCGTTGCTCCACGATTTCCCGCAGGCGCTCCAGGACGTGGGCGCGCCTGTCCGGTCGGTCGTGCAGGGACAGGATCTCCTCCCACAGCTCAAAGGGGATCCTTTCCGGATCGTACTCGATCCCAAGGGTACGCCGAAAGAGGCTGGCGCGGATGTTCACAATCCCGGGGACGGCAGAGGCCAGTTCATCGAGCCCCGCCCTCTCAAACGCTGCAAGGCCGGAGAGGCGAAACCGAAGGTGCAGGTTTCCGGGGCGGTGATCGAGTACGCGAACGTAAGGAACCAGGTCGAGCAAGGCTTCCAGAGGGTCGGTTGCCATGATGTCGTTCCTATCGTGGGATATCCATCCACTGCCCCTGCCACCCGATTACGCAACGGCGCTCTCGGAAAAATGCACTTCCAAGATGCCGTTCAGGCAGCAGAGCTTTGCTATGGTATCCGCCTGAACCGGTAAATTCAAGGAGCATTCCGATAGGGAAAGAGGGCAACTCACGGCAATCCTTGTAGTTCCTTCTTGAACCTCGGAGAAAACCGGCTTTGGGAGAACGCTCTCCCTTTTCACCACATTGAAGCCGGGGAAACAGGGACATTTCGGATCGCTTCCGATCGAGAAGTTTTCCTTCCCTCATGTTTCCCGTTTTTTCCTTCTCTTCCCGCCGAACCTGCGTACGACGTAGGGCGGGATGCCGAAAATGCAGACGACGTCCACTGCGAAGTGAACAATTCCTGCTGTAAGGCCACATCGGCATCCATGTCGCGGAGGTATGTCTTGGAAAAAATCGTGCGGAGGCCCTCACAGGCTAGAGGTGGATCTCGAACAACACCTTGGGATCATTCGGGCGATTGTAGTCGAGGGTCACCAGAATGCCTTCCATCTCCGCATTCCCTTCTGAAATCCGGAAACCCATCCTCTTGTGGAAAGCCACGGAACCCTGGTTTACCGGGGACGTGCACGCCCGGACCACATCCCGGCTGTTTTGTCTGCACAGGTCGAAAAAGAGATGATACAGGTACGCACCCACTCCCATGGCGCGAAACGCCGGGTGAACGCCGACAAAGTGGATGTACGCCTCCCTGGGCCTTGCCGGTGACAGGAAGCCGATGAGAAACCCGATCAAGGCCCTGTCATTTTCCACCACGAACGATGTGTTGGTAAAATGTTCCAGAAAGAGCCGGGGCAGCATTCCCCTGAGGTCCCGGCCGCCCCACCAGTCCTTCATGACGCCGACGATCCTCGGATGATCCTCGGGGGTGCAGTTTCGAATGGTCATGTCCTGAGGGAGTGCATCTTTCATGGAGCGCTCACATCTTGGCAGTGTCATCTCCCCGGTATCCAAGGGGAGCCATCGAATCCTTCTCCCCGGTGAAGTCCCCGGAAAGCTCTCCGGAATCCGCCCCTCACCCAGCACAAGCGTACCGTGGAGCAACTGGAGACGAGTGACAAAAGGCTAAAGCAGCACATCGAGGAAATCAAGATTTTTGTCTACCTATTCCCTCGACTTGAGGTCGCCTTTGATCAGCCTCAGCATCCGCCCTGAATGCACCAGGAAACTCTATGGTGATTTATACAACCGGAAGAGGAAAAATGGGAGGGCAAAGGCCTCCGAAGAAGGGCCCCTGAAAACTGGCAGCGCCCCATCATACCAGGGTATACACCAACCCTGGAATCTTCTCAAAATGACGGTCCGACGTGAGAAGCTCCGCCCCAAGTTCCATGGACTGGGCTCCTATCCATATGTCATTGGTGGGAATAGGGGTGCCCTGTGCCTTGAGCTGATAGGCGATTCTTGAATAGCGATCTGCGGTGATTTTGCCGAACCGGGGGACCGCGACCAATTCGTGCGCCAAGAAGAGGTCGAGGTCGGCCATGTTTTCCTTAAATCGGCCGTTGGTGTGAAACCCAAACATGAGTTCCCCGATGACGATCGGTGAAAGATAGATCACATGCGCGGTCATCAGAAAATCCACGGCTGACTTCAAATTGAGCTTGAACGCCACATAGGCGCTGGTATCCAAGATGACTTTCATTTCCACATGGCCTCATCGATCTGCTCGCAGGATTTAATGGAGTCAAAAAATTGCAGGGCCTCTTTTTCATCCCAACCACCGGCCAGCCTCTTGAGAGAAATCGATAGGGCATCGACTTTACCACTCTTCCTACCCGTATTTTCGGAAATCATGTCCAAAATGACTTTATTCAATGATTTGCCACTCTTCTTAGCTTTCTTGCGGATCAATGCCTCAAGTTCGGGCTCCATTCCTCGGAGTGTTATTTGCGTCATTTTTCTTCCTCCAACGTTCTTTCACCCATCGATAAATGATCCGAATTCCATGGGGACCATGGCTCGGCACTAAAAAATTCGGTGCGTTCCGCTACGACGTGTCGATCATTTTTCAACGTTAGCTCATCTGCAGTTACCGTTGGGTTACAGAATATAGGGAGGAGGGACTCATCCGCTCCCTCTCCAGCCCAGGAAGCCCCTGCCATGACACCCAAGCCGCTTGATCCTTTCTTTTACGCCAATATGCAATCTATTTATTTTTTCCTGAGTTGAGCGATTTTGTTGCTGCAAATAATCCTTCACAAAGGGTTAAGTTTATGATATGATAGGATTATTTAAAAACCCTGTCATGTCATAAATGATCACCTAAAAAGTGGGGG
>JASFQI010000219.1:0-8371 GCA_050115555.1 Desulfobacteraceae bacterium
AAGCATTGTTCGCGCATTTTTCACTACCCAATGCGTAACCGCAAGAAATTTCGGCATCAGGAGTCTGTCATTGAAAACAGGATGGAAAAGCACCCAGAGCTGTCTATGGATCGGGGTGGCCGTGTTCGTGATTGTCGTGGGCGGATGGACCCTCGAAAAGGAACCCGAGCAGAAGTCTGTTATGGCCCAAAGGGGGGACTCAGGAGCGTCGATCACGATCGCAAAGGAGCAGACTTTGTCCCGAGAATCATGGCAAGCCGGTGCGGCCCCGGTTTTGCTGAATTTTGCTGTCTCACGAACGGGTCAGGGTGAGACGTTTCGTCCCTTGAATCTGCCGGAAGTTGGCACCCTGCGCCACGCATTGCATGGCGAGATCCTCGTCCATCACGCGCGTTCCTGAGAGCGCATCGATCGGGTAATCAAAGAGGACGGGCGAAAGGGGGACCGTGTCCCCGAGAAGGATCACGTACGCCTTGGGATCACACAGGTCGAGAAGGCCGGGCAGGGTGTGATTGGTCAGGGCCGTGCCTGTAATGGCCACCACATCCGCCTGGGGAATCACGCGATCCGCGTGCTCCTCCGAAAAGTCCTGTTCTTTTGGATTTTTTTCAATAACCCAAAGGTGCTGTACAGCTTTTTGAACCCTGGGAATAAAGGGGAAGTGCCCGATGACCGCCACGTTGCCCCCTTTCCCTTTTTCCAGAATGAGCTCGGCTGCGTTGAGCTCCACGCAGGAATCCTCGTCCACATCGAGGAGTGAGTTGATGGTGGCCATGCCGATGGCCGCCTCGAGAATGCGCTCCGAGAAGGCCAGCCGGACAAGTTGGCTCGGATCTTTTTCGTGCAGAATACCGGGTTCCTGGACAAGCGGCGGATGCTGCCGCAGGGCATCCCGGGGAAGGGTGGCGGCCAGGCCGCAATACCGGGTCTTCACTGCCGTGTGAAAGACGCCCTGCCGGATGTCCCGCACCGGGACGTCAAAGTGGAGTGTTGAGATCAGATCCTTCAGGATGTTCATCCGTACAGTTCCTCCAGTTGGTCTTTATCCATCTTCAGCCAGACCCGATGCAGGGTTTCTCCGGTCTGCTCGAAGCACTGGAAACCGGTCGGATCCACGTCTTCCACCATCACCTCTCCGAGTTCCTTGAATTGCTCGAGCCAGTTTCGAAAGTGCTCTCCGCCGCCGAAGTAAATTTTCCGCCACCGGTTGCCCTGGGCATCCACTCGTTCCCGGATGAGCTCCTCTTCGGTGATTCGTTCCTGCACGGTTTTTTTGTCGCCGGGTTCGGATTTTTTCATGTCACAGTTCCATGGTTTTTTCCAGCTGTTCCCAGATTTTTCGAACCTCCATCGCACCTTCGGAGTTACCATCATACTCGAAAATCGTCTTTCCCTGCACCATGGCCCTGGTAAAGGCCGGGTCAAAAGGAACCCGGCCCATCACCATGACGTTCCGCTCCCGGGCAAAGGCCTCGATGGCCTCTCCCATGTCCGGGTTGAGATCGAACTTGTTGACGCAGACCATGGCCGGAATCTTGAAAAAATCGGCGAGCTCGCTCACCCGCTCCATGTCGTGCTTTCCAGATACCGAGGGCTCGGCTACGATGAGCACGGCAGACGCTCCTCCCATGGAGGCGATGACCGGGCATCCGATCCCCGGAGGGCCGTCCGTCAGAAGCAGGTTCAGAGTTTTCTCTTCCGCAATCTTCTTTCCCTCCTGTCGGATCAATGTGACCAGCTTTCCCGAGTTTTCCTCCGCGATTCCCAGGCGGGCATGGGCCATGGGGCCGAAGCGCGTCTCGGACAGGAACCACTCCCCGCACGTGTTCAACGGGAAATCGATTGCCTCTTCGGGGCAGAAGTACGTGCACACACCACATCCCTCGCACTCGATGGGATCCACCACGAAATCCTCGCTGATGGCGTTCCAGTTGCAGAGCTCCCTGCAAAGACCGCACTGCGTGCATTTTTCGGGACGAATAACCGCGGTGTGACCCGACGTAAAATCCTCCCGCTTCTGAACGCGCGGGTCCATGATCAAGTGAAGGTCTGCGGCGTCCACATCCGCATCACAGAGCACCTTGTCCTTTGCCAGTGAGGCAAAAGAAGCGACCAGGCTTGTCTTGCCCGTTCCTCCCTTTCCGCTGATAACCACCAGTTCTTTCATAAGATATCTCTCTCGTATGTTCCATTGTTTCTGCCGGTTCCGTACAGGCTGCTTTTCCGAAAGACTTGATCCGTCCCGGGCGTTTCCTTTCGGCTCGCCTCTCCCTCGTCGAGGCGGGGGAGAGGGGCGTTCCATTCGATCGATCACAAAGCGACCGGCTACCGAGACTCGGCGTTTCGCGAAACCATGTCTTGAATTTTTTCATACAGGTTCCGGAACCGTGCTTTCCACTCGGGCTGCACATCCACGAGCAGGTCCCCCCTGGAGTAGGCCTCTGCAATGCTTCGGTCAAAGGGGATTTCCATCAGGACGGGCACCCCCTGCTCCTTTGCATAGGCCTTTACCCGGTCGTCCCCCATGTCTGAGCGGTTGATCACCAGACCGCACTGGATCCCGAGAATGTTCACCGCCCCCACGGCGAGCTTCAGGTCGTGCAGGCCGAAGGGGGTGGGTTCCGTAACCAGGAGGATGAAATCCGCTCCTTTCATGGATGCAATCACCGGACACGAGGTCCCGGGGGGCGCGTCAATAATGGTCGTCAATCCTGAGCGGGTGTACTCCCGAACCTTTCGGATCAGGGGCGGGGCCATAGCTTCGCCTATTCTCAGCTTTCCGTGAACGAGCTCGAGGCCGTTTCGTCGGCCCTGTTCGATGGTTCCAAGAACACGCTCCGCTTCGGTGATGGCTCCTTCGGGGCACACCCGCATACAGCCGCCGCAGCTGTGACAGAGTTCATGAAACGGCAACACGGTTTCTCCGATGACGATGATAGCCTTGAACTGACAGATCTCCGCGCATTTTCCGCAGAGCGTGCACTTCTCCATATCCACATCAGGAACGATCGTGGTGATTTCTCGAATATCCTCGATTGGGGGGTGAAGGAAGAGGTGAGCATTGGGTTCCTCCACGTCGCAGTCCAGTACCTGAACGTCCGATTCCAGGGAAAGGGCGAGGTTTGTGGCGACCGTCGTCTTTCCGGTTCCCCCTTTCCCGCTAGCCACACTGATGATCATCATGGACTCCTTCATTGCCAGGATTTGCTTTGAACCGACTTCTCCTTCCGGAGAGGACACCGGCAGGATGAGCGGTCTCGCGCTTTTTCCTGCCCGCAGGATCACTCCTTCTCGAGATCTTTGATTTTGGATTCAATGGCTTCGAGTTGCCGGCGCAGGTCATTCGAAGTCTCCTTCAGGGCCTCCAGTTCCTCCCGCGCATTAATGGGATCGGTAGGGGCGGAAGGCGTTCCCGAGGCCCCTGGATTCGCAGCCGTCCCCATGCCGCCACCGCCACCCATGCCGCGGCCGCCGCCCATGCCGCGACCGCCGCCCATGCCGCGACCGCCGCCCATGCCGCGACCGCCACCCATGCCGCGACCGCCACCCATGCCGCGACCGCCACCCATGCCGCGGCCGCCACCGCCCATGCCGCGACCCATACCGAAATGGCTTTCTACGCTGGGTGCAGAGGACTGGGAAAGGCCACCGGCTGAGAACAGCTCGATGGCATCCCTCACTCGACCGCTGACCCCGGTGATCACCTGGATGCCGGCGGCGCCGAATGTGCGAAAGGCGTTGGGGCCGCAGTTTCCAGTCAGCACAACCGAAACGCCCTGGTTGGCCATGAGTTGGGCGGATTGAGGACCCGCACCTCCACCCAGAGCGACATTGGGGTTCTCAATGGGTTCGAAGTCCAGGGTCTTCGGATCAACGATCAAAAAGTAGGCGCAACGGCCGAATCGTGCCTCCACCGAGTCATCAAGGGTAGGGCCGGTCGATGTGACGGCGATTTTCATAGCATTGTCTCCTTTGATAAAAATGATCTTCCTATCGCCAGGGATCACTGGCGGAAAGAGGGACTGCCCAGTGCATTCGCTTGGTGGAATGCGATTGGTTCGGAATCGATCCCGATTTCGATTTGCATTTTCCTGACAACCATAGACGGAACACGTTGTAAACGTCACGGGAAATCCGAAGGCCGCGAGCGTGAGGACCATGTCCTCTTCCGTTATGCAGGGGAGCCGGGTTCCGTCTTTTCCCTCCTGGCGCTGTAGTAAATGCTTCGATTTCTTCGCTCGGCTCGCACCTGCCCGGTTCTCAGCAGGTTTCCAATGTATTTGGAGACCTCATTGAGGTGCATGTTGAAGACCTTTGCAATCTGCTCCGCAGTGCACGGTCGGCGCTTTAGCATTGCAAGCACGGTTTCCTTGTTGACCTGGGCCTTGAGGTCCTTCTCCAGATGAAACTCGGCAATGACCGTCGCCTCTGGATGAAAAAAGGGGCACAGGGACAGGAGCTGATCCATGGAAAGAGGCTCGGCAAAGGCTTCGGTCGGGGGTCGGACGACCGTGTTGAGTTGAATGCGGTCCGGCTCGATTTCCCGGGCCACGGCAGCAATCCGTTTTACATCGCTCGGCGTGGAGTTCATGCCCGCTACCAGAAAGACCTCCATCCAGAGCTCACCCTGAAACTGCTTGCGAAACGCCTTCTGCCCGTCGACAACACGGTCGAACCTCAGGGACGAGTGGGGCCGGTTCACCCAACCGAAGGAGTCGTTATCCCATGCACTCAGTGAAACCTTGACCACATTGGCACGGCAAGCGGCATCCCGTACTTCCGGGAGGTGGAGCAGGGTCCCGTTGGTCAGGACGACGGCTGGAATGGAGGTGCGTTCTCGAAGAAAGGCCAGAACATCACCGAACCGGCTGTGCAGCGTCGGTTCGCCGGAACCGGAAAGGGTGATGTAGTCCGCCTCTCCGTCCGATGTCAACCACGCATCGATTTCAGAGATCACGTCCTCGGTCGGGACATATTCCTTTCGCTTAACCGTTTTATGAGTCGTTTTTCCCAGCTGGCAGAATACGCAGTCCAGGCTGCATGTCTTATAGGGGGTCAGATCCACCCCCAACGATCGACCGAAGCGGCGTGAAGGGACCGGGCCGAACAGGTACGAATACTCACTCATGGCTTACTCCGCGCCCCATGGACCCTGATCGCGTGGTGGGTCGTATCCAGGCATTCGGAATCGGTTCGAGAAAAGGGTGCCCTGAATGAACGCGTCGAGCACCTCGTCTACCTTCCCTGCGGAAAACGGGATGATTCGAATGTTGCGCGCCTCGATGGAGTTTGCAAAGAAGCGCGAAATACCTCCGCAGATCAGGACATTGACCCCCAGCTGATCCAGCCTCGAGACCCGGGAGAATTCGGACTCGCAGTCAAAGGGCTCGAGTCGGGTCTCGGTGACCTCTCTACGTTCGATGATCACAACGAGCAGCATATGCGTCGCGTCGAACAGAGGTGAAATGTGTCCCTCCCAGACCGTCAACGCCACCTTCATGGCGAATCCCTCCCGCCTGCTCCTGCCTTTGAGCAAACAGTGTGCCATGGCAGACAAAGGGCGTAAAATGAGATAAAACCCCCGGTTTTTCATGGGGTTGCCGGAAAGCATGCAGACAGGATGGGACGAGGTGCGTAGACTAGAATCGCGATATTGCAATAATAGAAAATTCATAGCAACGCAGGAACGCGACCCTAAATTCAGTTTTTCGCAAATAGGATGAAATGGGTTCTTCAGACCAGGGATCACAGAAAAAAGGATTCGTCTCACTGCGCATTCCTCTTTGTCCTTCGCGCCTTTTTCATGAAGTCATCTACAATAGGACATCGCACTTGCAATCTTGCACAGGAACGAAGCCCATGCGACGCAATTCTGGCATCCTCGGATGGGTGTTCTTGAAGCCTGGAATGAAATGGGATACAAGGAATGAGCCGATCAAACACAACCCAAAAAAAGCGAGGAGCGAATGCGCAAACCCCGGGTCCCCGAAACCCGGAAAGCGTGTGAGCGTTCCATGGAGAAAGAGATGGGAAATGACTGCTACGAACGTCTTGCCGTTCACATGGCGGAACTGGCCATCGGGCCTCCTTATAACGAGTACCTCGTGGAAATCCTGCGGGAGAGCCTGAGCGAGCAGGAGGCCGAAGTCATGCTGTCCCTGCCCTCGGGTACGGGCCCCTTTGAGACGATCTCCGCAGGTCAAATCGCCCCCCGATGCGGTCTCAGCGAGAGAGAGGTGGAGACCCTGCTGTCCGATCTGGCCGTGCGCGGACTGGTGTATCGAAGAACAACGCAATCCGGAGATCACGCGTACTGCCTTCACCAATTCGGATACGGTATGCCCCAGGCCGTTTTCTGGCCCAACGAGGACACCCCCTATGCCCGTCGCATCGCGGATCTTTGCATCCGGCACTCCCGAAAGGACACCCTGGTGGAAGGGTTCGGCGGGACCGGAACCAAGGTGTACCGATGGATCCCGGCACGTCGAACCATCCAAGTGCAGAAGCAGGCGGTGGTACCTTACGCGGACATTGAGCACGTGATCCAGAGGGCCGAGCGCATTGCAGTGGTGAACTGCAACTGCCGCGTGATGTCCCGTCTCAAGGGGCGGAGTCCCTGTGACTACCCGCTTGAGGTCTGCATGAAGTACGATGACCTGGCCGAGTACGTGGTCGACGTGGGCATGGGACGGGATCTCTCTCTTGACGAGGCCCTTGCCCTCAACCAAAAGGCCGAAGAGGCCGGCTGCGTCCACTTCGCAGACAATGTCCTGGATGGAGAGATCAAGCATGCGTGCAACTGCTGCCCTTGCTGCTGCTGGGCCCTGGGGAATTACAAGCGCCGGAGGATCCCTCGGGACCTCCTCATGGCGTGCCAGTTCATTCGCACCACGAATCAGGATGCATGCGACGGGTGCGGGCTGTGCGAGGAGGCCTGTCCCATTGACGCCGTTTCCATCGATGGGGGTAAAGCCGAGGTGGATAAGGACTGGTGTATCGGCTGCGGGGTCTGCGCATCCGCCTGTCCCAATGACGCCATTGCCATGGTGCGGAGGGACTCGGTGGACACACCGTTGCAGGATTTCTCAGAGCTGAGCCGGGTGCGCATCAACCAGAGGAGAAACACTTCCGAAGGCAATGCCTAAGTACAGGTTGGCATAAATATGATCACGTATGCAACGGCATAATAAGGTGTCAGGTGTCAGGTTTCAGGTGTCAGGAACGGCAAGCGTGGTAACTGAAACCTGACACCTGAATCCCGAAACCCGAATAAAAACCATCCTACGCAATACGTCACCGAATTTATAACCCAGAGCAGTAAGCGGAGCCGCTAGAAGCAGCTCGGAGAATGGCGACGGCGCATGGCTTCTTTGCGGGAGGTGATCACCGGATCGACCTTCTCGCTTCGCAGTACTCGCTCGGCGCGGATCCGATTCCCCAGCCACTTCAGGCGCATCTCCCGATGTGGTGTGGCCAGGGGAGGGAAGTGAATCGGCAGGCGAAACCCGCTGAAATGGATCATCCTGGTCCGGGACCAGCGGGAAGGGTAGTACTTCAGCGGATCGAACTCGTAGTACCCCTGGCGAAGGACGGTCTCAACCACGACATGACGTGGAGGGGAAGAAACGGCTTTTTTCAGGCGTTTCTCGATCATTTGAAGGATCGGGGTGTGAATCGTTCGCACCACCACCTGAGTGGGAAACAGGTCCCCAGGCGGATCGTACCCGAAGTTGCGCTGCACCGTGGCAAGGCCGGCAAGGATGCGGCGTGCGTCCCAGAAGTCCAGGTTCGTGAAAACGTGGTATTCGTATTCCTCCTTAAGGCCGGGATGGGCACGAAGAATTTTGGCCATGGCCCTATATCATCCCTGAACCGGTGTGAGGGGATTGTTCTGGAAACCTCCCTTCTCGCGTCTGCTTTGTGGTGCTTTGTATTCCTTGTACTCTTTAGGACCGAAAAGCTCGGGGGGTTCATCCTTTGGGGCCTGTTCTTCAGGGGATTCATCCTTTGGGACCCCGACATCGGGAAGTTCGTCCTGCGGGGCCTCGGCCTGAGGAACCTCGGCCTGAGGGTCAAGGGGAGGAGGCTTCACTTCTGCCGGGCCTTTCGGCTTCGGGGCATAGCGATCCACGAATGATTTCGGTAACGGGTCTCGAGTCCTGAGGAGCTTTTCAGGGATCATGATCTCGTCACCGATGCGTATGCGATTTGGATCGTACATGGGGTTGCGTTGAGCCAGCAGCTTCCAGTTGCGCATATGACCGGTATACCACTTGGCAATGATGGACAGGCTCTCCCGTTCCCATCGGACCTTGTGTACGAAGAAGCCCGGCGAATCCTCCGGGGTGGCTTTTTTCTCCCTGTGAATCGT
>JASFQI010000220.1:0-8358 GCA_050115555.1 Desulfobacteraceae bacterium
CACCGTGTACGAGCTGCCCAAGAACGTCCACTCGGCTATTGTGAGCCGCATCAAGGCCATCGCCCGGCTGGACATGGCCGAGAAACGCCGCCCTCAGGACGGCCGCATCAAGATGGAAAAGGAGGACCGGGAGTCGGAGATCCGGGTTTCCTCGATCCCCGTGGCCTTCGGCGAAAAGCTCGTCATGCGGATCATGGATCCGGACATCCTGTTCCAGGACCTGGACCGGCTCGGGTTCACGGAAATGGATCTGAGGCGGTACCGCAACTGCATTCAAATGCCTCACGGCATCATTCTGGTCTGCGGCCCCACCGGGAGCGGAAAGTCCACGACCCTGTACTCCACCCTGCGCACGCTTTCCAGCCCGGAGATCAACATCACCACGGTGGAGGACCCCATCGAGATGGTCCACCAGGAGTTCAACCAGATCGCCGTGCAGCCGGTGATCGGGATTACCTTCGCGTCCATTCTTCGAAACATCCTTCGCCAGGACCCGGACATCATTATGATCGGGGAGATGCGCGACCTGGAGACCGCTCAGAACGCCATTCAGGCGGCCCTGACCGGCCACCTCGTGCTCTCCACGCTTCACACGAACGACGCCCCGTCCGCGGTCACGCGGCTCCTTGACCTGGGTGTGCCCTCGTTCCTGATCCAGGCCACCCTGGTGGGCGTTCTGGGCCAGCGGCTGGTCCGGAAGATCTGTCCCCACTGCAGGGAGCCCTTTGAGGTCGATGCAGAGGACCTGGTGGGGGAAGGCCTGGACCTGGGCAAGCGGGGACGGCTGACCCTGCATCGGGGCAGGGGCTGCCTCAAGTGCCGCAGCACGGGGTACCTGGGGCGAAGCGGGATTTACGAGGTCCTTCCTGTCACAGAGGCCATCAAGCGCAACATTCAACCGGAGTGCGACACGGAGGTGCTGAAGGACACGGCACGGAAGGAAGGCATGATCACGCTTCGGGAGAACGCGGTTCGAAAGCTCCTGAAGGGCAAGACCACCTACCAGGAGGTGCTGCGGGTGACCTGGGAACAGATGTAATGCTCACGCACCTGTCCATTCGGAACTTCGCCATCATTCGTGAGCTGGAGACCCGGTTCCGGCCCGGGCTCAACATCCTCTCCGGCGAAACCGGGGCCGGGAAATCCATTCTTGTCAACGCCGTGAACCTCATTCTCGGAGGCCGGGCCTCCTCGGACCTGATTCGTACAGGAACCGAAGAAGCGCGCGTGGAGGCTCAGTTCCACCTGCCCGATCCCTCTCCGATCAGCGAGACCTTGAGTGAGCTGGGCATCCCGTTCGACGGGGACGTGCTGATCAGCCGGACCCTCTCCCGCGAGGGCCGAAACGCCGTGCGCATCAACGGCGTCCTTGCCACCCTCCAGATGCTTTCGCAGGTCACCCCTCGGATCATCAGCGTCTCCGGGCAGCACGAGCACCAGCAGCTCTTGCGTCCGGAGCAGCACCTCCTCCTGCTGGATGCCTTTGCCGGGCTGGACGCGGACCGTCTGGATCTGGGGGAGCGATTCTCCGATTATCGCGCGCTTCGCAGCCGCCTGGACCGGATCGAGAAGGAGATTCGGGAGCAGGAGGAGAAGCGGGAGCTTGCACGGTTCCATTTGCAGGAGATTCAGTCCGCCCGCGTCGAGCCGGGGGAGGATGGACGGCTGGAGGAGGAGAGAACACGGCTTCGACACGCCGGCGAGCTTCGGGAGACCGTGGGCGAGGCCTACCAGACAGTCTACGAAAAGGAAGGGGCTGTCCTCAGCGAGGTCGCACGGCTGGAGCGCCGGCTGGAGCGTGCCGCTGAGCTGGACGCCCGCCTCGGCCCGGTGCGGGAGGCCCTCTTCTCGGTCCGAGCCGAGCTGGAGGACGCGGCCCTTCAGCTTCGTGAAATTCGAAATGCCATCCCCATGGACCCACAGCGCCTGGAGCGGGTGGAGGAGCGGCTTCAGCTCCTGAAACGGCTCAAGCGAAAGCACGGCCCCGAGCTGGAGGATGTGATTCGCACGGGCGAGCGTCTCGCCGGGGACATGGACGATCTGGAAGGCAAGCGTCAGAAGCGGGACACTCTGAGAGCGGAGTGCGGCGTCATTGAGCAGGAACTGATCGCGCGGGCCGCGTCCCTCTCCGAAAAACGCAAGGCGGCGGGCACCCGGCTTGCCCGGGCGGTGGAAAAGGAGCTTGGGCTTCTGGCCATGGAGGGAACGCGCCTCCAGGTTCACTTCCAGGAGGGGGTCCCTGAAGAAGGGGTCGGCCGGGAGGAGGTCATGGGACGCCTGGGGCCGGAAGGGTTCGATCGGGTGGAGTTTCTGCTTTCCCCCAATGTGGGGGAAGACCTCCGCTCCCTCTCGAGGATTGCATCGGGAGGGGAGCTATCGCGCATCCTCCTTGCCCTGAAGACGATCCTGACTGGAAACGCCTCTGTGGAGACCGTGGTGTTCGACGAGGTGGACGCAGGTATCGGAGGGGCCACAGCAGAGGTCGTGGGTGAGAAGATCGAGGCCCTGGCCCTGCAGCGCCAGGTCCTGTGCATTACCCACCTTCCCCAGATCGCCTCCAAGGGCGGGACCCACTTCCTGGTCCAAAAGGATGTTCGGGAGGAGCGGACCGAAGCGGAAATCACCGAGCTGGATCCCTCGGCCCGGGTGGAGGAGATCGCGCGCCTCCTCGGAGGAAAGGGGCTCTCGGAAAAGGCCGTGGCCCACGCCCGGGAGATGCTGGAGAGGGGCAAAGGGGCTACGGTTTCTCTCGAATCACCTGACCCGCCTTGAAGTTCGCTCCGTCGACCGGCACGGCGGACGCATACCGCTCCATGACCTGCACCGTCTGGATCTCCCCTACCTTGGGCCCCAGAAGGTAGAGACTTCTTCCGGAGACGGAACGGATCGGGTCCCCGCGGCCGAAGACCTCAAAGACGAGTCCCTCGCTCAGGCCGATGTCCTGCCCCGCATTGATCATGATTTTTTCCGGGCCCGCGGAAAGCACCCGGCCGGCCCAGACCTGCTCGCGAAGGCTGTCCACGAGCTTTTCGGCCTGTGCATCCAGGATTTGCAGGAACGCCTGCTCTCTGTCTGCTTGCGGAACGGCGGCAATCATCTCCGCCTCGGATCGTCTCTCCTCGCCCTCGATCACGATCAGCTCCTTCTGGGTTTCCTCTACAGTGGGGACCCGGAGATGAATCTGCTCCTGGTTCGTGAGGAAAAGGGTGCCGTTCGTGATGTTCAGGGCGTTGACCACCATGGACACCTCCAGCTGGGGCTCCTTGGCCGTGAAGGGCCACACCGGGATCTTGTTCAGGGGCCAGACGCCGGGGTCGTACCCGATCACTTCGAACCGGTTCAGTACGCAGGTGACGAGAACATTCATGCCCATCTCCTCGGCCTTCTGGGCCAGGTCCGGGTCGATGACAATGCCGAATTTGGGAGAGCGCACCGTCACGGTGCTGGGGAGGGGCTCTTCGTGCGTGTAGACCACCAGGTTGGGATCCTTTTTCAGGGCGTCGGCCAACCGGGTCGTCAGCTCGTGGATCTTTTCCTCGCCCATGCCCTGCTGATCCAGGATGGGAAGGACCAGGACCCGTTTCTTGAGGTCCGTCCGCGGGGAGCGGACCTTTTGGACCATCTTTTTCGCCGTGCCGCAACCGGACGCCGGTAGCAGCAGCGCGAGCATCGCTGCGATCAGCAGCATGTGTATTCCGCGGTTTCGCATGTTGTTTTTCCTTAATACGTTACGTCAAAGGTTTCTAACTCTCCCCGGTAGTCCTCCGGGGTCTTGCGGACCTGGTCCACCCGTGAGGCGGGCGGGCCCGAGTGGCACCAGGAGACAAAGGCCTGTACCGGGGAGTCCGGTCCTTCGGCCACCGCTTCCACGGTCCCGTCCGGACGGTTGCGCACCCAGCCGTTCACGCCCAGAGACAGGGCCTGACGGCGTGCGGATTCCCGGAACCAGACGCCCTGCACCCGGCCCTCGATGATCAGATGTACACGGATGTTGCTCATAGGTTGCCTCTTATCGGTCCTTTCCCTGTTCTTCCATCATTCGCAGAAAGTCCTCTTCGAAGAGAATGGTCACCCCGAGTTCCCGGGCCTTGTCGAGCTTGCTCCCGGGGGATTCCCCGGCCACCACAAAGTCGGTTTTGCGGCTTACGGATGAGGACACCCGTCCCCCCAGGCGTTCGATGCGCTCCCGGGCCTCGGGTCGCGTCATGCGCCCCAGGGCCCCGGTGAGCACGAAGCTTTTGCCCGAGAGCGGGACCGGTCCGCCAGAGCCCTGCGTTTCCTCGAACCGCACGCCCAGGGCAAGAAGCCGTTTGATATGGTTTCGATGGACATCGCCGGCAAAGTAAGTGACCACGCTCTCTGCAATCTGCGGGCCGATCTCCGGGACGGACTGGAGTGTGGCCTCGTCGGCGTTCATGAGGCCTTCCAGCCTTCCGAAGCGCTCGGCCAGGACGCGGGCCACGTGCTCTCCCACGTGCCGGATGCCCAGGGCGTAGATGAACCGGGCCAGGGTCGTATCCTTGCTTTCCTCGATGGCACGGAGTAGATTTTCCCCGGATTTTTCCGCTATTTTATCCAATGTGACGAGCTTTTCAAGGTCCAGTTCGTAGAGGTCGGCCGGCTCACGCACGAGGTCGCGATCCAGGAGCTGGGTCACGATCTTTTCCCCCAGCCCGTCGATGTCCATCGCCCCTCTAGAGACGTAGTGCCGGAGCATGGCGCGCACCTGGGCGGGGCAGTTCTTGTTGGGGCAGCGGACCACGACCTCGCCCGGGGGGCGGTCCACCGGGGTGCCGCATACCGGACACTGTTCGGGCATGACAAAGGGCGTCTCCCTGCCGGTCCTCTTGGAAGGGATCACCTTGACCACTTCAGGGATCACGTCCCCGGCCCGCTGGACCACCACGGTGTCCCCCTCCCGGATGTCCTTCTTCTCGATCTCCTCCGGGTTGTGCAGGGTGGCCCGCCGGACGGTCACACCGCCCACCTCCACGGGCTCCAGGTGGGCCACCGGCGTGAGGGCACCGGTCCGGCCCACCTGCACATCGATCTTTTGAATGCGCGTGGTCTCCTGGGTGGGGGCGAACTTCCAGGCGAGGGCCCATCGGGGGCTGCGCGAGACCTGTCCCAGGCGGGACTGAAGCGCCAGGTCGTTCACCTTGATCACGGCCCCGTCGATTTCGAACGGAAACGTGTCGCGTCGCGCCTCCAGGTAGCGGCATTGCGCGATCACTTCATCCGGGCCGTGGCAGACGTGAAGATAGGGGCGGTTGACCCGGCATCCCCAGGCCTGAATGGCGACCATCATCTCGTACTGGGTGCCGTTGAGCTCGGCGCCCTCCACGATGCCGACCCCGTAACAGAACATGCGAAGCGGCCTTCTGGCCGTGACCTTGGGATCCAGCTGCCGGAGGGATCCGGCGGCCGCGTTTCTCGGGTTGGCGAACGGAGCAAGCCCCTCGGCTAGACGGTCCCGGTTCAGGGTCTCGAATTCCGCACGCTCCATGTAGACCTCGCCGCGCACTTCCAGGAGATCGGGTGCGGGCCGGCCCGTGCTGAGCTCGATCAGGCTCACGGGCACGTCCAGGATGGTCTTCACGTTGGCGGTGATGTTCTCACCCACAAAACCGTTTCCCCGCGTGGAGGCCACGGTGAGGCGCCCCTTTTCGTACACGGTCTCCACGGCCAGCCCGTCGATCTTGGGCTCCACCAGGTACTCCACCGGAGTGTCGTCCCCCAGGTTGCGCCGAATGCGGGCATCGAAATCGAAGACCTCCTGGTCCAAGAACCCGTTTTGCAGACTGAGCATAGGAACGCGGTGGGAGACCTGGGTGAAGGCCGTCTGGGGTTCGGCGCCGACCCGCTGGGTCGGGGACTCCGGCGTCACCAGGTGAGGATGGGCCTGCTCCAGCTCCACGAGCCGCTGAAAGAGGCGATCGTACTCCGCATCCGAGATTTCCGGATCGTCCAAGGCGTAGTACCGGTGATTGTGGTACTCGATTTCCCTGCGCAGCTCGTTCAGTTCCCGAATAACGTCCTCCACCATGCAGAACCCCTTCCAAACCATACGTTTCGTTTAAGGCAAGACCGGCTGTTCGCCGTTCGCAGACCCCTCTCCCCGGGCGAAGGGTCCGACGGCCTCGAGGAGCGCCTCGACCAGCCGCCCGGTGCCCTCCCGCAGGGAAGGGCTCGAGAAGCCGCGGCGCCAGGTCAGGTCGAACAGCTCGTCCGAGATGACGAGCAGGGCTGCGAGGCGTACACCTCGAAAGGCGGCCACGGCCAGGAGTGCGGACATTTCCATGTCCACGGCCAGGATCCCGGCCTCCTGAAAGGCCCGCACGCTCCTACGTGTCTCCCGGTACGGGGCGTCCGTGGTCCAGAGCCTTCCGGACCGGCACGAGCCGCCCCGGTGATTCACCGCAGTCCGCACGGCCTGGCTGAGATGCGGGTCCGTCTTCGGGCTCGATTCCGCCGTAGGGTAGTGCCGGGAGGTTCCCTCCTCCGAGAGGGCTTCCAGGGGCATTACGAGGTCGCCGATGCGAAGGTCCGATTGAAGAGACCCGCACCAGCCAGTGACCCATATGCGGCGTGCCCCCCGGGCAATCATCCTCTCCAGCCCCAGGACGGCCTGAGGAGCGCCGATAAAGGGACCGGCCAGTGTGATCCAGGGAGGAGTGTCCGGACCGCCGGCCTCGAATGCCCGGTACAGCCCGAAGTCGGTGACGGCCGTTTCCCGGGCCCCTGTACGCTCGACGAGGCGATCCAGGACCGGCCTGGTCATGCCCAGGATCAGGTCGGGGGCAGCCGGTGGCTCCCCGCGGCCCCTGACCGGGCGGATCAGAACCGGATCCTCTTCAACGCTGTCGGTCCGTGAATTCAAAGTTTTTCCAAAGCCTTCAATTGCCGGGACGGGACTGGAATCCGGCGCGATCAAAGACGTCCCCGGGTAAATCGGAGCCCATCTTAGTGGTGCTGGTGGGTGAATGGCAACCCGAAAAATCGCTGGGAGAAAAACCGGTTTCCGCGACAAGGCCTTCCGAATAACGGAAAAAGGCCATGGAAACAGGAATGGATTATGGTATGATGACGTATTCGAAAACACTCATCCTGGACCGCACTGGAACCCGGGGAAGGGTGTGTTGTGCTCAAAGCGATTTTTATTGACAAAAAACCTGTTGATCCATAAACTTAATCGTTTATAGATTATCTCAGGATGTTGGATCATGTTTGACAGCCTGACGGAAAAGCTGAACCGGACCTTTAAAAACCTGCGCGGTCGCGGGCGGCTCACCGAAAAGAACATCCAGGATGCCCTGAAAGAGGTCCGGTTGGCGCTTTTAGAGGCCGACGTCAACTACAAGGTGGTCAAGCGCCTCGTGGAGGACATCCGCCAGCGGGCCGTAGGACAGGAGGTGCTCGAGAGCCTTACGCCGGGGCAGCAGGTCATCAAGGTCGTCAGCGAGGAACTGGTCCGGCTGATGGGCGAGACGGGCCACGATCTCGACTTGAGCGGGCGGCCCCCTTTCGTCCTCATGCTCGTAGGCCTTCAGGGGTCCGGCAAGACCACTACGGCCGCAAAGCTGGCACGCCACCTGAGGAGCAAGGGAAGGCATCCCTATCTGGTCCCGGCCGACGTGTACCGGCCGGCCGCCATTGATCAGTTGAAGAAGCTCGGGGAAAGGGCGGACGTCCCGGTCCATCCCTCCGAGCAGGACCGGAAGCCGGAGGACCTTTGCGAGGAGGCGCTTGAGCGGGCCCAGGGTGCAGGGTTCGATATCGTGATCCTGGACACGGCGGGCCGCCTGCACGTGGACGAGGCCCTCATGCAGGAGCTGGCGCGGATCAAGGACCGGGTCACGCCACGGGAGATCCTTCTGGTGGCGGATGCCATGACCGGCCAGGACGCC
The DNA here is from genome assembly GCA_050115555.1 of Desulfobacteraceae bacterium. GTDB lineage: Bacteria > Desulfobacterota > DSM-4660 > Desulfatiglandales > HGW-15 > JASFQI01. Next base: position 7,908 of record JASFQI010000220.1, read on the forward strand.
GTGAACGTAGCCAAGCACTTTGACGAGCTTCTCGGGCTTTCCGGGGTCATCCTCACGAAGACCGAAGGCGACGCACGGGGTGGGGCTGTGCTTTCCATTCGGGCGGTCACGGACACGCCGATCAAGTTCATCGGAGTAGGCGAAAAGCTCGATGCGCTCGAGGCGTTTCATCCGGACCGCATGGCTTCCCGGATCCTGGGTATGGGAGACGTGCTCTCCCTGATCGAAAAGGCCCAGACCGAGTTCGACGAGAGTGAAGCGAAAAGGTTACAGGAAAGGATCAAAAAGCGGGAGTTCGATCTAGAGGACTTCCGCGAACAGCTCAAGCAGGTAAAGAAGCTTGGAAGCCTGGAGCAGATCCTCGGAATGCTTCCGGGCATGGGGCAGCTCAAGCAGCTCAAGAAGATGAAGCCGGACGAGCGGGAGCTCGTCAAGATCGAGGCCATCATTT
>JASFQI010000221.1:0-8303 GCA_050115555.1 Desulfobacteraceae bacterium
CCATGCTTTTTCATATCCTTTCACTGATTATCCCCTTTTGCCGCCGCTCAACCCTGCATGGAAAATCCTTCAAAACCGCCCTCCCAACGGTCCCTGCAAATCAGAGGTGGCCGGTCTCGCAAAAAATCGCTCCACCCCGGCGGGTAAAGCCGTAACCTTCTGAAATCTCGGCCGCAAATTTCTTGATTCCAGGCTTTTTGCGACGCCACCAAGGCTTCTTCACCGAATCTCAAGGGATCGTATCGAGCCCGCTTGGCATATCCATTGCTATTCTCCCGGCTACAGCTTTTCTCGAGAAAGGGATGGTGGAGTCGATCGAGAAGGAACTCATGACACAGAAGGGAGGTGAAAAACATTGTAATGGATCATGCCGACGGGAACGGGACCCACCATGCGGTGAGAAAAGTTGATGGAGTCGCAAAAAGCCGAGATCTGGAGATTTGCTTCTAACGATTCCAGTGACTTGAGTGTAGCCTACAGGCGGTCGAGCGGGTTTTTGCGAGACCGTCAAACGTTGAATATCAACAAAATAATACAATAAGGAGGTTCATCGAATGATAGCCAAAAAATGGATTGCCGTTTTGATGGTCATGTTGCTTCCTCTTGGCGTTGCCGGAATGAGCTTTGCCGTCGAACAAGCGAACAGGGTCGGGTGTACGGACGTACGCATGGCCGGAACATCGGATCAAGAAGTCAAGGGGATCATTTCGAGCATTGAGGGAGACAAAATCACGGTCCAGGATGATTCCGGTGAATCGATCTCCGTGCTGATCCAGGATCCAAAGGTGCTGGAAAACCTCAAGGTCGGGGACCCGGTTGTCGTCAAGGACGGCAAGTTGATCGAACAGAAGGGCTGATTGGTTTCCACTCCGAAATAATGACCTTTTTCCAGCTCCGCAGGTGAAGGCGCCGCCTTCACCTGCGGAATGTCCTGGCAGATTGCATTGAACCCCACGAAAAAACCAGGGACATGAACGCGTACGGGGATCAAAAGGGAACGCCCGATGCCGGACAGAGAAAATCGATCCATCCTGCCTATCGTGCTCAAAGGAACCTTTTCGTTTCTCCTGCTTGCCCTGTCAGCACTCGCAATGTACGGGTATTTCCTCTCGAGAGACATCGAGAACCGCTTTTCAGGAAGAAAATGGAGCATTCCTTCCAGGGTCTATTCGGATTCCACACTCCTCTACCCAGGGGAAAGAGTGAACGCTTCCCTTTTCTTTGAAAAGCTGAAACGCCTCGAATACCGCCGGGTTCATCATGGGGTCCTTCAAAAGGGCGACATGCGCGTTCAGGGCGCGTCTGTGGAGCTCTTTCTCAAGGACCTCCGGCTCCCCTCCATGAAAAGAAAAGGGTTTCCTGTCGAGATCAGAATGGAGCAGGGCGCCATCCAGTCCATCTCCCACCTCAAGACCGGCGAGCCCATCCCCTTGCTGGAGCTGGAACCGGAAGAGCTCATGCGCTTCTTTGGCCCTGAAAGGGAGCAGAGACAGCTCATTTCCATTTCCCAGGTTCCGGAGCATGTCAAACGCGCCTTCCTGGCTGCGGAAGACACCCGCTTCTACCACCATCACGGGCTCGATCCCTGGGGCATCCTGAGGGCCCTCTGCGTGAACATTCGACACGGAGCCCTCCGCCAGGGGGGATCCACGATCACGCAACAGCTGGCCAAGAACTATTTCCTGACCCCGGAGAGGACGTTTTCCAGGAAGCTCAAGGAAATGCTCATGGCCGTTCTCATCGAAATGATGTTCCAGAAAGACGAGATCCTGGAAATCTATCTGAATGAAATCTACTTCGGACAAAAGGGATCGGTTGCCGTCAACGGGCTCGGGGAGGCCTCCTTTTTTTACTTCGGAAAACCCGTCGAAGAACTCCGGCCGGATGAAGCAGCCGTCGTTGCCGGTATTATTCGCGCACCGAATATCTATTCGCCTTACGTGGACAAGGAGCGTTGCAGGGCCCGCAGGGATCAGGTCCTGAACACCCTGATGAGTCTGGACTGGCTTTCGGCCGATGAGGTCCGGAAGGCCAAGGAAAAGCCCATCGAGCCCATTGGGTTCCAGGGTTACAAGAACGGGGCCCCCTATTTTATCGATTACCTTTCCAGGCAGATGGAGGCCCTTTACTCAGAGGAAGACCTTTCCAGTCTGGGGATCTCCATCTTTACCACCCTCGACACCCAGGTCCAGAAAGCAGCCGAGAGGGCCCTTTCGAACGGGCTGGAACGTCTCGAGAAAGCGGATCCCACGCTGCGCCGGAAGGACGCAGGGAAAAAGCTTCAGGGGGCGGTGCTGGTCATTCAACCCAAGACCGGCTATATCCTCGCGATGGTCGGGGGCCGGGACTACAGTGCCAGCCAGTTCAATCGGGTCACCCAGGCCGAACGACAGCCCGGAAGTGCCTTCAAACCCTTTGTATTCCTCGCAGGGATGGATCATGGATTTCATCCTGCCTCCTCCCTTTCCAATGTCGCGAAAACCTACAAACTGGGCGGGAAGACATGGCGACCCAAAAACTACACATCCCTGTCTGTTGAAAACGTCAGATTGAGAACGGCCCTGGCGAGGTCCTGTAATGCAGCGACCGTGGACCTCGCCATGAAGATCGGGGTGGAAGAGGTCATTCGAAGCGCCTCGAATTTCGAATTCTCAACCCCTTTGAAGCCCGTTCCTTCCATCGCCCTGGGCGCCATGGAGCTCATCCCGCTCGAGCTTGCCCGTGCCTATTGCACCTTTGCCGCGGATGGAATGCTGCCCAACCCCCTTTCTCTGAAAGACGTCGTAGACGAAAACGGTGAGATCCTCGAGCGCAGGCACATGACCGTCAAGAGGGTCACCTCCCCTGCCAAGGCATTTATCATGAGCTCCCTGCTTCGAAGCGTGGTGCTTGAAGGAACCGCACACGCTTTAATGCAGCTGGGACCTCCTCAACCCATTGCCGGGAAAACCGGGACCACGGATGACTCTCGGGACGCCTGGTTTATCGGCTATACGCCGGATATTCTTGCCCTGGTCTGGATCGGATTCGACGACGGCTCTTCCATCCACGGGACAGGGGCCTCCGCCGCCCTCCCCATCTGGGCAGATCTCATGAACAACATCCCGCAGCACCTCTCCGGGAGGTGGTTCCGCATGCCCCCCGGAGTCCTGAAAAGGGAAATCTGCGCGGAAAGCGGGCAGCTGGCTGTCCCTGCACGCTGCCCACATACGTATGAGGAATACTTTCTGGAAGGCCACGCGCCGACGGAGTTCTGCCGCAGGCACGATCCCTTGAACCCGTTGAGGAGGGTCCTGCACCGTGTGGGAGAAATTTTCAAGGTACGTTAGCCCTGTCCTCGGGCCTCTTGTTCTCATGGGTCTTGTGCTCGCCGGCTGTGCGACGTTGCCCGCACCGGAGAGCTCCCCTTCCCGGCCGTCCCGGGAGACCGGGCAAGTCGTTCCCCCTACAGAAGAGACTGCGAAACCCATCGTCAAACCCGATCCCCACGCCCTGACATCCCTGAGGCTCACGGAGCAGGCCCGACGGTGCCTCGAGTCTCACAGGCCGGATGAGGCGATACGGGTCCTGGAGCGGGCGGTCAACCTTGACCCGAACAACGGCCGGAACTTTTATTACCTGGCCGAGGCCTGGCTCATGAAAGACGTCATCGGACAGGCCAGGGAGTTCAACCGGCTCGCGGATATCTATCTTTCCGGGGAAGATGCCTCTTGGAAGAAAAAGGTAAAAAGGCAAAAAGAGCGAATTGCCGAGATGGAGTGAGCCGCTACCGTTCCTATCCCAAAGAAGCCCAACGGAGTTTGAAATCATGATGAGAATCACGAATCCATGCTTTTTTGTCGTTCTGATTGCCTCTTGGGTCCTGCCCTCCGCAAGCACGGCCCAAACGGTCTACGTCTCTAAAAATTTTGAGATCACCATGAGGACCGGACCCAGCGCAACCCACAAGATCATTGCCTTGATCCAGTGTGGGAAGTCATTGGATTTAGTAGATAAGGGAACTGAATGGTCAATGGTGCGCACAGCGGACGGCAAGGAGGGCTGGGTGCTGAACCGATACCTGACCTCCCAAAAACCCTGTGCCATGGTGCTGGATCAGACCAGGCAGGAGCGTGACGTCATCCGCGAAAAGCTCGAGGAGCATCAAGAGACCTTTGATGAGTTGCGCGAGCAGAAAAAGCTCACCGAATCCCAGCTTTCCGAAGTCCAACAGGAGCGTGACGAACTCAGACATGCGTATGAAATGTTGAAAAAGGAATCCTCAGAATATCTGGACCTCAGAAAACAGTATCAAGCCATGGCAGACGATTTCGAGGAAGAGAAATCTCGAAGCAACAAATTGCACGAGGAAAACAGGCAGATGAAACGCAGCCGAATCATCCAGTGGGTGATCACCGGCGGCGGGATCATGATGGTTGGCTTTTTTATCGGCCTTTACAGCTCCAAGGGACGCCGGCCTCGATCCTCCCTTTACTAGGGAGGTATGGCCTCCATCGTATCCCCAAAACGCTCCAGCCCGAAATTTCGGCTCCGTGCACAGATTTCTGTGCACGAAGCCGGGTCCTCCATGGCGCACAGCCCTTGGAAGCCGAAGACCCAGGCCTGTCGGCCTGATGCCTACCTTTGCTCATGCTTTCAATGTCTCCCGATCCCCCTTTTTTCTCTTCATTTTTCCATTCTCCGCACCAAAAAGCACATGAAAACCCTACTTTTCAATTTTCTATCTGGCTGAAATTTTAGGTTTTTTCCTAATCTTGCACAATTCAATATGCACGAATGCACACAAATCTGTGCACGCGGCATGATTTGGCTGGGTAACGTCCCTCATGAATCCTTATCCATGCCCTCCTCCATCCTCTCGCCCAGACGAAAATCTCAAGCCAATTCAATCGTCTTATCAAATAGTTCTAGAACCCTCTCCCTTAGCCCATCCTTCTCTTCCCACATTCTTTCTCTCTCATCCCATTGAACGGCACGAATCTTGTTCTATTAGGACGAAAAATCCACGATTCAAGCAGCGAATCGGATGAATTGTGGACAGAAGTAAGTTAAACACGTTAGTAGTTTTGTAAATGAAGGTCTTCTTCCCATCCTGATCGTTTTAAGGAGCTTGGAATTTCCCATGTCGCGAACAGCCCTTCGCCTTTTGCTCTCATGCCTGGTCCTGTTCCCAGCGGCTCTTGCCTTTCCTGCTGAGAACACCATCTCCCTGGGCAAGTTGAATGTCCCGACCATGAAGGTCTCGGCCATCACCCCACAGTTTGAGGGACCACACACGCTCCGTTTGACAGCCGAGCTGAAAGGAACTCCCCAGGAAGGCTGCCCCGTGATCTGGCGCTTCAAAGGGCCCTCCCACGGGTACGCCTTCAAGAGCACAGAAGGGACCTCGGTTGGGCTCTCCATTGGTGAGCAGCAGGCTCGGGTCACCGTGGAGGCCTGCTTAAGCTGCCGCGGGAACCAGGGCGGGTGCGCCTCCCTCACCCTCACCGCCGATATCCTGGACAAGGCCCAGGACGTGGCCGCCTATCAGGAGATCAAACTCTCGGACTTCACCGACCCCCATTTCGTCTGCGCAGCCATCAACGACGATCAGTACCAGTACGTGTTCTACGACGTGGCTTCCAGTGTGAACACGGTCACCGGGGAGTACTTGAGAGACCGCGAGGACCTCTCGGTCAAGGTCCCGGGCGGGAGGCTCGCCGTTCACCGCTGGTACCAGGGAGGGCAATGGACCTGGGAGCACGAGCGCCACGACCTCACCCCGGTCGTCGGCCCTGAGGGCGGGATCACGGCCATCCGCAAGGGCAACACCCCCTACCGGGCCGTTCCCGAGGAAAAGGGCGTCTTCACCGAAGGCTTCTTCCGCATCGAGCAAACCGAGACCGGGTATCGCTGGGAGAGCAAGACCGGCCAGTGGAAGCGGTACAACCCCGAGGGCCGACTCACGGCCTTTGGCGACCGAAACGGCGTGATCGGCCGGGTCCTTTTCCGCAACGGCCGGCCCTTCTGCCTCTCCGACCGGAACAACCAGCCCGTGTTGTGGCTGGAGCACGATGCGGAAGGCCGGCTTCGAACGGCATTTGACCGGACCGGCCGGGGCGTGACCTACCGCTACCGGGACGGAAATCTGAGCGCAGCGACCGATCTCCTGGGAAACGAGACGCGCTTTGCCTATGACGCCGAGGGCCGGCTTTCCGAGGTGGTCGAGCCCCAAGGAAAGACCCTTGGCATCACCTACAACGACCTGGGCCGTGTGGCCTCGGTCCTGGACCGGGACGGCAAGGGGCACCGGTTCACCTGGGACTACGACCAGGAGGTCTCCCTCTTTTACGTGCGCATCGAGGACCCCTCGGGCAAGGTCACCGAGATCTGGTCCAACCGGGAGGGTCAGGCCCGGCGGGTGGATGTGAACGGGAAAACCGTCCACAAGATCGAGAAGCAGGGCCACACCCTGATCGTCACGGATGCCCGGGGTTTGGTCACTCGCAAGACCTTTGACCAAAAAGGGAACCTCCTGGAGGTCGTCCACCCGGACGGCGCCACCGTGAAAAAGGAGTACGACCCTAGGCTCAACCGCCCCATCAAAACCATCGACGAGAATAAGGTGGAGACGCACTTTGCCTATGACGACAAGGGCCACCTGATGGAAAAGAAGGAGGCCGCCGGCACCCCCTCGGAGCGGGTCACCGCGTACACCTATGACGGGGACGGAAACCTCCTGAGCACAACGCAGAGGGGAGACGAGAAAACGCCGGAGACCGTCACCCGGAACACCTATGACCCAAATGGAAGCCGCACTTCCACCACAGACCCCGAAGGCCACACCACCCGTTTCACCTACGACACCCAGGGGAACCTGCTCACCAGGACCGATCCCGCGGGCGCCATGTGGCGCTATGCCTATGACCTGGCCGGCCGGTTGACCCGCACCCAGGACCCCCTGGGGCATGAGACCCGCTATTTCTACGACGCCCAGGGAAGGAAGATCCGCGAGGTCGACCCCAAGGGAAACGAGACCCGCTATGCCTACGATGACAAGGGCAACCTGATTCAGCGCATGGATGCCCTGGGGAACACCACCCGGTTCGAGTACGACGCTGCTGGGAACCTCACCCGTCAGATCGATCCCGAGGGCAAGGAGAATCGCTTTGCCTACGACACCCATGGGAGAATGGTCCTCCAAACGGACGGGGCCGGCAACGAGACCCGCAGGATCTACGAGACGCCCGACCCAGCCGGGTGCCCCACGTGCGTATCCGGCGGTACCCGGCAACCCGACCGGATCGTCTACCCTACCTTCACGAAGCGGTTTGCCTATGACCAGCGCGGCCGCAAGATCGAGGAGACGGATGTCCTGAGCGAGTCTAAAGCCTACACCACCCTCCTGGATTACGACCCGGCCGGGAATCGGATCCTCAAGACGGACAAGATGGGCAGGACCACCACCTATGAATTCGACGCCCTGAACCGACTGACCCAAGTCACCGACCCCTTGGGAAACCCCACCCATTATGTCTATGACTCCCGGGACAACCTGGTCTCCCTCACCGACGCCAAGGGCCAGACCACGGAATTCGCCTATGACCGGAACAACCGCCTGGTCAAAGAGACCCGTCCCATGGGCCAGGAGACGGCCTATGCCTATGATAGCGCCGGAAACCTCAGGGAGAAAACCGATGCCAAGGGCCAGAGCACAGTCTACGGCTATGACAAGGCCGGGAGGCTGACAACCATTCGGTATTTTTCCGGTCCGGATGACCAGGAGCCCGTTAAGACCGTAGCACTCACTTACGATGAGGCTGGCAACCTCAAAGGGTATGACGACGGGTCCAGCTCGGCCGAGTACACCTATGACGCCGTCTACCGAAAGACCGAAGAGACCGTGGACTTCGGTCCCTTTGCCAAGACCATTGCTTACACCTATTATGGAAACGGGCTCAAGAGGACCTACACCGACCCGGAGGGGGTGACCTACACGTACGCCTACAATGCCAACAACCAACTCGCTGAGGTTCACATCCCCGGGCATGGCGCAATCACCTACGCCTCCTACCACTGGAGCCAACCGGAGAAGATCTCGCTCCCCGGGGGCTCCACAAGGGAATATCAATACGACCCCCTCATGCGGGTGAAGAGGATCGGCTCAAGGGACCCAGAGCAGAACGTGATCACGGATTTGTAAATAAGAAAGTAAAAGTGTACCAGTTTCCGGAATTGAAAAGTGTACCACCCAGCCCTTAGTTTTGAGTGTTTTGGTTGTCCAGTTCCTCCTGTTTGGAGAGTAGTTGTTGCTTGACCGTTGT
>JASFQI010000222.1:0-8289 GCA_050115555.1 Desulfobacteraceae bacterium
TCGGGTTTGCCCGCATGGAAGGGAGCACCGTGGGCATCGTGGCGAACCAGCCCAAGGTCTGGGCCGGAAGCCTGGATGTGGACGCATCGGATAAAGCGGCCCGGTTCATTCGTTTCTGCGACGCCTTCAACATCCCGCTCCTCAACTTCGTGGATGTACCCGGCTACTTTCCGGGCGTGCGCCAGGAGCACATGGGGATCATTCGTCATGGGGCCAAGATGCTGTATGCCTACGCCGAGGCCACGGTGCCCAAGATCACTCTGGCCCTTCGCAAGGAGTACGGCGGCGCGGTCATGGCCATGTGCTGCGTGGGCATGGGCGTGGACCAGATGCTCGCCTGGCCCATTGCCCAACTCGTGGTCCTGGACACCAAGACCGCGGTGAACCTCATCTACCGGAAGGAAATCCAGGGCGCGGACGATCCGGACGCCTACCGCGAGAAAAAGATCGAGGAGTACGATCACAAGTACTCCAACCCGTTCCACGCGGCATCCAACATGCTCGTCCACCGCGTCATCACGCCGGCAGAGACCCGGCCCCAGCTCATCCGGGCCCTGCGAGCCCTCCGGAACAAGCGCCGGCCCGTCCCCCACCGCAGGCACGGAAACATCCCGCTGTAAGCGTTTCCCCCTTCCCTATCAAACCAACAGCCCCGGGCCATCCCGGGGCCCTTGTTTTTCATGCGTTTCAGAACGCATCCGGCCCTGTTCTTTGGGGATGCGGATTCTCCTTGCCCCGATGGATTACTACGGCCTTCGGAATCCCTCCTGTGGGATTCTCTGGTCCGCTGCGGCACCGGGGGAATCCCTCTCGCCGTCGCTCCACCAGAGTGCGATGGCGTCTGAACCGGCCGCCCTGAGCGGGAATCGCTAGCGTTCGGGCACGCTTTACACCCTTCGGGGAGTTGCACCACGGGGGCTTCGACCCGCCCCTCGCTTTCAGGTCCGGGGCTCCAGGGACCGCCGATCCGAGTCGATTCCTGGCCTCTAAGTCTCGCTCCTTGAGACGGTTCCCCCGTCGCCTCCGCTCCAGGACCGAACCCCCCGGTTCTGTGAGCGACACGGGATGCCCGGGACTTGGATGAAAGCTCATAGAGACTCCCAGGCAGGAGGGCGGAAAAGGGGAGGTCTTCTGGAGCGGACTTTGCGAGAGGCCTTCGTCATTGCGGGGGTTATGCCTGGGGGAAGCCGAGGCCATCCCCGCCGCAGGCAGTGTGGAACGCGGAGGGGGCAGGAATGCCCCCGGGCGTAACCCCCGGCAATGACCAGGCCGGAAGCCCGGAGAGCGGAAGAAACCCTCCCCTTTGGAGCCCCGAAGCATAAGAGGTGCCTAGGCCTATAAGCCCCTGATTCAAGGACGGTTCGAGTGCTGGTCTTGGAGAAAGCACGTGAATGGAACGAACTCGGGGCCTTCACGAACACGAGTCACGATCACGGCCTTTATCAAAAAACCGTGTGATCTCGTCCACCTCGAAAGACGGGTGTGTCGCAGGCTCCCCGGATCGGTGGGCTTCCACACCGGGCTCCCGATCGATCACCTCGCCGATGCGCCGGACCGGGATGCCCCTGGTTCGGATCGCCTCGAGAAGCGCCGGCGCTTCCGCGGGCCGGCAGCAGACAAGCAGACTTCCCGATCCGATCAAGCCCAGGGGATCGATCCCCAATGCCCCGGTCACGCGGCGGGTGTCCTCGGAGACGGGAACGGCCTCCAGATCCACCCGGAGACCGCGGCCCCCTGCGACGCTCAGCTCCGTCAGGGCGGTGGCCACGCCCCCTTCGGTCACATCGTGCATGGCGCTCGTGGCCGGGAACGAGGCGCAGACACGGGCCTCCTCCAGGATGGCGATCTGCGAGAGCAATGCGGAGGCCCGCTCCAGGACGTCCTTCCCGATGCCGCCCTGCCGCAGCCGGTCCTCGAACTCGCGGGCCAGGATGGCCGTCCCCTCCAGACCGGCGCTCTTGGTCATGAGCAAGGCGTCGCCCGGCCGCATTCGCCGTTTGTCCACGAGCCCTTCCCGGCTCACGGTCCCCACGAGGGTTCCGACGGCCACGGGCCGGGACACGGCATCCGTGATCTCGGTATGCCCGCCGCAGAGCGTAATGCCCCAGCGATTACAGGCGGCGCACAGCTCCCCCATGAGGTGTCGAATCCGGGAGGGCGTCGTGCCGATCGGGAAAAGGAGTGTGGTGATCATCCAGCGCGGCAAGGCCCCTGACGTGGCCATGTCGTTGGCGTTGACGGCCACGGCGTAGATCCCGGCGGCGTCCGTTGCAAACGTGATCGGGTCCGACGTCATCACCAGGAGCTCGGGCCGGCCGATCTCCACCACGGCCGTGTCCTCGCCCATCCCCGGCCCGATTCGGACCGAAGGATCGTCCATTTTGAACGCCTCTAAAAATCGCACGAGAAGATCATTGGGCAGCTTACCCGGTCGCAGGGAGAGACCCATGCGAAGGATGTCCACAAGCTCCTCGAGTGTACCGATGGTGAAGTCCGCCCTTGGATGGTTCTCTCCGCTGCGGTTGGAGAGAAAGACGGTTACCGCGCCGGCACGCTCTCCGGCCAGCACGTCAAACACGAAGTCCCCTACCAGGACGAGCTCGGAGACGTCCACCCCGAGTCGATCGGCCGCGAACCGGATGCCCTCGGGGCTCGGTTTGGGTGCAAGGGGATGGTCCCGGGTGACAATGACGTCGAAATCCGAGGGGGTCAGGTGCCGGAAGTTCTCGAGGGCCCGCTCAATGGAAGCCAGCCGGTTTCGCGTGATCAGGCCCACTCCGAGCCCGAGGGACCGGATGGCGCGCACGGTCTCCTCTGCGCCGAGGTTGGGCTCGGACTCCTCGGCTCCCGCTTGCTCGAACGCATTCAGGGAATCCATGGCCCGCTCCCGTTCGGCCTTGTCGGGCAGTTCGCGGATGAACTCCAGGACCGGCCGGTCCAAGGGGCAACCCAGCGCCTTCTTGATCTGATTGAAATCCAGGGACCCGGGCCGGCTGAGGGTGCCGTCGAAGTCGAAGAGCACGGCTTTCACGCAAAAGGCCTTCATCACGAACCCCGAACGGTTTCGGGCAAGAGGGGAACCCCTTCCGCCTCCTCACGGAGAAAGGGATCCACCGTGGGGCAGGGAATGCCCAGGGTTACAGGTCCCGAAGGTTCGCCTTGCGAATCTCAGGGGCCAGGGAGTTCACCTTCACGCTTCAGGATCGGCAACCGGCCCGGCCGTTCTATCCGGGCCCGCCCCGGATTGCGATGGGGCCGGAAGAAACAGGAGGGCCACCCCGCATCCCAGGATCAGGATGGTTCCCGCAACGAGCTTCGGCCCGAACGGCTCGGAGAGCCAAAGTACGCCGAAGGTGGAAGCCGCCAGGACCTCGATCATCATGTAAACCCCGGTTCGAGAAGCGTTCAGGGTCTTCATGCCCTGATTCATGATCACCTGCGCGCTCATGGCAAAGACGGCGACCGCAAGCAGACCGATCCATCCGGCCGTGGAGGCGGGCAGCACGGAAGCGGGCCGGGAAAGGAGGGGGCCGAGGCAAAACAGCGCGCCCATCAGGCAGAAATAGAAGTAAATGGTAAAGGCATTGTTGGTTTTCCCGAGCCTTCGAATCAGAATAATGGCCATGCCGGCCAGAAAGGATGATGCGAGTGCCAAAAGATGCCCCACCTGAACTCCGGGGCCGGCTTCCTCCGGCCACAGGATCAGTGCGGAGCCGAAGAACGCGCCGATCACGAACGGCCATTCCCTGCCCGTGGTGGGCTCGCCCGCGACCCAGGCACTCAGGATGCAGGCAAACACAGGCCAGAGATAGAAAAGCACGATGGCCACGGAAAGGGGAATCGTTTTAATGGCCTGAATAAGCAGGACAAAAGCAGCGGTGGCGCACAGTCCTCGAAGAATGAGAAGGCGGCGTTCACGGCCCAGCAGGTCCAGGTGTAGCGGTCGTGCCAGGAAAGGGATCACCAGTGCGCCGAGCAGAAATCGGCCCATGGCGGTCTGCCAAACGGAGAGATGGGACGCGCTCAACTTGACGGAGATATTCATGGCGCCGTATAAAAGCGCGGCGAGAATCACGAGAGCCGCTCCCGTGGCTGTTCGGTCGTGTTTGCCGGTATCGCTCATCGCGTGCTCGAATCCTTCTGGATCTTTTCAAATCCTGCCCTTTGGGGTACGTCCAGCGCATTCGGGTGTAGCACGTTTCCAACAACCGATCAACCGGGAAGGTGCGGTCTTGCGGAACGCGATCCGCGCCTGACCCGAAAGATCTTGACCAGAGTGCGCTTTTTTGTTCATCCTGTGGACCTTGCGTGGTATGGAGGGTCAAGGCCGTCGTTTCGGGGTCTCGCCAGGGCCTCAAGTCGTCGTCTTGTGCGCCTGAATCATTCGAATACCGATACATCCCGCCGAAAGGAGGGGGAGGAATGATCGAGCTCGACCAGGAACAGCAGATGATGCTTTCCACCGTGAGAGAGATCGTTGATCGGGAGGTTCGGCCACGAGCCGCGGAGATCGATGAAAATCAGGCGTTCCCTTGGGGCGCCGTCCGCGTGTTTTCGGAGAACGGGGTGCTCACCCCCCTTCTTCCCGAAACGTACGGCGGCGTCGGCGCGAACTACGTGCTCTTTTCCATGATTCTTGAGGAAATCGCCAAGGCCTGTGCCTCCACCGCCCTGCTGCTCATTGCCCAGGCCGACGGCATGCTCCCGATCCTGTTCGGCGGTTCAAAGGAGCTCAAACAGGCCTATCTCCCGGGGCTCGCCCGAGGCCGGCTCGCCGCATTCGCTGCGACCGAGCCCGAAGCGGGTTCGGACGTCCTCTCCATGAAAACACGGGCCGTGAGGGACGGGGACCGCTACGTGTTGAACGGGCGGAAGTGCTTTATCACGAACGGTTCCGTGGCGGACGTGCTCACCGTGTACGCGTATACGGATCCGGCCAAGGGGGCTCGGGGGATGTCGGCCTTTGTCGTGGAAAAAGGGTTCCCGGGACTTCACTACGGCAAGGACGAGAACAAAATGGGCATGCGGGGATCTGTCAACTCCGAGCTGATTTTCGAAGACATGGTGGTGCCTGCTGAAAACCGGATCGGCGAGGAAGGGGAAGGCGTCGGAAACATGATGGCGGCCCTGGACACCAGCCGTCTCTTTGCTGCGGCCCAGGCCGTGGGCCTGGCCCAAGGCGCCATTGACGAAGCCGTGACGTACGCTCAGAACCGGGTCCAGTTCGGGAAGCCCATCGCGCGGACCCAGGCGATTCAGTTCATGCTCGCCGACATGGTGGCTTCCACAGAGGCGGCCCGGTTGCTCACCTACCAGGCCGCGCGACTCATGGATACGGAAAAGGGGCACAAGGCGCGGAAGTTCTGCGCCATGGCCAAGTTCACGGCCTCGGATACCGCCATGAAGGTCACCACCGATGCAGTGCAGGTGATGGGGGGATACGGTTACATGAAGGACTTCCCGGCGGAGCGCATGATGCGGGATGCCAAGCTCATTCAGATCTACACGGGGACCAACCAGATCATGCGTCTCGTGGCGGCCCGGGAGATCTTTCGAGAGTAGCCCGGCCCAGGCAGCCGCGGGGGCCTCGAGGACCGGGTGACCTCCGGCAATCGGATAAGGCTCTCGGGAGAATGAAAAAAGGAGGCGACGGGTGACACACGAGGACAAAGGACATTTTTCGGACAAGCATCCATCCGGACGCAAGCTGAACGCGGACGTGGTACGTGCAGTGAAGGAACGAACCCGTGAGGAGGGCCTCCCATGTGCGGTGGCCTTCGAGGTGGCGAAGGACGTGGGCGTGCCGCCGGAGGAGGTAGGGTTCACCGCAGACCGGCTCGAGATCTCTCTCATTCGCTGCCAGCTGGGGCTCCACGGGTATCAACCGGAAAGAAAAAAAATCGTCACGCCGGCAGACACCGTGACCCCGGAGCTGGAGGCCCGGATTCGAGACCGGCTGATTCACGGGAAGCTTCCTTGCAAAGCGGCCTGGGACATTGCCGGGGAGTTGGGCCTTCGGAAGCTCGCCGTGTCTTCGGCATGCGAGGCCCTCGGGGTCAAGATCTCGAGCTGCCAGCTGGGGGCGTTTCAATAATCGCCCTCCGAAGGCATCGCTCCGATCGGCGAACCGGTTCTTTTAAGCCCCGGGGACGAGCCGTTCGCATCATCCGGAGATCCCACGCACAATCGTCCACACACCCACCGCGATAAACGCCGCGCCCGCGACCCAGGAAAGGACCCGGGGATGGATCACGTGGGAGAAAGCCGACCCGACCAGGACCGCCAAGGCCGCAGCGAGCGTCAGGGCGAAGGCCGATCCTAGGAAAACCGTCAGGCGACTCTGGGGAGCGTTCGTGGCATAAAGCATCGTGGCGATCTGGGTCTTATCCGCGATCTCCGCGATAAAGACAGTGGCAAAGACCGTGAAAAACAAACGCATATCCATGGGGATTCCTCGTCTGGAAACGAAACTATAGCCTTTCCTCTTCTCTTGAAAAATCACACGTTGTTTTGAGTCCGTTCCATTCCGGTTGCTACTGCACCGCGTCACGCTTTTTTGCTGAGAAGGGACGACCTCTACTGTCTCATCGAATGCCCAGTCCCGCGTCCGAAGCATTGCCGACGGGGATATGACGCCCCGCCTGCTAGCCGGAGGGTTCGGCTTCGGGCTCCGGGATCGAGACCTCCTCCGAATCCGGCTCCTTCCTGCGAAGGTCCTCTGGAGATGCTGGGAAATCCTTCAGAAAATGGGTTTTCACGGTCAGGACCTGGGGCCTTTGCGCCATGCATGCGTAGCGCCGCTCTTCCCCTTCATCCACGGCCTTTCCCACTTGGAGTTCCTCCCGCGTTTCTTCGGCCGCAAGAGCAATCCGCAGATCGGGTGCGTCCAGGCCATAGGGGGACAGGTCCTTGGCCTCTTCTTGCTCGAACGAGGCGGCCTCTTCCCAGGACAGCTTTCGAACGATCGCGTTCACGCGTTCGGAATCCACAGGAAAGCCGGGCTGACCCTCCAGGGCCCACGTAGTCTCCCCGGACTTCACCAATGTCCAGGAACCTGAAGGCCCCTCCACGTCCATCCGGGTCACGCGGTCGTAGGCGACGGTGAAGAGCCGTTTGTCCCGAAGGTCGTACAGGTCCTTGTCCAGGACCTCCTTGTTGTGGGCCGGAAGAAGAACGATGCGCGGTTGATCGGCCGTCTTGGCATAGAAATCTTTGTCAATCGGGCTCTCCTCCCCGATGGAAAGGGAGCCCTTCGTGTCTTCGCCGGCCCATGAGATCACGAGGGGCGGGTCCGCCAGTCCGAACCCCTCCAGATCCTTGGCCGACTCCTTTACGATCCGGGTGTATGCCAGGTGAGGAAGCAGGCTCGTGATTCGGTTTACCGAGAAAAAGTCCGCCCCCGTCCTCACCGGAGCCGTCACGACCCAGGCCTTTTCAGGGTCTGCGTCGGGGATCCGCTCGAGTACAATGGTCCCGCCCTTTCGCTTAATGGTCAGCCGGGACAGTTTATCCGGGATCTTCTGGAACAGCTTGGAGGCCTCCTCTTTCCGGGTCTCCTCCTCTTTCTCACTTCGAACATCCAGGAAGTAGATCCCTCCGAGAATAAGGGCAGCAACCAGATAAAGGATAGTGGATCGGTACTTCAACGCGACCTCCTTCGAAGGAATACGACGACGCCGATCATCACCACGCAAAGGGGGATCACCA
Organism: Desulfobacteraceae bacterium; assembly: GCA_050115555.1. Taxonomy (GTDB): domain Bacteria; phylum Desulfobacterota; class DSM-4660; order Desulfatiglandales; family HGW-15; genus JASFQI01. The sequence goes on from JASFQI010000222.1 coordinate 7,708, forward strand.
CGACTGGAATCCAGAACAGGACCATGCCCTGCTCGCGGTTCAGCATGAGGGCCTCCACGTCGCGGTGCTTCTGCTGAATCGTGATCAGGTCCCCACGGCCTGCGAGGTAATTCATCGTGTTCGTGATGAAATCGGCATTTCCGGACGTGTGATAGTATTTATTGCTGGCAAAGTCCGCGTCCCCGAAAACCACGAGCTTGCCCTCCCCTGTGATTTCACCGGGCCCGTCCTTTGGCTCGGATTTCTCTTCTCCGCCGTCCGTTTCACCCTCCGGTTCCGGCAGAGGGGGCTTGAGCTCGGAGATGGCGGCAAGGGAGAGCGGTCCCTTGCGCTCGCTGGACGCATCAAATCCGACCCGGCCCTCGTCCAGGGCATCCCTGTCCGTCTCAGCCCAGGACTCCGGGGAGGTCAGGGCCAGGACCGTAGGCGTGACATGGGGAATCGTCTCTTCGGAAACCTCCACGGAGCGGGCGATCTCGAAGAAGCAGGTGAGCTTGAAGTTCTGAGTGATCTCGTGGGCCCCGTACTGGGCGACCATGGGAAGGAGAAAGTCCCCGCCCATGACCCGGCTCATCTTGTCCA
>JASFQI010000223.1:0-8287 GCA_050115555.1 Desulfobacteraceae bacterium
CCATTCCCTCCCAAAGTCTCCTCTCAGAACAGATCGTCCAGATCGTCATCCCCTGAGCCCGGCATTTCTCCGTGCTCCTGAAGGTACCTCTGAATCCACTCACTCTCCCTTTGGGAGTACAGCTTGTTCTCCTCGAACTCGAAAAACGCCGCTTTCCCGCCGTCTCCCAGCGCATCGAGCAGGGAGCGCCTGAGATTTTCCGTACCTCGAATCGTCAAGACCCGGCGTTCCTCATCAAAAAGCTGAAACACTCCTTCGCTCTCCGGCACTCCATACACGGCTTCCTTATTCAACGGCAGTTCCCTGGTCGGTGGCGAAGGGTTCCTCTGTAGGGCGAGACGAAGATCACACTGGAGACATCGGGACGCCTCACGGATGGCCGCGTCCGGGTCATACCCTAGGACCACCTCTTCGAAGGTCCGGGAACGATCCTGCGGATCGATTACCGGCATCTCCTCGCGCAGTCGATCTGCAAACCCGTCCTCCCGTCCCAGCCAGGGCTCAGGATCCTCCCTGGAAAACAGGACGTCATCTATGTTCCCTGCTCCTCCCAGGGCACGATCTATAGAGACGGCCACCCTCCTTGCAGCGGCAATCGCGTGAATGACATCCCCTGGGTCCCCCGCCACATCCCCCCCCGCATACACACCGGTCAAACGGGTCTCCTGGGTGTCCGGTTCCACCACGATCAGGCCCTGGTACGTGACTACGCGTGCGTCTCCCTCCAGAAAGGACAGATCCGCGGCCTGCCCCACGGCCAGAATCACCGTATCCCCTTTCACGATCTCCTTGGATCCTTCGTCGAACATGGGACGAAAGGCGCCCCTTTCGTCAAACACCGCTTTGCAGCGAACAAGCTCGACCCCTACAACCCGTCCGTTTCGTCCCAGGATTCGCCGGGGACCCCGGGATGTCAGGACCCGACCCCCTTCCGCCAGAAAATCTTCCACTTCCCCCGCACGAGCCGGCATTTGGTTGCGGCTCTCCAGACAGGCCATCGTGACCTCCAGGCCTCCGCACCGCAGAACGGTCCGTGCAGCGTCCACAGCCACGTTTCCACCTCCGATCACCACGACCCGTTCCCCGACCTGTGTGATCCTGCCTTGAGCAATGTTTCTCAGAAAGTCCACCCCCCGGAGCACCCCTGACAGATTCGATCCCTGCATAGGAATCCGCCGGCTCTCCTGTGCGCCGGTTGCAATGAACACCGCGTCGAACCCCTCCCTCAGAAGGTCACCCAGATGGATCTCCTTCCCAAGAGCCCGTCCCGGACGAAACTCCACCCCGAGGTCAAGGATATCCCGAATCTCTGCATCCAGCACCTCCCGAGGAAGGCGGAAGGCCGGAATGCCGTAACGCATCATACCGCCCGGCCGGTCGCGGGCCTCGAACAGGGTGACCCCGTGCCCGGCCTTGCGAAGGTAGAATGCGGTCGTGAGACCTGCAGGGCCGGCCCCGATCACAGCTACCCGCTTTCCGCTGTCCGCCTCGACCCGGAGCCTGCGCTTCCACATGCCCGCCTCGTGGTCCGCTGCATAGCGCTTGAGCGCACAGACGGCCACAGGTTCATTGACCCCGCCCCTCCTGCACGCGTCCTCGCACGGGTGCGTGCAGACTCTGCCGAGCACGCCGGGAAAGGGTACTTTCTCCCGAACCAGGGCATTCGCCTCGTCCCCCCGTCCCTGTGCGATCAAGCGAAGGTATCCGGGAACGTCCACATGCGCCGGGCAGGCCTCTCGGCAGGGCACGAGATCCTGCCGCTTCCTTCCGACGCGGACGTCCCTGTCCATGAGCGCCCCGGTTGGACAGACCTCTACGCAGGCCATGCAGAAACGGCACCCCGATTCCATATGTGACGGGGCGAGCGTTCCGATCTGCACCAGCCCGTTCTCGTCCCGAACGAAGCCAAGCGCCTCGACTCCACGCAGATCCCGGCACGCCCGCACACATCGTGTGCATGCGATACACAGATTGTAATCCCAGACAAAGAGAGGAAGGTCGTCAAGGATCGGCAGGTTCGTCGGAACCCACCTGGGTGCAGCCGTGGGAATACCTACGTAGTTGGCCACACTCTGAAGCTCACAGTGTCCCAACAACGGGCAGCACCGCTCGATTTTCGGGACGTTGGTGGAGCATGAGCTCCTGGAACACCCATCCTGCTGTGCACAGGTCAGGCACGCATGCGGATGCCGGGCCAGAATGGGCGTCAGGTTTTCCCGCCGCTTTGCTCGAATCCGCTCGTTCTCCGTAATCACCACCATTCCGAATTCGGCCGCAGTAGCGCAGGACCTGATCAGATCCTCCCTCCCCTCCACCTCCACGAGACACAGGCCGCATCCTTCGATTCTCTCGCCCTGTCGGGCATTCTTGATTTCCCGCCCCCCCTGATACACTACCGGCGCCGGATCTATGCCCCCGGCCGGCGGCAGATCCATATGGTGGCAAAGCGCTGGAATGTAAATCTCCACACTTTGCGCCGCCTCGAGAATGGTGGCTCCAGCGGGAACCCGGACCTCCTTCCCGTTGATGGTCAATGTGATCTCACGCATTACGGCCCTTGCCCTTCCGGCACAGGGCATCTCCGAACAGGGCGCCGCCCGCCGCACCGGCAATCTGCGGGTCCCACGCCGTCTTCACGGGTTTTAGAGCCAGCATGGGAATCAGTCGATCGATGACTCCGCGGTTCTTGGCCATTCCACCGGTGATTGCAAGCTCGGGTGTCACGCCCATCCGTTCCACCACGGAGTAAATCCGCTCCGCCATGGCACGGCAGTAGGCAGCGAGCACTTCCTCCGTGCTCCACCCCTTTCGAAGGAGCCCGAGGGCCTCGGACTTGGCATACACCACGCACACACTGGACACGGCCTCCGGCTCTTCCTTCACCTGAAAGGACCGATCGCCCACGTCCTGGACGGGCACGCCCAGGAGGTCCGCAAAGACCTCCATGCCGCGGCCTGTTCCTGCTGCGCACTTATCGTTCATCAGAAAGTTCTTCACCTTGCCACGCTCGTCGCACTGGATCGCCTTGATATCCTGCCCGCCCACATCCAGAACGGTCCGAACATCGGGACTGTAAAGGAAGTGTCCTCCGCGGGCCAGGCATGCGATCTCGGTGACGGAACGATCCGCCATGGGTACGTTGACGCGGCCGTATCCGGTGCCGACCACATAGTCGATGCGCTCCTCCGGCATATCCCTGAGTGCCTCCATAGCAAAATCCAGGGCCCTTTGCGCGCTGTCCTCGCTGTCTGAACCGGTCCTTATGTTTCCGTAGGCAATGATCTGTCCGTCGGCCATGATCACGGCCTGGGAGCTGACCGACCCCACATCGATGCCCACGGTAATAAATGTGGCTTCCTTCCAGTCCGCTTCGGGGTTTTTCCAGTTGGCCTCGGACCACTTCCAAGACTCCTGGACCCGTTGCTCACCCATTGCATTCTCCTCTACTTGCCGGCAACCCCTCTGCCGTTACGAGGCGGTTGGTTCCGTTCGCCGCGCTTTCTGCCACTCCTTCCCCCCACCCCTCACTGTGCCCCGGGCCCAACCTCTTCCGCTGCCGCACAAGCGGCGCCCAACGCAGCGGTGAATTCCGGGGACTCGGGGATGTAGATCGTCTCCAGCCCCAACTCCTGCTTCAAAACCGTCACGATCGCCGGGTTGTAAGCCACCCCGCCGATCATGACCACATCCTCGTTTGCACCTACCTGGCGTATCATGGTTACGATACGATTCGCCATGGCATCGTGAACCGCCTTGCTGATGTCCTTTTTCGCTGTCCTGGCATGGATGAGGCCTACGACCTCGGACTCGGCAAAGACGGCGCACTGAGCATTCATGGGGATCTCATTGTCCGAGGTCAATGCAAGCGTGCCCAGTTCCTCCAAAGGGATATCCAGGGCCCGGCTCATGGTCTCAATGAACGTCCCGGCTCCGGCCGCACATTTCTCGTTGACGGCAAAGTCCTCAGGGTTGCCGGTTTTATCCATCCTGGCGGCACGACCTTCCTCAGCGCCCACATCCACGACGGTTCGGGCATTTGGAAAGACGGAGTGCGCGCCTTTACACATGGCCAGAATGTCATCCACCTCAATCCCCGCCGCCTTGATGCAGGCCTTGCCCGACCCGGTTCCTGCGATCATTTCCAGGTCCTCACGCCGCATACCGGCCTGCTTCAGCGCCTGTTCCAGGGACGCTTCAGCGGACGCCGCCGGGTCGAAACCAGTGGAGATCTTTCCTCTGCCGATCACTTGATCGTCTTTTAGAACAACGGTCTTGGTGTTCTTTGCACCGCAATCGATTCCTGCTGTCATCATGATCCGAATATCCCCCGGGGGATCGAGTTCCTGTGTGTGATGTGGACGATGGAAGGCGGCTTTTCATCCATAAAAAGTAAAGAACGCATGCGGAACAGAAATAGGATAGGACACATCCTCCTTGATGTCACGCTGAGATCCCTGTACGACGAACCGGGGATTTCCTGTTGTATTCGAAATGAAACCACTGCGTTCACCCTGGGTCGCGGGGCTCGCACAGAGACCTTGCTGAAAGGGCTTTTATTCCTTGGCGATCTCAGCCCCTTGGTTGAAGAGGAAACGGGATTGAAAATGCCCTTTGGGTGGCGGTTCTTCCCGGCAGGATAGCGAAAACGGCTTCCAGAGAAGAACCGTGTGATGAGACACTCTTGTCGAGGCGGGTGAATAAGGTCTTCAGGACGATGGATGCGGACAGCCGCACGAATCCTGATACGAAACAGCGATCAATCGAGGACCCTCCTGAGGTTGATAAAATTGCTCCTGTCAAAACCCAGGGTCTTGAAAAAAGAGAGGATGTCCGTGGAATCCCATCTCACTGAGGTGTAGATGTTCTTAATGCCCTTTTCCTTGAAAAACGAAAAAACCTCCGCTGCCAGGGCCCTTCCGATATCCTGCCCCATGTACCTCGGCTCCACACCAAGGATGGCAATCCATGCGCTTCTCTCCGTGCCGAAGATACCGGGAAGGATGCTGCTGATCATGAATCCAACGATTTGCCCTTCGTACTCGGCCACGAAGCAGGCATTATCCGGTTTTGCGGCATACTCCTGAACGATCTCCAGAAATCCTTGCGGCACGGCGGACTTGGTGATCCGCCCCTGGATGCGTCCGATATCCTCTACGTCTTCCTCACGAAGTTTTCGAATGATTACGTTTTCCACGTCGTGTTTCCTTCCCCTGGGCTGCCCGGCTAGTCGACTCGAATGATCTTCACATAATGATCGACCCAGTCAGGAGGGAGGTAAACCCTGCCGCTGTTCCCGCTCATCTTGACCTTTTTCTCGATCATTTCCTCGCCGTAAACCTCGAATTTGACCTTGCCGTTCATGGCGGGAGTCTTCTCGGCGCTATGATTCTTTTTTGGGTCTGTCACGATACGCTCGTTTCGTGGGGGTTATCGATTCCGCACAGCCGACGTATTGAATTTTAACCATGCCGGCCAAAACCCGTTTGTGTGTATCCATGAGTTCTGGACTCACATTTTGACTACATTTTAGCTACAAAATAACTATTTCGAAATATAAGGAAATCCGCACGGCCGTGTCAAGGAAAAAATCCCGTGCCCACACCTCGAATCCTTCCAGAGGAAACCCCGGCGCGGCGCCTTTCGAAATGGTTGTTTTGACGCCATTCCCGGAGATCTGTTATAACGTTCGAATCGGATTCGGAACACCCTGCCGCGAGTATCCTCACAGCGGCTTTGGCGGGCACTTCGCGGGCGATAGAAGGAGAAAAGCAATGGATGACTCCGATGAACGTTATCTTCAACCCACCTCTATCATTGACAGCGACCATGAGAAAGTGATCGCCTTTGCAAGAGAGGTCACCGCGAGCACGGAAGGCGACCCCGTATCCCAGGCCGTACATCTCTACTACGCGGTCCGTGACGGCATTCGATACACTCCCTATTACCCATTTTACCTCCCCGAGCACTACCGGGCAAGCCGTGTCCTTGAGGCCGGGCTGGGGTACTGCGTGCCCAAGGCCTCGTTGCTCTGCGCCTTGGGCAGGGCATGCGGCATCCCCACCCGGGTGGGATTCGCCCACGTGCGCAATCACCTTTCCACAAAGCAGCTCCTCGAATACATGGGATCCGACCTTTTCGTCTTCCACGGCTACAATGAGTTCTATTTGGAAGGTCGTTGGGTCAAAGCCACTCCTGCATTCAATGCAGAGCTCTGCCATCGACACCGGGTGGCACCTCTCGAATTCAATGGGCGCGATGATTCCCTGTTCCAGCCTTACAACCTGGACCATCACAAATTCATGGAGTATGTGGAGTACGTGGGCACCTTCGACGATATTCCGGTGAAACGCATTGTCCGCGGCTGGGAGAAGGCGTACGGAATGGAACGGGTAAAAACATGGATCGACACGTTTGAAAAGACCGGAGATCTCTCTCCTCGGCGCTTTGAGGAAGAGGACGTGATTCAGGTCTGAAACCCCCATTGGAAACGAAAATTCTTTCCCTTGCAGGGCCTCAAGGAACGCAAGATGGCCTTTTGACTTTTCTATATTTCTCGGCGAATCACATGCGCCCCATTATGATTCCGGATGAATTCGGCCCCTTGAAATCAAGCCGTTTCACATCCCGGAGCCCCTCGTGGGTGAGCATGTCCCGCAGTTGTGCCTCAGAGTAAGCCCGCCCTTCCGGTGTGTTCACGAGCATGTTCAAGGAAAAAAGTGCTGGAAACAGGGGACGGTCCATGGAATCGTCCAGAATGAACTCGTGGATCAGCAGAATTCCATCAGGCTCCAGAGCCGAGGCTGCACGGTGCAGAATGCGGCGGCATGCCTCCGGTCCCTCGGCGTGAAGAATATGGGAGAGCCATGCCACATCGTAACGACCGCGAATCGGGTCGGTGTGGTAGTCGCCGGGTTGAAAGGACAATCGGTCGACCAAATCGAAGTGCTCAAAGGTCTCTCGAGCCACGGGTTCGGAACCCGGAAGGTCGAACACCGTCGCTTCGAGATCCGGGTTTTCCAGGCAGAAATGGGCCGCATAGGTCCCCGGGCCGCCGCCCAGGTCCAGGAGGCGGCGTTTTTCTTTAAGATCCAGCTGACGCACCACCTGCGGAGCGATTCTTAGGGCCGATACCGCCATCCCCCTCAGAAAATGTTCACGTTCCTCGCTGGAACGTTTCCGGTCCCGGGCAGGCCTCCCGGTTCGGACCGCCTGAGTCAGTCGAGACCAGGCGGGGACCAGGTTCCAGTGGTGCAGGATCATGTCCCCGACATACTCCGGAGTCCCTCGAATCAGGAACGGCTTGACATCCGGGACATTGGCGTAAGCACTTCCTTTTCGCACCAGCAAATGCATCGCCGTGAGGCCGTTCAAAAGGGCGATCAGGCCCCGGACATCCACGCCGAGCCTTTCCGCCAGCACCTCCCCCTCCAGGGCGTCATCGCCCAGGTGAGTGAACAGATCGAGTGCAACGCCTGCATGCAGAGTAAACGCACTCCAGTACCCTCCGGAAAGGCCGAGCAGCTTTCCTGCATTCCAGGTCTGCTCCATGGCATCGTCCTTTCTCGTTTGAGCACGCGTTGCAAAACCGCCTATAGCCGCTCTCAGGGCGTTTTCGGATTTGCAGAAACTTCGAGAAGGAAAAACGATCAGGGCAATGCCGCCGGCACTACCTGCGATGAATGCCTCACGTCGGACAGCCCTGCTTTTTCATGGCCTCCGCGTTTGCCTGAGCCATGCGTTCCAGGAACCGCTTCCACCACCCCTTGCGGGTGGGTTTTGATCTCTTTCGTTTGTCGCGTTTTGTCATAAAAAAACCTCTCCAAAATTTACGGAGCAGGATTGATCTCTTCCTGACATGCATCGATCGGGTGAGCCGGCTCCTGCTCTCTACGCCCGGGGGAAGGCCAGGTTCAACTCGAGGAACACCGTTCCCTCCACGGGATTGTACCGGTAAGACGCGATTTCCTGAAATCCAAGGGAAACATACAGGGCCCGCGCAGCGTTCATATCCGGAAGAGTATCCAGGCGCATGCGCTGATACCCCGCCTCTCGAGCCCTTTCGATCACCCGCTCCGCCAGGGCCTTTCCCAGACCCCGGCCACGGAACCGGGGCCGGGTGTAAAGCCGCTTCATTTCGCAGATCTCTCCCTCAAATCGGCGCAGCGCCGCACAACCTGCCGGAGTCCTGTCCCATTGTGCAACAAGCAGGCACCCGCTTGGCGGGGAATAGTCCCCGGGAAGGTTTGCGAGCTCATCTGGAAATTGCTGGAATCTCAGGTCGATCCCC
>JASFQI010000224.1:0-8276 GCA_050115555.1 Desulfobacteraceae bacterium
CCATTCAGGACTTCATGCGGGAGCAGGGCCGGTTCGACAAGTCCCTTTCCCTCGTGGATATCTTGAGGACGATCCAGAGCGGTATGGAAGAAGGCGTCAAAACCCCGAACGGGCTCCCTGATACCCCGGAACGGGTGTCGCAGTACCTCCTTTTTGTCCAGCCTCAGGACCTCGAGCGTTACGTGTCGCCGAACTTCAGCAAGGTCAACATCGTGGTGCGCCACAATCTGAGCTCCTCGCACGAGCAGACCGAGGCCCTCGAGGAGCTGAAGGCTTTTATCGAGAACACCCTGAACCCCCACTTCACATATGCGCTCACAGGAGAGAGCATCCTGACGCTTCGAGCCGCCGATGCCATTGCCGAGGGGCAGGCAAAATCGGTCCTCCTGCTCATCTCCATTATCTTCGTCATCATGTCTCTCCTGTTCATCAACGTGAAGGCCGGCCTCCTTTCCCTTGTGCCGAACATCCTCCCCGTGGCGTTCGCCTTCGGCCTCATGGGCCTGCTGGGCATTCCCCTGAACATCGGGACCGCCATGGTGGCGGCCATTGCGATCGGTATCGCAGTGGACGACACCATCCACTTCATGACCCGATACAATACGGAGATGAAACGCCTCAAAGACCAGGACCTGGCGCTTCGGGAATGCATCAAGGCGGAGATGCTGCCCGCGTTTTCATCCTCCGCAGCACTGGCTTTGGGCTTTGTCGTGCTCGGCTTCTCCGGTTTTGTTCCCATCGTACATTTCGGCCTGCTCTCCGCAACGGTCATGGTCGTCGCCTTTCTCTCGGATATGCTGGTCACCCCGGCCCTTCTCTCCCGCACGCGATTCCTCACCCTCTGGGACATGATCGGTCTCCATCTTCGAAAGGAAGTCGTGGAGCGTTCGGAGTTCTTCCGCGATCTCAAGCCCTGGCAGATCAAAAAAATCATCCTGCTGGGACACATCCGGGATGCCCAGGCAGGCGAAATCCTATTCAAGGAGTGGGATGCAGGGGACAGCATGTACCTCCTGCTCCAGGGCGAAGTCCAGGTATACGGGCTTCAGGAGGAAACCGGCAGGGAAATTGCTTACAATCTTCTTCTCCCGGGGGATATCTTCGGACAGATCGCCATGCTCGAGCCCGGGCCCCGTTCCGCGCATGTGCGGGCCAAGAGCGACGCCACGTTCGTGGAAATCAACCGGGAGGACTTTGATCGGCTCCAGGCCATGTATCCGCGCATTGCAGCAAAGGCCCTGCGGAACATGGCTCGAATTCTTGGACACCAACTTGTCATCAGCAGCTGGCGGTACAAAGAGAAAGCGGGTAACTGACATGAAGCGAGAACTTTTCTGTGCCTTCCTTTGCTTGAGCCTGTGCCTCGTTGCATTTTCGGCCTCGGCCGGCGATCAGGGTTTATTGAACCTTCTTGACTCCCACATGGAGCCCGAAAAGGATAAGGCCGCTCAAGGGAGCGGGGACAAGACCGCGAAAGGGAAAGGGTCCATGGTGACCCAGCTCGGAGATCACCTTCAGGCGAATCTCCGGCTCCGCTTTGTCCACTATCCGGACACCCCTACCCTGTTCGTCATCGATCCGGACAAGGACGAGAACGAGGCCGAGGCCTTGCTGAGGTGGTCCACCTGGACGGAAAAAGGGCTCTTCTCGTTTCACGCGTCCGGTTGGTTCGAAGCGGGCACGCAGGAGGACACCTATCGAGGGGTCAGCCCGGTCCTGGAAGACACCAGCCGAAAACGGCGATATGCAGAGCTGAATGAGTTGTACATGGTCCGATCCGGCGGACACGGAGACCTGACCTTGGGAAAAAAAGTCTTCCATAACGGGGTCGCCTCGATCTTTTCACCGGCCAACCGGTACAGCTCCCTGGATCTGACCGATCCTATGGATCCCAAGGTCTTCGGGTCCTGGATGGCGAGCTATGATCACTTCATCGGAGACACCACGCTGACCTTCAGCGTATTGCCTGTATTTCAACCTAAAAAGCTTCCGGGGCTGTGGTCGCGGTGGGTCGACACAGGCCTGACCGGAGACATCCCCGACCTCTCCCAGTACTCCGAAGAGGACATCGAAACCGGAAACGCCTTGATCGACGACTCCCCCTTTCGCTTCACTCTTCCCTCCGGCGCACAGGAGGACATGCTCTACCTCATGCACTTTTTCTGGGGGCTGTTCTTTGCCGATGAGGCAGCGAGCGGTGAGTTGCGTGAGCAGTCCGAGCGCCTTCTGGGTGCGATTCAGAACAGCAACCTTTCTCCGGTGGAAGAATTGCCGGATTCCGGGCTCAAGGACGCCGGGTGGTTCGGCCGGGTCAAGCACTCCATTGGATTGTGGGATCTCTTCCTCTCCTCATATTACGGACCCGGCCTGTATCCCGTGCTGAGGCTGGAGAGGCGAAACAACCTCCTCGTCCTGGTCAAGGAAAACCCGGACGTCTTCAACGTGTGCGGAGGCTTCTCCACCACCTGGAAAAGCTTTGAGCTGCACGGCGAGGTCCTGTACAACGCCAGTGTGAACCACAAGGACGAGAGCTACATCAAGGGGATCATCGGCATCACTTACTCCAACCAGGATCTCGCCAGGGCCCTGCACCTCCGACGCATCGACCTGACCCTGGAATATGCCGATGAGTATGTGACGCACAAGCAGACCGAGCGCGGGTACATCGCCACCTCCAGATACCTGCGTATCGGGCGGGAGGATCTCTTCGCTACACTCCGCATAGGGGTGACGGACGACCTTTCGGTTTATGCCGGGCTGGATGAAGTCTTCTGGTGCGATTCGCGATTTTACCGGGTTGGAGCTCAGTATCGAATCATGCAGGGGCTGACCATCGATGTGGCTGCCGAGCAGTTCGAAGGCCCGTTTTACAGCTACTACGGTCACTGGAGCGAAAACGACCGGCTCATCAGCATGCTCACGTGGAGTTTTTAGCCTGAGCCCTTCTCCGGCCGTGCCCGCAGGCGAACGGGACGCTACCCGATCGTCACCGAATCGCCGGCACAGAGCTTCTCAATCCCGAACGACTCATAGAACGCCGCAAGGGCAGGAAGAGCCGTGCAATGCATGGGATAAAGGCGCTCCGGGCGCTCCTTTTGAAAGTAGTCCAAGGTTCTTTGAAGCACGTCGGAATCCGCCAGAAGGTGAAATCCACCGATTACCGCGTGAAGCCGTTCTTCTCCGGTCACTTCTTTTGCGTGCTCGCAGATGTTGCAGATGCCGGCATGAGAGCAGCCGCTCACAACGGTGAGCCCATTTTCCGTGCACACGGCCAGTGCGGTATCGTCACGCAGGAAATCGGCATGACGTTTTCCTTCCTCCATATAGAAAAACGGGGTCTCCTGCGACTCGAAATCGTTTTTTCTCGGGACCTCTCCAAGAAACCATGCATTCTCAGCAATCCGGCGAGGCTCCGGGCTCTCCACAAGGTCGAAGAGCTCGGCGGCCCGCTTCCGGGTGAGTGCCGATCCATTGAACTCACCCGTCGCCTTCCTTCGGTCGACGAACACGTTCGGGTGACAGATCAGCCGGGGCCGGATCCCCGTATCGGCAAGTGGAATCAGCCCGTCTGCGTGGTCCCAGTGTCCGTGGCTGAGCACGATCCATTCGATGCGGTTCAAATCCACCCCGCTCAATCGTGCATTTTCCAGGAGGACGCCTGAGGGCCCTGCATCGAGGAGGATGACCGGATCCGTCTCAATGTATATGGACAGGCCGTGCTGCCCGAAAAACGGCTTGTCCAGAAACCCCATTCGGGCCTGATCCTCACACAAAATCGTCATTCGAACGGGTTGCATCGTCTTTCTCCTCCTGGATTCCCTTCACAACGGCCGCTTAGCCAGCGCGTTTTCCGTCCTCGCTTATCGGAGAATCCGGCTGATGAACCGGCGTGTCCGCTCATGTTTCGGACTGGAAAAGAACGTCCTCACATCACCCTTTTCCACGATCCGGCCGTCGTCCATGAATACGATCTCGTCGGCCACTTCGCGGGCAAACGACATCTCGTGAGTCACAACGATCATGGTCATTCCCTCCCTGGCGAGGTCGATCATCACGTCGAGCACCTCCTGAATCATCTCCGGGTCCAGGGCGGAGGTAGGCTCGTCAAAGAGCATGACCCGCGGTTCCATCGCAAGGGCCCGGGCAATGGCCACGCGCTGTTGCTGACCGCCGGACAACTCGTTCGGGTACTTGGCAGCGCACGGCAGGATGCCGACGCGGTCGAGCAGGCGGCGGGCCCTTTGCTCGGCTTCCCGCCGTGTCTTCTTCAACACGTGGATCGGGGCCAGGGTAATGTTCTGCATCGCAGTCATATGAGGATACAGCTCGAAGTGTTGAAAGACCATGCCGATACGCGCTCGCAGTCGATGGATGTCCGTTTCGGGCGCTTGCACCGACACGCTTTCCACAAGGATCTCTCCTTCCTGAAAATGCTCCAGTCCATTGATGCACCGCAGCAGGGAGCTTTTCCCCGATCCGCTCGCTCCGCAAATGACGACCTTTTTCCCCCTTTCAATGGTTTCGGAAACCCCGCACAAGGCCTGATGACTCTTTCCGTACCACAAGCTCACGTTTCGGATCTCGATCACGATGAAGGCTCCAATGCGATGCGCCTTTCCATTCGCCGACTGGCAGCGGTCCCGATCGAGCAGAGCACGAAGTAAACCAGGCCGGCGAACAAGTACAGCTCCAGGGACCTTGCTTCCCGAGCGTCGACGAGGTTTATGCGCCGCAGGAACTCCCGCAACCCGATCACATAGGCAAGGGAGGTGTCCTGGAAAATCACCACCGCGTGGGTCACCAGGGAGGGAACCATGTTGCGAAGCGCTTGAGGCAGCAAGACATGGCGAAGGATCTGCCATTGGGTCATGCCACTGGCCGCTGCCGCCGACTGTTGCCCTTCCGGCACCGACTGAATCCCGGCACGAACGATTTCCCCCAGATAGGCCGCCTCGTAAACAATGAATGAAACCACAGCTGCGGCAAACTCGTTTACGGCACAGCCGGTCACAACCGGTGTCAAGAAGTACAGCCAGAAGATGACCAGGATGAGAGGCAGGCCCCGAAAGAAGTGAACGTATGCGCTGGCGGGATAGTAAATCCATGGACGGCTGGAGATGCGGGCGGTCCCCAGCAGCACACCGAGACAGAGGCCGCCGCCGATGGCGAGCACGGCGAGCTCGAAGGTGAGCACCAAGCCGCCGAGAAGAAAGTTAGCGTTCCGCAGAATGACATCGATATCCATTATAGAGAGCTCCGCCCCATCATGCCCCGAATCTTCAAACGGCTTTCGATTCTCGCCATCAGCAGGATCACGATGCCGGAGATGGACAGGTAGACCAGGCTGGCCGCAGTCGTGGTTTCCAGTCCGTGCCACGTAAAGGAATCAATGTAATAGGCCGTATGGGTCGCTTCCATCACGCCAATGGTCATGGTCAATGCGGAGTTCTTGAAGCAGGTCAAAAACTCGGTGGTAAAGGAAGGGAGGATCAGGCGAAAGGCATACGGGATAATGACGTGACGGTACACCTGACAGGCACCAAGCCCGGTGGCGTATGCCGCGCGATACTGATCCTGGGGAATCGACTGAAAGGCGGCCCGAAACTGCTCGGCCACGCGTGAGGCCGTATAGGTCCCCAGACCGACGACCCCTGCATAGTATGCATAGTCGGCCACCGTATCATACAGCCAGATCTGGGCCGCCTTGGGGAGCAGCATGGGGGCTGCGAAGTACCAGAAAAAGAGATGAACCAGTAGGGGGGTATTGCGAAAGACCTGAACGTACGCCGAACCGAGAATCCGCAATGCGTGCCAGGGTAGCACCCGCATGACAGCGACCGTGACTCCCAGCATGACGGCCAAGGCCCAGGCGAACAGAGAGAGGTGGACGGTCGTCAAGATGCCCCTCAGCAGCATGGCACCATAAGGTGCCTGCCAGAGCAAGCTCCAGTCAAAATCGTAGTTGAGCAATCCCAAAAGGATACCATCTCCGATGGTGCGTGTCCGTGTCCATGCCACGCCCGGGGCGCGGTGAAAATCAAAAGGGGTGACCGCCACGCCGTCCGCAGCTCAGCCGGTCACCCCCTTGCGCCCTTGGAAACCTATAGCCCGAAGACTAATCCGGATAGCTGAGCGCCTTGAGAAGTGTCTTGTACTCGCTGCTCATGGGCAGAGGCACTTCTCCGTCCGTTCCGAACCACTTCTCGTAGATCGCCTCGAAGCGTCCGCTTTTGATGGTTCGAATCAGAGTTTCGTTCACAAAATCACGCCATTCCCCCTGGTTTTCCGGGAGAAGAATGCCATAGGGCTCGTAGGTCAGATACCGCCCCACGATCTCCCAGTCGTCCGGGTTTTTGGCCTTGGCTTTCATCCCCGCCAGGATGCTGGCATCGGTGAAGTAGGCGTGTATCTTGCCTTGCTGGAGCCCCAGGAAGCCCTTGTTGTGCTCCTCGAAGAGTACCTTGTTGCAGGCCGGAGAAATGATCCCGCTTGCAATGGCCCGATCGATTCCTTTGATGTTTGCAGTAGAGCCGCTTCCCATGCCCACCCGTTTGCCGGCCAGATCAGGGAAATCGGCAATCGGGCTGTCTTTGGGGACCAGCAGACGGGTACCCGTCAAGAAGTACGGGAGGCTGAAGTCAACAACCTCCTCCCGAGCCAAAGTAATCGTGGTGGATCCTATCCCGATATCAACGGTTCCGTTGGAGACCAGTGGAATTCGGGTCTTTGGATTCATCGGCTTTTTGACCAGCTCGATGGTTTTCCCGAATCGTTGCTCCAGGGCTTTATGAATTTCGTAACCCAGGTCGAGACCGAAACCTACCCATTCGCCAGAGGCATTCATGTAACCGAACGGGACCGAACCCTCCCGAAAGGCCATCGTCACCTTTCCCGTCTTTTCGATTTTCTCCAGAATGTCCTGAGCCCAACTCATTCCTGCCCCTGCGACGAGGTAGACCAGGATGAAAAGAACCACTATGATTCGCTTTTTATTCATTTTAACCTCCATTTTTTATGATATTATTATTAATCTATTATTACCAACCAAGACTCATTTTGTGTCAAAAAATATGGCAGTAATTCCGTTTTGTCAAACTAGTTTTTCCGATAATAGTAGGTTTATTATTCGGAAAAAGCGATTCTTCCCTTATGTTTATATTGCGGGACCGCGTCAGGCATAAACGAACACTCTTTATAGATGCAGGTCAGGGCTTGGGATGGGGGACAATTGGAGGAAGACCTACCGAAGCTCAGGAAAGAGCCCGGGAAAGAACTTCGAGGCCACAAGGGTCTTCCGGAGATATCGGGGTTAGGGTATGGCTACCCCGACATCTTCCGGTCCCAGGATCAATGCCCCGAAAGGATGGAGGGAAAATGGACAGGGTTCTCGCGTGGAAATGCTCACAGGCTGGCCCGCCCGTATCCTGGCAGGTCGGCGAACGGAATTTTGTTTACTCGTGTTTTTATGCCCATGCATCGGTCTGAGGCTGCGGCAGTTGGAAGGACATCAACCGCCGGATGTACCTGTTGAAACCGTCCTCCTCCTCGGTTTCTAGTCTTTGAATCTCCTCGCGCAGTTTTTCAGTCGTTTCCCTGTCCTTGACCACGTCCAGGGACCTCACGCCCGGATACGCCCTCTGAATCAGGGAGTAGAGCTGCTTCTCCTCCTTGGTCATGGAAAGATACCTGTCGAGTTCATCCATCATGGCCTGTTTGTCCGTATCAAGATGTCCATCCACCTGCATGAGAAGGTTGAGGCTGAAATCCCCGCACCGGAAGTGGGTAGGCATCTCATCCAGGTTTTCGAGGAGCAGTCGAATCTCCTCCACCACCTCTTCGTCGCTCATGGGAACAAAGGTTCCTTCCTCGACCATTCTTCGAAAAGGCGACATGGGATGAATCGCGAATGTCCGAACCCGAATGAAATCCGGACGGATCTGATTGAGGATACACGCCGTCTCGAGGGCGTGTTCCCTGCTCAACTCCCTTCCGCCGACACCGGGCATGATGTACTCGGAAAGGGAAATCCCGGATTCAGCGACGCGCTTCCCTCCCTGGAGAATGTCCTCCGGTTTGTTTCCTTTCTGGATGAGTTTCAAGACCCGCGCTGAGCCGCTCTCCATACCGGTGTGGATCCGGTTCAGGCCTGCCTCCTTCAGGCGCTGGTAGTGCTCCAAGCGCTTTTTCTTCATGGATTTTGCCCGCGCATAGGTGGTCACCCTTTCGATATTTGGGAATCGGTTCTTGATATGCCGAATGATCTCCACCAGCTCATC
>JASFQI010000225.1:0-8273 GCA_050115555.1 Desulfobacteraceae bacterium
TTCCGTGGAGCAGGACCGCCTCCCGGGGTATACGGAGAACCCGCGTCTGATCACAGGAACGGCTCGGGATCTGGAGGCCCGGGGCCTGCGCGTACTGGACCTGGAGCGGGTGCGGCTGGAGGTGCCCTACCGGGGAGATCCCCTCGGCTGGGTGTGGGCCGAGGAGAAGAGCGCGCAGGGATCACGGCCCGTCCTCGTCCCGGCGCAGCTCGCGTTCCTCTTCACCAACCTGGACGAGGCGGGTCTCACGAGCGGCCTGTCGTCCACGGGCCTGGGTGCGGGGGCCACCTCGGAGGAAGCCCGACTGAGCGCGCTCCTCGAGGTCATCGAGCGGGATGCGGAGCGGGTGGTGCCCTTCTCCCCGGATCGGGTCTTCGTGCTGGAAGCGGACGAGCCCCGCGTGCAGGGGATGCTCTCGGACCTGGAGCGAAAGGGGATTCACATCCGGTTTGCAGATCTCACTTCGGAGTTCGGCGTGCCCTGCTTTCAGGCGTTCGTGGAGGGCCCGGGCGGCGTGATCCTCAAAGGGTCCGGCGCGAACCTGGACGGGCGGCGGGCAGCGGTTTCCGCCATGACCGAGATCCCCTGGCCCTATCCGTACTGGTTCGGAACGGCCCTTTCGCAGGAGGAGATCCAGCGCGTCTCCTTTGAGGACCTGCCCTGCTGGAGCACCGGAGACGCGGCCCGGGATCTCGCCCACCTGGAGGACCTGCTGACGGCCAACGGCTATTCTCCGGTCTACGTGGACCTCACGCGCGAGGACACCGCCATTCCCGTCTGCCGCGCTTTGGTGCCGGGCCTGGAGATGATGACCGCCTTTGATCGATTCACCCCTCTGGGCCTGCGGCAGTTCGCCCACTACCTCGACCTGTTCTCCTGATCCCGTTTCCCTGCTTTCCCGGGTTCGCCTCCCCTCCGTCCCGGGGACCCATGGGTGTCGATTTTTTTCGCGGTCGGGCCGCACAGCATGGCGCTGGAAACGCCCGGGGAAGCAGGCAAGATGGGTCTGGCTGAAAAGAGCGAAATGTGGTAATAAGCATTTCCCGGTACATGATCGTGCACCATTCGCCTCGGAACCGGCTTGCTCACGTTCCCTCTCTTGCTGCCGCGCCTCTCCTTACCGCTGTCGACCGCACCGGCATCTCGACCCTAGACGCCTGCACGAAAAAAGATTCCGTTCTCTCGCCGTCTGATCCGATGCCTTTTTACCGCTCATGAGTCGATGTCGGCTTTGGTGCGCACGAGCACGGATGCCCCGACGGGCGAAGGTTTTCCGCATCCCGGCGGGATCCATCCCCATCCTTCCTGTTCACGCATTTTTCGAAAGGAGGTCGAGTGATGAAACCTTATCGAAGGATTTTCCTTGCGTCCTCCATGGTCTTGGGAATGGCCCTCCTCCTGGGGGCAGGGGGCGGTCCGGGTCAAGCGGTCGCTGCGGACGAGCCGGAAACGTTTCCATGCGTAAGTGAAAGTGGACTGGAGCAGGAGATCGCCCCGGAAGCGTCCCTGGAGGAGTTCGCTTGTTTCCGAAAATCATGGAAGGGGGCGGAAACCCTTCACTTCAAGGTTCGCCTCAAAAACGTGAGCGATCAGCCCCAGCGGTTCCGGGTGAACATCTTTCTGGACAACGGAAAGGGCGTGGGGGGACTCATTCCTCGAAAGACCAAGGGAGGGCTGATCGAACCCGGAGCGTCGGCGGAGTTCGCGTATCCCGTGAAGGGGATGACCGAGAAGCCCTGCTCCTTGTTTCTGAGAATCATGACCATGAACCCTTAAGCGCTTCCGGAACGCGAAGCAGAGGAGGGACGATTCATGAAAACGACGATGATCGCCTTGGCATGTGGTATCGCTCTGGCCCTGGTGTTCGCCGCGCCGGTTTCAGCCAAGACCACGTTTATCGGGATCGGGACCGGGGGTACGGGAGGCATTTACTATCCTTATGGGGGGGGTGTGGCCGAGATCTGGTCCAAGCACGTGGAGGGCGTGAGGGCCGTGGCAGAGGTCACGGG
Source organism: Desulfobacteraceae bacterium (assembly GCA_050115555.1). Lineage (GTDB taxonomy): Bacteria > Desulfobacterota > DSM-4660 > Desulfatiglandales > HGW-15 > JASFQI01. The sequence continues at coordinate 2,010 of JASFQI010000225.1, forward strand.
CGCGAGCGTGGAGAACGTCAAGCTCGCCCACAAGGGAGAGACCGTGATCGGTGAGGTCATGGGCGACGTGGCCGTGGCCGGGTACAAAGGACTGAGCAAGTTCAAGGGAAAGAAGCACCATATCCTGAGCATGGCCATCATGTACCCGAACCTCCTCCAGATCGTGACGAAAAAAGACTCCGGCATCACCAATATCGAGCAGGTCAAGGGGCGCAACATCAGCACCGGGAGCCCGGGAAGTGGTACGAACTTCATGGCCGAGGTCGTGCTCAAGGCCCTCGGCATTCCGCTGGACTCGTACAAGGACAGCCGGCTTTCCTTTACGGAAAGCGCCAACGCCCTGAGGGACGGAACCATCGACGTGGGCACCTGGTCCGTGGGCCCGGGGACCAGCTCCATCATGGATTTGGCCACCACCCACGACATTCGCATCATTCCTTTCACCGAGGAACAGACCCAAAAAATCCTCGAGGCGAACGCGGAGTACTCTGCCGTGGAGCTGGCCGGAGGGATCTACAACGGGGTGGACGATCCCGTGCCCACCATCGGGGTCTGGAACGTGATGATCTGCCAGGCGTCCCTGGATGAGGACCTGGTGTACCGCCTGGTCAAGGCGCTCTACGAGAACAACGACTACCTCCTCAAGATTCACCCGTCGGCATCGTACACCACACCGGAAAACGCGGTGGAGTACTCGCCGATTCCCCTTCACCCAGGCACCATTCGGTACCTGAAGGAAAAGGGGATCGATGTACCGCAGAACCTGGTACCGTAAGGGGGCGGCAGCGTGAGGAACCGCGGCCGGTTGCTCCTATTCGGGGCAACCGGTCTTGTCGTCATCGTGTGCCTGGTGGGATTCCTCGTACGAGGCGGTGTGGAGCTTCGCGTGACACGGATTCGTGGCGGCTACCCCCTCCTGGCGCTGCCGCTGAGGCCGGGGGAACGCTTTACGCTTCATTACATGCACTCGGTGGAAAACGCCCCGATCTGGGAGGTCCACAGCGTGGACCGGGAGGGCCGCATCTATGTCGAGGAGGAGCGCTATCTGAAGTTCGGGGCCGGCATGGGAAAGATGCCGGGGGTCGGGCGCATGGTCCGGCGGGGTCCCTATGAGGTGATCGCGGACATGCACCAACCGATCGGGGATTTCGTGCTCCGGGTCGGAAGCCCCGGAGTGGATCACACCGTGCTGTGGCGGGGACGCCGCATCAACCTCTCTGCCCGCGTCCCCCACGAGGCCGTCCGTTTTCGAGCCCGCCCGATTCATGCATGGCACGCGCTCTGGCGCTGCGTGCGGCCGCATCCTGCCACACCGCCGGAGCATGACCCGCCGGGGGCCGGAGGCGAGGGGACCGTCCGGGGCGATGCGGATACGCCGCCCTCGGGAAAGGAGTGAAGCGGGCATGGTCGAGGAGCCGCGGAAGGAGACCGATTCGCGCATCGAGTGGATTCTGAATGCAACGGTCGCCTGTATCGGCGTCGCGCTGAGCCTGTTCGAGCTCTACACGGCGGGCCTGGTCGCCATGACGGCCATGCAGCACCGCGCCGTGTTTCTCACGGGCATCCTCGTCATGACCTTCCTCATCAAGCCCCCGTACCGCGGAATGAAACGAGACCGGTTCAACCCCGCCCTCTGCGTGGACCTTGTCCTGTCGGCCGCAGCCGTGGCCATCGGTCTTTACATCTTCATCGGCCTGGACGGAATTTTTGCGCGGCAGGGGGACTGGAGCGCCTGGGATGTCCGGGTGGGCGTCGCGCTGGTGCTCCTGGTCCTCGAGGCCACCCGCCGCGTGATCGGGTGGAACCTGACGGCCATTGCCGCGCTCTTCCTGCTATTCGGGTACTTCGGGCCCTACATGCCGGACCTGATCGTGCACAAGGGTTACGGTGTGGAGCGGATCGCCACCACGCTCTCCCTCACGACCGAGGGCATCTTCGGGATTCCGCTGGGCGTGGCCTCCACGTTCGTCTTCATCTTTATCCTGTTCGGCGCCTTTCTGGAAAAGACCGGCGCGGGAAACTTCTTCATCAACATCTCGTATGCCGTCACGGGCCGCTTTGCCGGGGGGCCGGCCAAGACCGCAGTGGTGGCCAGCGGGTTCATGGGCTCCGTGGCCGGGAGCGCCGTGGCAAACGTGGTGGCCACCGGATCCTTCACCATCCCCATGATGAAGCGCATCGGCTACCGCAGTCACGTGGCTGCCGCTGTGGAGGCCGCTGCCTCTACGGGCGGCCAGCTCATGCCGCCCATCATGGGGGCCGGGGCCTTCCTGATGGCCGAGTTCACCCAGCGGCCTTACCTGGAGATCATCAAGATCGCCTTTATCCCGGCCGTTCTCTACTTCTTCTCCGTGATCCTCTTCGTCCATTTCGAGGCCCACAAGCAGGGGATCTGGGGACTTCCAAGGGAGGAGCTCCCGCGCGTGGCGGACAGCCTCCGCGAGGGCATTCACTTCCTCATCCCCGTGGCCATCCTGATCGGGGTCCTGGTCATGAACTACAGCCCCATGATGGCAGGGTTCGTGGCGATCGTTTCCCTCTACGTGACGGCTCTCTTCAGGAAGCGCTCCAGGATTTCCTTTCGCACCCTGCTTCGAACCCTGGAGCAGGGCGCCAGGAACGCCGTGCTCGTGGCCGTGGCCTGCGCGGCGGCGGGCATCATCGTGGGTATAGTGAACCTGACCGGAACGGGCCTTCACTTCTCGTCCCTGGTGGTCTCGCTTTCCCGGGGCATTCCTCTCCTGGCCCTGGCCCTGGTGGCGCTGACCTCCCTGTTCCTGGGCATGGGCCTGCCGGTGACCGCTTCCTACATCGTGCTGATCATCCTTGCGGGGCCGGGACTCATGGATCTCGGCCTTCCGCTGATCACCGCCCACATGATCGTTTTCTGGTACAGCCAGGATGCCAATGTGACGCCTCCCGTGGCCCTGGAATCCTTTGCCGCCTCGGGAATTGCCGGCTCGAGTCCCATGAAGACCGCCTTCACCTCGTGGAAGCTGGCCAAGGGCCTTTACATCCTGCCCGTGATCATGGCCTACCACCCCCTGCTGCTCAATGGTCCCCCCTGGGCGGTGGCGAAGACGGTGTTCTTCTCCCTCCTGGCGCTCATCGCCTTTGTGGCCTGCATGGAGCGCTTCTTTTTCACCCGCATGACCTGGCTTGAGACCTTTCTGCACGGGGTCTCCGCCGTGATGCTGATCTGGGCGCATGCGGTCGTGAACTGGCTAGGGTGTGCCCTGTTCTTCCTCGTCGTGGCGATTCAGCTGGCGATTTGGAAGAGGAAGCGGCGAGTGTCTCTTGAAACCGAGGCTGGAAGATCGTAGTATAGTTTTTATGAGCCGGAGCGTTGAAGGTGCGGGAAAGCGAACCGGCTTAGGGTTTATATCAATTCTTATTATTTCATGAACAACTTGCGGCAAAGGGGCTGGTATGAAGGTGCATTCGCTCAGGAATGCCTCCTTCATGCGTGCTGGCGTTTCTGCCGAGGCAGGTCGGGGCGAATGATCCAGAGGGGAACATGATGGATTCCATGGAAAGGGAGGCGCTGATTCAACGCTGTGAAGAGCTCGGAGAGCGGGTGAAGCAGGCCGAGGATGAGTCGTGTCGGAGAAATATGGAGCTGTCCGCGCTGATGAAGGGGGCCGGCGCTGTTTTGGGGCAGAAGGGGTTTGAAGACGCGGCGAGGGCCATTTTTGATTACTGCAAGGACTTGGTGGGCGCGACCTCGGGCTATGTAGCCCTTTTGCGTGAAGATGGCATGGAAAACGAGGTCCTGTTTCTCGAGGCCGGCGGGCTTCCCTGTGATGTGGACCCCGAGCTGTCCATGCCCATTCGAGGGTTGCGCGCGGAATGCTACAAGCACGGCAAGGCCGTGTTCCACAACGATTTTATGAACAGCGAATGGGTGGATTTCATGCCCACGGGCCATGTGGTGCTGAACAATGTGATGTTTGCCCCCCTGATCCTGGAAGGCAAAACCGTGGGGATCATCGGGCTGGCGAACAAGGCAGTGGATTTCAATGAAAACGACGCCCGAATGGCCACGGGGTTCGGGGAGCTTGCCGCCATCGCCCTTCAGAACAGCCGGGTGCAGGACGAACGGACCCGCATGGCCCGGGAGCGGGAAAACCTCATCAAAGATCTCCAGAAAGCGCTTTCAGACGTAAAAAAGCTGAGCGGCCTGATTCCGATCTGTTCTGTCTGTAAAAAGATCCGGGACGACAAGGGGTACTGGAACCAGCTCGAAGCCTACATTCGGGAGCATTCCGAAGCCGAGTTCACTCACGGTCTGTGCGAGGAATGTGCCAGAAAACGATATCCCAACATCAGGCTGAAGAAGACCTGTTCCTGAAACACGCTTTCCCGTTCATGCCTACCCTTGATTGCCCGTTGAAAATGCTTCGCTCGCGCATTCCTCGAGCTTGCTACGGGGAGATTCAAAGGCTTGCGTTCGACCTCACCCGAGGGGTGCGGCCTCCAGGGGTTGAGCTTCTTGCCTGGAGCTGCGGATGGCCGGTCGAACCGGAAAGCTCGGGCCCACCGGAAGGGGCTCTCCCCCGTCTTTCCATGCCTTGACTCCAAGGGATTGATGTCCTTTGGGTAGTATGCTACTTTTTTACTAGGCAATAGGATTTCTCGGTACATTGGGTTTTTTCATTTTCTTTGCGCGGGTGCGCCCTGTTTCCATTGCGTCGGGGGCCCCCAGGCACGGGGAGGACTTCCATGTGGGAGTACACGGACAAGGTCAAGGAGCTTTTTCTGGACCCAAAGAACGCCGGCGTGGTTGAGAGTGCAAACGCCGTTGGGGAGGTGGGGTCCATGGCCTGCGGGGACGCCCTCAAGCTCACCCTCAGGGTCAATGAGGAAGGGAAAATCGAGGATGCGCGTTTTCAGACGTTCGGCTGCGCCAGCGCCATCGCCTCGGCCTCGGCCCTGACGGAGATGCTGAAAGGCAAGAGCGTCGAGGAGGCGGAAAAGATCACCAACCAGGAGATCGCGGACTACCTCGGGGGACTTCCCAAGGAGAAGATGCACTGCTCCGTGCTCGGGCAGGAGGCCCTGGAGCAGGCCCTGGCCAACTACCGGGGAGAACCTTCGAAAAAGGAGGAGGAGGGGGAGATCGTCTGCGAGTGCTTCGGCATTACCGACCGGCAGATCGAACGGGCCGTGCGGGAGAACAACCTCACGACCCTCGAGGATGTCACGAACTACACCAAGGCGGGCGGAGGTTGCGAGAGCTGTCACGACCGCATTCGGGAGATCCTTCGCGAGATCCGTGCCGAGCAGCAGTCAAATGTCCGTCCGGAAATGAGCAACATCCAGAAGATTCGTCGGATCGAGGAGACTCTGGAAAAGGAGGTCCGGCCGGCCCTCAAGCAGGACGGTGGAGACATCGAGCTCGTGGATGTGATCGGGAACCGGGTGCTGCTTTCCATGCGGGGGACCTGCGCCGTGTGCAAGGCCAGCGAGCAGACCATGAAGAACTTTGTGCAGGGCAAGCTTCGCGAGCTGGTGTGGCCGGATCTCGAGGTGGAGGAGGTGCGCTCATGAAGACCGTATACCTTGACAACAACGCCACGACCCGGGTGGCCCCGGAGGTGGTCGAGGCCATGATGCCCTTTTTTTCCGATTTCTACGGCAATCCGTCGAGCGCGCACCGCTTTGGAGGCCAGGTGGCGGGCACGTTGAGAGAGGCCCGGGCGCATGTCGCCGCACTTCTCGGGGCCGAGCCCGAAGAGATCCTCTTTACGAGCTGCGGTACGGAGAGCGACAACACGGCCGTCCTGTCCGCCCTGGCCGTGAATCCCGGAAAGCGCCACGTGGTGATCAGCCGCGTGGAGCATCCTGCGATTCACACCCTGGGCCAGCACCTGGCGAAGCAGGGCTACGAGGTGACCGAAATACCGGTGGACGGCCAGGGAAGGCTCGACATGGATCGGTACGCAGACAGCCTTCGCCCGGGCACGGCCGTGGTGAGCCTCATGTGGGCGAACAATGAGACCGGCGTGATCTTCCCAGTGGAGGAAGCCGCCCGGATGGCGCGGGACCAGGGGATCCTGTTCCACACGGACGCCGTTCAGATTGCCGGCAAGGTGCCGATTCGACTGAAGGAAAGCACCGTGGACATGCTCTCCATTTCCGGGCACAAGCTCCACGCACCCAAGGGGGTCGGGGTCCTGTACGTGCGCAAAGGCACGCCGTTCTCTCCGTACCTCATCGGCGGGCACCAGGAGAGGAACCGGCGCGGGGGAACGGAGAATACGC
>JASFQI010000226.1:0-8210 GCA_050115555.1 Desulfobacteraceae bacterium
GCAAAAGACCGAGTCCATTCGGCGTCTTCTTGGAAAAAATCGGGAAGGAAGAAAGAAACCCAAGAACGAAAGAGCAGGAGGACGCTTTCGCAGTAAAGGGAGGAGAATGACGAGAAGGGATGGATTACATGAAGACGATATCCCAAAGAAATTTCATTTTGTGCAAGCGAAAGACAGGATATATCCGATATTTTCTCCTGCTTTTCCTGTTTATTGGTTGCAATAACACGGAGATTCCAAAAGAAGTCCAGGGGATATGGGGTCACAGAAGATCCAAAATGCACAAATTGTAAAACGGAGATTACGGAAGATTGGATCGTTTTTTCAAAAGGGATTTCCCATAAGCTCATTTATTCCATCAAGGATATTCAAGAAATCACGCCTCCCTCCTCCCCAAGGCCCCTATATACCATTTATTATGAAGATGATGACGGGTATGAGTACACCCTTTCTCTCTTCTACTCCCGCACAGATCACGGGGACGTTCTTCAACTCCAGCATCAGAAGCAGCTGCTTTGGCAAAGAGAGCCCGCTTCGTAAGTCGAAGCGGCCTCGGCTTGGGTCTAGGGCCCTTTGACCGTCTTCACAATATCGCTCACAGGACGGCCGTCAGCCGTGGTTGCGGTCGGGTTGATGCGAAGCAACGCCTCCCAAGCGGCCACAGCGCCCGAGGGATCCTCCAGGTCGTGAAGCAACACAATGCCCTTGTTGAAACGGGAGGCCTCATGGGCCGGGTCCGCCTCGATGGCACGGTCAAAGGCCTCGACCGCGTCAAGGGGACGGCCGGCGCGCCGGTACATGACACCGAGATCCGTCCATACGTTTGCATCGGACGGATCGATCTTCAACGATTTTTCATAGGCACGAATCGCGTCTTCATGCCGATCCGCGTCAAAATAGGCATTCCCGAGGTGCATCCAGGCCTCCGCGCTCTCCGGTTGTGCCGCCACCATGGCCTCGAACGCTTCCAGGTCCGGAGCCGTTTCGCCCCTGGTTCTCTCGACGGGATCCACTGCCGCATGCCGGTGTACGGGGCTCTGTTCCCCAACCGAACCCGAGCGATACGCCTGGAACACCACACCTGCGATGAAACCAACAATCATACAAAGGGCTCCCACGAGGACCGCGGTCTCCCGGGACAACATCCTTGGGTGTGCGGCCTGGTCGACCGACCTCCTGCCGCTACGCTCACGCATGGAACGGCCCTCCTGTTCAACCACGCATCCCCTGTGTTCGGCGGGCGCCCGCCGGTGCCATGAATCACCGCCAGGTCCCGTTCCCTTATGCTTTGTTATGACAAGGCAGGGCGAGCCACATTCTGTCAGAAATTGTAGGGGCGGCTGTCCCCTTCTCCCTCGAAGAACCCCTGATTCACCTCGTTCATGCCCTCCAGGAAATCCTTCAGCTCGCGTTCCGTGTGAAAGCGAAGCGTTCCCACGTGGGCGCTCCGATCCGCAGTCCCTGGGTTCGGGCCCTGCACGTCCTTCAGGAACGCATTCGTGTCGTTGCCGTATTGTTCCTCCAGCTCCGAGGCGGGGATCGCCCTGGTAGGGTGTCCATAGCTGTCATAGTAAATGTAGTAGATCATGTTCCCGCTCCAGCCCGTGCAGAGGGCCTCACCTCTCCCCCTTCCTCTTCACGGGGAGGAAGGGAAAATCTTACTTGTGCTTGTCAAATTTCCTGTAGTAAACTCACCCTTCCTTAGAGGTACTCTTGTCATGCGGCATGCTGCAACCAGGATCGAGGCACAGGATGCCCTTTCCAAAAGGGTGAAATACAGGAGGAACCCATGCTGAGCGTCCTGAAAAAATGGCTGATTTGGGCTGCGCTCGGTGCCCTGCTTTACGGCGCGTTGAGCTACCACATCGTCATCGTTGGAAAGTCACCCCATCTCCTAAAAAAAGAGAAGCTCACTCTGGAATATACTTTTTTCAGCACCCACAGCAAACGCCTGAAAACCATCATGCAGATCGACGCATTGCGCCGGGCCGGGATCGGCGAGCTCCTCGTCGAAGAAGGCGAGATGAGTGAAAAAGAGTATGAACGGTATCTCCAAGAGTACGGGTACGACGACGAGTACTAGGACCGGCCGCAGTCTCCCTCACACCGGGAAATCCACCTTGATCTTGAACATGCGTACAGCGGGCAGGTTGCAGATATCCTCCACGCCGGTCTTCCGGGAGATCTCCTGAAGCGCATCCTCGATGTCCCCCATGCTTGGAGCGATGAAGGTGAACCAGACGTTGTAAGCGTGATTCCTCAGGTAGTTATGCGTCACCCCCGTGTACTGATTGACCACCTCTACGAATCGATCCAAGCTCTCCTCGGGCACCTTGGCCGCGCAAAGCGTGCTCGTGAAGTTCAGCCGACTCGAGTCGAAGTTTCCTCCGATCCTTCGAATAATCCCTTCCTCCTTCATCCGCCTCACCCGCTCGAGCACATCCGACTCGGACAGTTCGAGTTGCTGCGCGAGGTCGCGGTACGGGCGCACGGTGATGGGAAACGCCGACTGGATCGCATTGACAATGGCCCGATCCGTCTCATCCATGAGGGCCTCTTTCCTTTTGGGTGCCCGGTTCACCCTCACCCGATCCGCGATCCCGGGCAGGCTGGTAATTGCAAAGCGGCTCCTCGGCCATAAAGTTCCCGGTGGCCTCATAGGCCCGGGCCCGGCACCCACCGCAGACCCTCAAGTACTCGCAGCGTCCGCACTTCCCTTCATATGCGTTGAAGTCTCTCAGGGTTTGAAAGATCTCCGACCCTTCCCAAACCTCGCCGAAGGGTGACTGCTTCAGGTCCCCGCACGGGAGTTCCAGGTATCCGCAGGGCTGAACAATCCCGTCGTGCGACACAAAGCAGAAGGCCGTGCCTCCGAGACATCCCCGGGTCACAGCGTCCAGCCCGTAGGTCTCAAAGGTCACCTTCTCTCCCCGGGCATGGGCCTCCTGTCGCAGGATGCGGTAGTAATGAGGGGCGCATGTTGCCTTGAGGTGCAGCGGGACCTGGTCTCGCATGTGGTAAAACCAGTGGAGCAGACGCTCGTACCCCCGGGCTTCGATCTCCTGGTCCACCAGGTCTCGCGCACGTCCTGTAGGGACCAGGAGAAACAGGTGATGGGCTGCCGCACCGAGTTTCACGGCCAGATCGAGCAGCGCGGGCACCTCGTCCAGATTGTGCCGGGTCACCGTGGTGTTGATCTGAAACTCCATTCCCGCCCTGCGCAGCTCCTCGATGCCGGCCAAGGCACGTTCATAGGCCCCCTGCACCTGGCGGAATTGGTCATGGCTCTTCGGGCTCGACCCGTCGAGTGAGATACTGACCCGCTGAATGCCGTTTTCGATCATCTCCCCGGTGATCCCGGGGTTCAGAAGGGTGCCGTTCGTGGCCAGGACCATGCGCAGTCCGAGATCCGTCCCGTAGCGTGCGAGCTCGAAAAGGTCCTCCCGCAGAAGCGGCTCCCCGCCGGTCAGAATGACGATAGGCTTTGCCGTTGCAGCGATCTCGTTCAGAATCTCCAGACACTTCTCTGTTCCGAGCTCCCCGGGATACGGGCCGCGCTCGCTGGAGGCCCGGCAATGGACGCAGTTCAAGTTGCAGCGCCTCGTGACCTCCCAGGCCACGAGTCTCAGCTGTCCGCCGTGTGAAATATCCGGCTTCATGGGCACCATCCTGATTCGTCGTTCCTTTCCAAGGCACTCGCATGCATTCGGCGCTCTCCGCTGGGGCAAGGCAGGTCCCTCTCCCCGGCCTTGGGCACAACCTGCGGCCGCGAGCCCTAACGATTGATTTCGTCAACGGGAGAGGTGCGTTGCCGCCTCCGGAGCGAAGTAGGTGAGAATGAGATCGGCACCTGCACGCTTGATGGAGAGGAGCGTCTCCATCATGACACGCGTCCCGTCGATCCACCCCTTTTCCTCGGCTGCCTTGATCATGGCGTACTCCCCGCTCACGTTGTAGGCGGCCAGGGGCAGGATGCAGGATTCCCGGACGCGGTGCACCATATCCAGATAGGGCAGCGCAGGTTTGACCATCACCATATCCGCCCCCTCCTCCACGTCCAGGAGCACCTCTTTGATCCCTTCCCGCGCATTGGCCGGATCCATCTGGTAGGTGGAACGATCCCCGAACTGCGGGGTGGAGTCTGCTGCGTCGCGGAACGGCCCGTAAAAGGCAGAGGCATACTTGACGGCATAGGAAAGAATTCCGATTCCCTCGTACCCTTCCCGATCCAGGGCCTCGCGAATCGCCGCAACCCGCCCGTCCATCATGTCCGAAGGGGCGACGAGGTCTGCGCCTGCCGCGGCATGGGTCACGGCCTGACGCGCCAGGAGCGCTAAGGTGGCATCATTGTCCACATCGCCGTCCTTGATAAGCCCGCAGTGCCCGTGATCCGTATACTCGCACAGGCATACATCCGTGATCACCGTCAGATCCGGGGTCCGGCGCTTGATGGCGGAAACCGCACGCTGAACCACGCCGTCCTCGGCATAGGAGCGGCTCCCGGTAGCGTCCTTTCGGTCCGGCAGACCGAAAAGCATAATCGCCGGTATGCCCCTCTCATACACGTCTTCCACCGCATCCGCAATCGTATCCACGGAGTAGTGAAACTGACCGGGCATGGATGGGATGGGATCCTGAAGGCCCTGACCGTGCTTCACGAACATGGGATAGATCAAGTCCTTTGTGGAGAGGCGGGTTTCCCGAACCATGTCCCGAATGGAGGGGGTTCGCCGCAGTCTTCGGGGTCGTACAATCATGGGGATCCTCCCTGGGTACCTCACCGCAAGACACAACTTCCGATAAAGAGACGAAAAAACGGAGCATGCGCCTCGGCCCCTTATTGCAGGATTGCCCTGTGGAAGTCAAGCAGCGGGCTTTCGAGGCCGAGGCATCCTTCCTGGTCTTGAAAATGCTTCGCTCGCGCATTCCTTATCCCGCCGAGTTCTCCTCCTTCGGAGCGGCGATCTCCTGATCGCTCAAATAGCACGCCGGGTCCGGGGCCCAAAGGTCACCGGTGGCCGCCTCCGCGCGCACGCGGAAGTTGCCTGCACACACGTCCAGCCACCGGCAGGAGGCGCAACGCCCGTTCATGTATCGCTTCTTGTCTTTCAAGCGGGCCATGAGCGGGTTGGAGAGGTCTGTCCAAATGGTGCTGAAAGGCCGATCCCTTACATTTCCAAAGGTTTCGTGCCGCCAGAACTGATCTGCATGAACGGCGCCATCCCAGCTGATGCACCCAATGCCTCGACCCGAGCTGTTTCCCTCGTTCATGCGAAGGAGCTCGAGGACTTCCGCCGCACGCGGGTTCCTCTCGCGCAGCATGCGGAGGTAAACGTAGGGACCGTCCGCATGGTTGTCTACGGTAAGGACTTCCTTGGTCAGGCCGCGCTCATGGAGATCCCGGGTCCGATCTATGATGAGGTCCACGACCCGTCGGGTCTCCTCAAGGTTCAGATCTTCATCCATGAGCTCGGACCCCCGTCCCGCATAGACCAGGTGGTAAAAGCAGACGCGGGGGATATCTTCCCGTTCCAGGAGATCAAAGATCGCGGGCACCTCCTCGACGTTCATGCGATTGAGGGTAAACCTCAGTCCCACCTTGAGACCGACCTGCTTACAGTTTCGAATCCCGGCCAGGGCTTCTCGAAACGCGCCTTTCCGCCCGCGGAACCGGTCGTGAACGGCCTCCATACCGTCCAGACTCACCCCCACGTAGGACAATCCCACGTCCCAAAGCCTTTCGGCCGTCTCTTTGTCGATCAGGGTCCCGTTCGTCGAGATCACGGCGCGCATGCCCTTTCCCACGGCATAGTGCGCCAGCTCCACCAGGTCGGGACGCATCAGGGGCTCGCCGCCGGAGAAGAGCACCACGGGCACGCCAAAGTCGGCCAGATCGTCGAGCACGGCCAGGCTCTCCTCGTGGGAAAGCTCCTTTTCGTGGACTCTCTCGTCTGCACGCGCATAGCAGTGCACGCAGTGCAGGTTACAAGCCCGCGTCACATTCCATACCACCACCGGTTTCTTGTCCTCAGAGAACTGGAGGAGGTGTGAGGGAAGATCCGAGGATCGTCTCCCGTAGCGAATGGCATCGGAAGGTTCCACCGTGCCGCAGTACAGCTTGGATATGCCGATCATGTTGGGGTCATTCGCCTCCGGATCGGGCGGCCCGCCCTTACGAGTTCTTTGCAGGCTGCGCAGACAGGAAGGCGCCCGATGGGAGGGCCTCAACCAGGAAGATGCAAGGGTCCGCCCGTCGCGCGCCGGGTTCGTCGAAGACGTGCCGGTTCAGTTTTCCAGCTCCTTTGTGTAAGGGGCATCGACCTCGCGGCGGTAGTACGTCTTGACCATATCGTCGATGTACTTCTCCATGTTTCTCACGGCCTCGGCATTCAAAACGAACTCGTCCGTCCCCGCCCGGTCTCGAACCAGCTTGAGGCCGTACTCGAGCTTTTTGGCCAGGTGAAAGGCGAGTGGTCCGGCCTCATGCCCGCTGTTGATGGACTCCTTAATCAATTCGTCCACTGCCGTGTCGTCGAAGGTAATGCGAATATCGATCTTGTCCTGCAATGAGGCCTCCTCCGCCTTGACCTGGGCGACCATCTCCTGAAACGCCTCCACGGCCGTGTTCACGTCCGTGCTTCTCTTCAGATAGTAATCCGCAATGAGCTCGACACGCCCGGCGGTAATATCGAGGCCCGTTTTTTCGCTGTACTCCGCAGCCCGCTCCGACACGAACGTATGGATGGTCTCCGCCTCAACCCGGGCGGCTTGAGCAAAACGTTCCGCGCGTTCCGGGTCTTCCGGAACGCGGGTCAATCGCTCAAGCTCCGCTTTGGGATCGGCCATGAGCTCCGGTGTGACCACCAGGCACCGAATCGAAGTAGAGGGCAGATGCTTTTCAAACGGAATGAGCACCCGTTCGATGGCACTGACCAGCCCACGAGCGCCGGTCTTTTCGGCCGCCGCTCTTTCCGCGATCTTCTTGAGTGCCTCCTCCTCGAACTTGATATCGATCCCATAGGCCCTAAAATCCTGACGCTTGCTCAGGATGACGGGGTTGTTGGGGTTTTTCAGAATTTGTACAAGATCGTCCTGTGTGAGCTCGTCGAAAACCACGACCACGGGCAATCGCCCCACGAACTCCGACTCGAAACCGAACTCGATCAGATCCTGGGCCCTCACCTCTTTGAGAATTTCCCACGGAACCTCGGTGGGCCGCACATCCGCCTCGAAGCCGATGCCCTGCTTTTGCAGGCGCTTCTTGATGATCTCCGCCAGGTCCCCGAACGCCCCGCTCATGATGAAAAGGATGTTCTTGGTATTGACGATCCTCTTGTCTTTCTTGCCGGTGCGCCGGTAGTGCTCGATGGCCTGGATCTGGCTGACTGCATCGTGTGGCACCTTCATGTCCACATCCGTCTCTTCCATGGGCTTCAACAAGGCCCTCTGCACACCGGTTCGAGAGACGTCGTGGCCCCAGATTTGGTTCGAGGAAGCGATTTTGTCAATTTCATCAATGTAAATGATGCCGTTTTCAGCGAGCTTGATGTCATCGTCCGCTTCATTGACAAGGTCGCGGACCAGATCCTCCACATCCCCGCCCACATATCCGGTTTCACTGAACTTCGTGGCGTCCCCCTTTACAAACGGCACGCCGAGCTTCTGGGCAATCAGCTTGATGATGTACGTCTTACCCACTCCGGTCGGACCGATCATCAGGACGTTGTTTTTGATCATGCCCACGCCCTCGGTCCGCTTCTTGCTGCCGGCCCGCTGAATGTTTTGGGTCCGGTTGAAATGGGTGCAGATTTTCGTGGAAAGGACCGCCTTTGCATCGTCCTGCTTCACCACAAACTCGTCCAGAAAGCGCTCGAGCTGCTCCGGAAGCAAATTGAAGCTGAGCGCGTTTTCCTTGCCGTCCCCTTCACTCTCTTCGCTTCCCGCTTGTTTCTGCCCCTTGGGAAAAATGAACGGAGAGACGATCTTGATCCGGTTGCCGTACTTTTTGCTCAGATACTCACTCAGTTCTTTCTCCAGTTCCTTCTGGTTCGGCAGCTTGGCTTCATCCTTTTTTTCATTGTTCACAAAGTCTTCCATCTTGGTCTCTTCCTTTTGGCGACCCTGGAAATGCTTCCATCTTCTCTATACCAACCGTCCGGCTCCGGGTCGAACGATAGACCCCATGGCAAGTCGCGTGCCTTTCCAGGGCT
>JASFQI010000227.1:0-8193 GCA_050115555.1 Desulfobacteraceae bacterium
CAGGGTGTGGTTCGTAAGCCCCGGCAAAGGACGGAGGAACCATTTTCCAGAGAACCCCCTATCAAAGTTCGCTCTCGAGAGATGGAAATCCTGCTCGTACGGGGTCTCGCGAAAACAGTACGGTGCTCATATTCATTATATCGCTAATTTAAGCATTTTTATATCATTTAAATTCATATTTTGTGATTTTCGGGGCAGTCTCGAGTCGATTTTCGAGTCATCGTGGGCCGAAAGCGTTTCAACCCATTCAAGGGAACAACGAATCACATGGATGTTTTCATGAAATCAAGGGCTTCGTTCCAAATCGGAATGCCGGCTTTTCTACCCGGACTCGATTCGAACAAATAGGGAATGTGGACATATAGGGGATGGGAGTGGTATATGCTGGTTCTTTCAATCCCATCCAGAGGAAGGGTGCAGCCGCGCAGGCCCAATGAAGCGAAAGGGAGGGAGGAACATGAAGATTCTCGTCACGGGTGGAGCCGGTTTCATCGGGTCCAATGTGGTGGACGGTTACCTGGCGGAGGGGCATGAGGTGGTCGTGGTGGATGACCTGTCCTCGGGACGGCGGGAGAACGTAGCCCCGGAGGCCGTTTTCTATAAGGAGGACGTACGCTCCCCCGAGATGGACCGTATCCTGAAGACGGAACGCCCGGACGTGCTGAACCACCACGCGGCCCAGATGAGCGTGCCGGTGTCCGTGGCCGACCCTGTCCTGGATGCGGACATCAACCTTTGCGGGTTTCTCAATCTGTTGGAAGGGGCTGTGCGCCATCACGTGAAAAAAGTCATCTTTATCTCCTCGGGAGGGGCCATTTACGGCGACGCATCCGAGTATCCCACTTCCGAGGCCTGTCAACCGCAGCCGCTTTCCCCCTACGCGGTCTCCAAGTACGCGTCGGAGATCTACCTGGCGTACTACCGTCATCAGCACGGTTTGGAAAGCACAGTGCTCCGGTATGCGAACATCTATGGTCCCCGCCAGATTCCCCACGGAGAGGCTGGTGTGGTCGCGATTTTCATGGATCATCTCCTGTCGAAAAAACCTTCGGTTTTGAACCACTTCCCGGACGACGAGCGCGGAATGATCCGGGATTACACCTACGTCGGGGACGTGGTCCGGGCGAACATTGCGGCCTTGGAGAGGGGAAGCGGAGAGGTGGTCAATATCGGAACCGGCCAGGAAACGCGTACGCTTGATCTCTATCAGACCATTTTTCAGGCCGTGCACGAGAAAATGCCCTCCCTGCCGGACGCCTTGAGCGAGCTGGCACGAAGCCCGGCCCGCGCGGGGGACATTCCTCGAAGCTGCCTGCGCGTGGAAAAATCGAGATCGGTCCTGGGGTGGCGTTTCGAAATCCCCCTGGACGAGGGAATTCGCCGCACGCTGGCGTGGCGGATGGGGCAATCCTATTGATACTTCAAAAAAATGCACTGCATCCCCTTGACAACAGCATTCCGGGATTTATGTTTTTTCAAATTTTACGAAGGGAACCGGCGATTGATTCATACGCGGTTCCCCGGCTTCGGAATCACCGCTCCGCCTCCGGCGAGTCTTCCAGGAACGGCTAGGGAAATGACTTCGAACTTCCCGGGAGAGAATGCTTCTTCGGGTGGGTTCTTTTTGCGGAGGTTCAGCGAGGGGATACCTGCGACGGGTAGGTGCTGATGTTTTATCTATTGAAAATGGGAGGAGAAAGAGAAAATGAAAATCAAGCCATTGCATGATCGCGTGATTGTGAAACGAATCGAAGAGGAAGAGACGACCAAGGGCGGAATCATCATTCCGGATACGGCAAAGGAAAAGCCCATCGAGGGCAAAGTCCTGGCAGTAGGCTCAGGCAAGGTGCTCGATAACGGAAAGAAGCAGCCCCTGGAGGTCAAGGAAGGCGACCGGGTTCTCTTCGGCAAGTACGCTGGAACCGACATCAAGATCGACGGCGAGGAGCACCTGATCATGCGCGAGGACGACATCATCGCCATCGTCGAGTAGCGTCCCGACCTATTGTGAATTGAGAACGACAATCCATTCGAAGGAGGAGGAGATAAGGAATGGCAAAGGAAATTAAGTACAGCGTCAAGGCTAGGGAAGCCATCCTGAAAGGTGTGGATACCCTTGCAGATGCAGTGAAGGTGACTCTTGGCCCCAAAGGCCGGAACGTCGTGCTGGACAAATCGTTCGGATCGCCGAACATCACGAAGGACGGCGTCACCGTAGCCAAGGAAATCGAACTCGAGGACAAATTCGAAAACATGGGCGCCCAGATGGTCAAGGAAGTGGCTTCCAAGACCTCGGATGTCGCCGGCGACGGAACGACTACGGCCACGGTCCTGGCGCAGTCCATCTATAGAGAAGGCTCCAAGCTGGTGACCGCGGGGGTCAACCCCATGGCCCTCAAGCGGGGTATTGAAAAGGCCGTTGAGTCCGCCGTGGAAGAGCTCCGGAAGATCTCCAAGCCGACAAAGGATCAGGAAGAGATCGCCCAGGTAGGCACCATTTCCGCCAACAACGATTCGACCATCGGGAACATCATTGCCGAGGCCATGAACAAGGTCGGGAAGGAAGGCGTGATCACGGTGGAAGAGGCCAAGAGCATGGAGACCACCCTCGAGGTGGTCGAAGGCATGCAGTTCGACCGCGGGTATCTCTCCCCCTACTTCGTGACCGACGCCGAAAAAATGACCACCACCATCAGCGAGCCCTACATTCTCCTGCACGAGAAGAAGATCAGCAACATGAAGGACCTGGTCCCCATCCTGGAGCAGATTGCCAAGATGAACCGACCGCTCCTGATCGTGGCCGAGGATGTGGAAGGCGAAGCCCTGGCGACGCTGGTGGTAAACCGGCTTCGAGGCACGCTCCAGTGCGCGGCGGTGAAGGCCCCGGGCTTTGGTGATCGTCGAAAGGCCATGCTCGAGGACATTGCGATCCTGACCGGTGGCAAGGTGATCTCCGAGGACCTGGGTGTGAAGCTCGAGAACATTACCCTGAACGATCTGGGTACCGCCAAGACCGTGACGATCGACAAGGACAACACCACGATCGTGGACGGGGGCGGCACCCGTAAGGACCTGGAAGGACGCGTGAAGCAGATCCGCGCCCAGATCGAAGACACCACCTCGGACTATGACCGGGAAAAGCTCCAGGAACGTCTTGCCAAGCTGATCGGCGGAGTGGCCGTGATCAACGTGGGCGCAGCCACCGAGCCGGAGATGAAGGAGAAAAAGGCCAGGGTGGAGGACGCCCTGAACGCGACCCGAGCTGCAGTCGAGGAAGGCATCGTGCCGGGCGGCGGAGTGGCCCTGGTTCGCTGCATCAAGGCCATGGGCAAGCTCAAGCTGGACGGCGAGCAGCAGAACGGCGTGAACCTGGTCATGCGGGCCCTGGAGGAGCCGGTCCGTCAGATCGCAAACAACGCCGGTAACGAGGGTTCCGTGGTGGTCGAGAAGGTGAAGGAAGGCAAGGACGCTTTCGGGTTCAATGCGGAAACCGGTGAGTACGAGGACATGATCAAGGGCGGAATCATCGACCCGACCAAGGTCACGCGATTTGCGCTCCAGAATGCGGCCTCGGTTGCGGCGCTTCTTCTCACCACAGAAGCTATGATTGCCGAGATCCCCAAGGACAAGGATGATATGCCGGCTATGCCTCCTGGAGGCGGCATGGGCGGCATGGGCGGCATGATGTAAGCCGGCGCAGGAATCGGCATCTCGACGCAGCCGCCCGAGAACGTATTTGGATCCTTCTGGGCGGGAAATACGCAAGGATTCTTATGGCCCCCGGGGATTCCCCGGGGGCTTTTTTCGCTTCGAAAAGATGCATAAGGAAGAAACGGGTTTTACTTGTAAAACCGAAGCACTTTTCGCATAATAAATAGTTGGGCGTAAGCATCCGCCACGCACTCTCATCCAAGCTTCCATCCCGCCACAGGCGAGTCCATTCGTGGGGTCCCACGGACCGTAGAGGATTCTTGCGGAGGATTCATTTTCATGAGAGGGCGTTGCGCAATTTGCTCCGTAGCGCCAAGAATGCGAAACGCGTGGTATGGCAGGTGGTTTCAGGCGGTTTGGCGCGCCGGTATTCCCGGCATACACACGAGGAGGAGTATGAAGAACGGAGACAGAGAGAAAACGATCCTGGTGACGGGGGCGGCGGGGTTCATCGGCTATCACGTTTCCCGTCGGCTCCTGGAGACCGGACATCACGTGATCGGCGTGGACAACATGAATCCGTACTACGACGCGACCCTGAAACAGGCACGCCTCGATCGGCTGCAGCCCTTTGACGGGTTCACGTTTTTTCTGGAGACCATCCAGAACCGTCCCGCGCTTCGGGAGATTTTCGAGCGGTATCCGGTCGGCAGGGTCTGCAACCTGGCGGCCCAGGCCGGGGTGCGGTACTCCCTCGAGGATCCCTTTTCCTACCAGGCGAGCAACCTAGAAGGGTTTCTGAACCTCCTGGAGCTGGCCCGGGAGTTCCGGGTGGACAACTTCGTTTATGCCTCCTCATCCTCCGTGTACGGCGGAAACACGACATACCCCTTTTGTGAGAAGGACCGGACAGACCACCCGCTTTCCCTGTATGGAGCGACCAAGAAAGCCAACGAGTTGATGGCCCATGCCTACAGCCATCTCTTCGAGATTCCCACCACGGGGCTGCGCTTCTTCACGGTGTACGGCCCCTGGGGACGTCCGGACATGGCCCTGTTTCTTTTCACGGACGCGATATTGAACAACCGGCCCATCGATGTGTTCAATCACGGAAAGATGAAGCGTGACTTCACGTATATTGACGATATTGTGGACGGCACCATCGCGGCCCTCGAGCACCCGTTTCCTTATGAGGTGTTCAATCTGGGCAACTCGAACACCGTGGAGCTCATGGAGTTCATTCGTACGGTGGAGGAGGAACTGGGCGTGGAGGCGCGGAAAAACCTTCTTCCCATGCAACCCGGGGACGTGCCGGAGACCTCCGCGGACATCGAAAAAACGCGTCGCATGCTCGGTTTCGACCCCAAGACCACCATACGAGAAGGCATTCGCGCCTTTGTTCGTTGGTACCGTGAGTATTACGGCGTAGGATAGGAAGCTTTCCGCGACCGCCGAATCGTTGGTTTTTCCGTGTTTTCGAGGATGATGCTTCAGGAGAGAGGAGGCTCAACCTCCCGCTTCCATGATCGACTGTCATCGATGCCAGCACTACTATGTCACGTGGGACAAGCGGTTTCCCCACGGGTGTCGCGCGATGAAGTTCAAATCCCGCCGGCTCCCATCGGCTGAGGTCCTTGGGAACTCCGGTCGGGAGTGCCTGCTCTATAAGGAAAAAAGACCTGCCTCGAGGCCTTCGTCCAGGAACTCCTGATGGATTTCCCTCAGGACTCGGACTTGCCGGCCAGAAGCCTGCCCGTGATGATGTTTCCCGCCACAAAGCCCATGATCACGACCCAGATGATGACGGCCACCCAGCTTTCCAGGATATCCCACACGGCTCCGGCACCGACGAACGTAGGGACCATCATGACGATCAGGATGGCGAGTTTTCGTGTGATGTCCATGTGACCTCCTTCCCTGTGCTGAACAATGCAAGAGTGCGACGATTTTATCGCACGGCTGGCAGGACCGTGGACGAAACGGCCCTCGGTTCGGATTCATGGTGTCCATCGCAAAGATGCGTTCCTGATAGCATAGAACGATTCCGATGTCCATGCCAAAGCGCCCGGTTTCGCGCCTTGTTTCCACATCACTTCATTGGAGAATCCACGCGGTTGCGAACGCATGCCACAAGGGTTTCAAGGTCTGCTTTTTTCAGGCTGTTGAGAAAGCTCAGATCGATATCCGTTTTCAACACATTCTGAAGAATACGGATGAGGCTTTCCTGGGTTACGTTTTTTTCGCCGTTCATCGGCGCCACTTCCTTTCTTTCCTTACGGAGTTCTGAACCCCTGGTACTTCAGGCCCCTTCTCCGGTCGCTCCCACATGGCTTGGGACCCGCCGTTTCTCACCCAAGGAATCCTTGATGTGTCGGGGAAAAAATCTTCATACTCAACCCGTTTCTCCAAGTCAAGGGAGGAATACGTTACGCTTGTATATCCCTTCTTTTGTGGAAGCGGGGGCGCGGAGGGATTCGAGAGGTCTCTGAGGGTATTCCCTTTGACAGGGTCCCGGCCTTGGCCTATATTCGCGTGGAAACTTCAAGCTGTGCGCGGCGGTCGTTCTCGACGGCAGCCGGAGAGGGCCATCCATGAGAAAAAGAGCGTGGGTGATCGGGGGGGTGCTCCTTCTCGCTGCGATCAGCGTGTTCGCGGCGTCCCGGTCTCTGAATCGGTACCAGGAGGAAGGCCGTGTGGCAATCCAGGGTCTCGAAGCGCCTGTCACGGTGATCCGGGACGAAAAGGGCATGGCGTCCATTCACGCTCAAAGCCTGGAGGACGCCCTTTTGGCCTGGGGATTCGTGACGGCGCAGGATCGCCTTTTCCAGATGGAGTTGACCCGGCTTTTTGCCTGTGGCCGTCTCTCGGAGCTGGCTGGAGAGGCGGCCAGGGATCTGGACGTGCGCATGCGGACCCTGGGCTTTCGCAGAAACGCGGCCAGGCACGCCGGGATGCTGGATGACGAGACGCAGCACGCGTTTCAGCGTTATATCCAGGGGGTGAATGCATATATCACGACCCGCCGGGATACGCATCCCCTGGAGTTCAGCCTTGCCGGGATTCAGCCGGAACCCTGGACCGTGGCGGATTGCCTGGCCATATTCTACTACATGAGCTGGGACACGGCCGCCAACCTCCAGACGGAAATCGTGGCCCAGATGCTCGTAGATACGCTGGGCGCAGAGCGCGCCCGGGAGATCTTCCCGCTGAACATCAACCCGGACGATTCAGGCGAAGGGGTTTCGCTGGAGAGGGCTTGCATCCAACCTGCCGGGGAGCCGCTGCGGGTGACCTCGGACGACCGCCTGATGGCCCTGTTGAAGGACCGTCGGCTCGAGATCGGGAGCAACAACTGGGCGGTGGGGCCGGACCGGGGAAGGCGGGGGCGCCCCATGGTGGCGAATGATCCTCATCTGGACGCCCGCATCCTGCCCGGGCCCTGGTACCCGGTCTGCCTCGTGACCTCCAAGCACCGGGTGGCAGGTGTTCACATTCCAGGGCTCCCTGCCATGCCCATCCTGCGGAATGCGCACGTGGCCATGGGCATCACGAATGCCTACGGCGACGCGCAGGACCTCTATATCGAAACCCTGGACCCTGCAAACCCCGACTGCTACCTGGAAGGCGAACGATCCGTTCCCTTTCAGGTCATCGAGGAGACGATTCGCATCAAGGACAAGGACTCTTCCCAAGGGATTCGGGCCGAGACGGTCCGCATCCGCTGTACTCACAGGGGTCCGGTGGTTTCGAACGTACTGCCGGGTCTGGAGAGTGATCGACTGATCACGATACGCTGGGCCCCGTTCGAGACCATGGGGCCTTCCCTGGGGATGGATCGCCTTCTTCGTGCGGAGAGCGTTTGGGACGTACGTAATGCCCTGGAAGACGTCCGCGGCATCATGCTCAACTTCGTATTTGCCGACATGGAGGGAAATATCGGCTGGCATGCGAGCGGCCGAATTCCCATACGCTCCGCAGGGGACGGCACACTGCCCTTTCCGGTGACCGACGGAAAGGACAATTGGAGCGGATGGATTCCATATCACGAGATGCCGCATGCCTACAATCCCTCCAGGGGCTGGGTGGGCACGGCCAACCACGCCGTGACGAGCCGGGACTACCCTTACTACTACTCCTCACGCCAGGCCCCGTCCTACCGGTACCGGCGGATCAAGGAGCTCCTGGCAGCCCCGGGCACCCGGTCTGCCGAGGATCTCTGGGCGTACCAGCAGGATACCAGGAACGTCATGGCCGAGCAGATCGTTCCGATCCTCGTGGGCGCCTTGAAGGGCCGGGAGGAAACCGCGGACATGGCTCGGGTGCTGGAGGGTTGGGACTTTCGGGAGGAGCCGGATCAAGCCGCCCCGACCTTATTTCACGAGATTTACGAGCGGGTGGCCTTTCTGACCTTTCAAGACGACCTGGGCGACGACAGGGCGCGTCTCATGCTGTCGGACTGGTATTTTTGGCAGGAGCGTTTTCAACGGATGATGCAGGACAAGGACGCGGACTGGTTCGACGACAAGGCCGCGTCCGGGGTGC
>JASFQI010000228.1:0-8026 GCA_050115555.1 Desulfobacteraceae bacterium
AGTGCAGGAATTCGAGATAGTCATCGGAACCGTCCAAGTCGATCCCGATCAACATCTCCGTCGTGTCGAGGTCGGTGGATGAAAGCCCACCAAAAAACGTCGCGTGATTTTTGTTCGACGTCGAATCCGGTGCGATTTCGCCCTCCCCGGCGTTGGTATATATCTTCACAAAGTCGATATCGCCTTTAAAGTAATCCCCTGTACTATTCGTGCCGGTGATCGGTGATTGATCGTGAGAAAAACCGATGCTTTCGTTCGCACTTCCATTCCCCGCCGTTGCGGTTCCGGTGTCGGAGTCGATCTCCGATCCCGTCGAGGCGTTTGTCACGGTCACGGACGTTGGCGTTGCCTCGATCTCGATCCACGTATTTTCTGGAACATTCGCGGCCGGAATTGTGATCGACGTTATGGACCCGCCGTCATTCCCGAAAATGCCGAGGTTTCCGGACGCATCCAGGCCCACGGCAATTCCGTTCACATATCCTCCGGACTTCCAGATCGCTTGTGTCCCTGCGCTTTTGTCGTGGATGCGGACTTTCGCATGGATTAAAATATCGGAATCGGATTCATCTCCCCAATCGCTCCCCATGTGGAGCCCGTCGTCGATCCCGTCGAAAGTGTAATACGTGTCATTATCCGTGGGAGATCCGTCCGTGCTGAACCCTGCATCGCCGTCTTCATCGCCCCCCAGGTGATACTCATATTCTGCGACCAGCTCGCCGATTTTTGCGTTTTCGCGGGCTGCGCCGAAGTTGAGAACGGCGTCATAACCGGAATTCCAGACGTTTTGCGCGGCCGTGTCCTCGGTGTCCCCGACGTACGTCGTATTGTCGGCCTTCGAAGGATCATAATAGAGCCGGACCACCGGGTCCTCGGTTGAAAGGAGCTCCAGGTCGGGGTGTGAGGCGTGGAGTATGGCAAATTCGGACGACGTATCCCAATACTCGATTTCCACATAGATCTGTGATGTTCCGTTGGCTTTTGTGAGTGCGATCTTTTTCCGGTTGGCATCGGACCCGAGGCGATCGAAAACACAGGTCGTGTCGTCCCCGTCCTGCCCCACGGATCCGCCGAGGAAGATCGTTAGGGGTGGATGCTCCAGGGTTTCATCGATTTTGACCGAATCGCCCGTCAAATCGATTCGGTGTGCCCAATCGGAAAGCCAGCCCATAGGATCACTCGCAATAGAACCCGGGGATGATTGTGTTGTGCGATTCCTGCGACGTCGCGGCAGGGACGACCTCTTTCAGCCACAGGCCAACGGCTGAAGGGTGCGTGTCGAATTCCACCGTCTCGCCGTTTGCCCACGACCCGCCCCATCCGTCCGCGTCGACCGTGAAATAGGGCTGTCCCGTGTCCGGGTTCGTGGGAGAGAAATTCTCGGTGATCTGCCCGGACCCAAGGGAGCCCGCGTTGGCGCCGGAGGCCGTGAACGCCGAGGCAGAAGAGAACGTGATCGTAATGGAGTCCTCTTCCGTCCCGTCGTTATAGAGGATCACGGGATACGTGGATTCGTCATAAGTCCCCGAGGTCGATGTCTCCGCCCAGTTCTCGGACTCGGGCTCCACGGTTCCGCCGTCCACGCATCCCGCGCCGTAGGTTTTTGCCGTGGTATAGCTGTTGGCTACGGTCGACCCACTCTCCAGCTCCACGGTCACGACGTTGCCGCTGTAGCTGAAGCAGTTCTCCCGGTAAGTGATCGTGATGTCTGTTCCGTTTTTAGGGGCCGTGGTCCATGTGATGTCCGTCGTCCAGGTCCCGTCCTCCATGTTGAGTTCGCCGGCCGAACAATCGCCGGAGCACGTCCCGTCTGCGGCCACGTTCACGGTCATGGTCGCGTCGCCGGTGTCCGTAGCGGTTACGACGGGCAATTTGCCGGGTTGCCTACAAATTCCGTTGGTCGCATTCGTGAGGGTCGAGAGAGTCGGAGAGGTGTCCGCGCCGTCCCCATCCCCGATGTCCTCGTCCGTGTACTCATTATCAGCGAGGGCGAGGAATTCCTCGTTTGTGGTCCCTTCCACAGTCAAGACGCTCGTCGATCCGACACAGATTCCCTTCGGATAATCGACGTCAGAGGTCGCAGCGATCTTTTCCCACGTAGATGTCCCGTCGTTGTACTCCACGGAATCGCCTTTTTTGACGCCTGACGCGATCGTCTGCCCGGTCTTGACCTTGTCCGCCAGGTGGAGGGTCCCGCCGTTCGGCCACTGAAAATCGCTGTGCTCCATCGTAAGGGAAACAGACGTCTCCCCGCCCGAGAGGGCCGTTTCAAGCTGCCCGACGCCCACCCACACAGGGTCGTAATCGGTAAGATCGGCTTGCGTGTCGGTCTGTGTGCCCTTTCCGAAGTAAAATCGATCCCCCGCGGGAGACGGGAATTCCGGAAAGATCAGGACGCCCTCGGCCGCATCGTCGTCTGCGTTCCTGTTCGCCCAGAACTCCTTCCGGCATCGCGTGAGTCCGGCCGCCCGTTGGGTTTTCGTGACACGCGGGAACAAATTGTGACGGACGCCCGTTTGGATCTCCACGTTACCCTTTCTGCCGCCGTTCGCCGCGGTGTCCGTGACGGTTGCGGATTTCAGCCATTTGATATCGGTTGCTTCAACGGCCATGATTGCGACTCCTTTAAAAAATCATTAGGCGAATGCGGACGTTTCGGTAATAGTCCGTGTCCTCATGGTTCGGCCTGGGCACTCGGGGCTCTGCATAAATTGCTTCCCCGTCCTCATTGCGGAATCGGACCGTGTACTCCGTGCCCTCGTAATTGAGTGTGTAGGTCGCTCTCAGTACGGCGGCCAGGGCCCGAAGCGCCTTCAGGGTGGCCCGCGTGATCCATGCCGTATCCGCGGTCCCGACCAGGTCCAGGGCTTGACCCGAGATCTCCCGTTCCCAAATGATCGGAACCCTACCAACGGATCGATCGACTGCGGCCTCGACCCCCGTCCATCCGAACTCGTTTTCTATGGTGAGGTCCGGGAGCCCGATGCCCCCAAGGGTGATCGCCATGCCCTAGTTCCCCTTCATGAGCCGTTCTTTGAGCAAGGTTCGTTTCAACGATTCCGCTACATTGGCATCCCCCAGGAACGGGCCGAAGGATTGACTGCCGGCCGCGATCTCGAACCGGCCGAGATTCTTTACATCCATGCCGCCCACCATCCCGCCTGTCTGGTAGGCCATGCGCGGGGCTGGAATCGTGACGTTCGGGATCATGCCGCCGATCCGGGCCTTGATCATGCCCGCGAGATCGAGCCTCATGCTATTCAGGCCAAGAAAGAAAGCAGCGCCGTACTTCTTCACGGCTTCCTTGCGGATCACAACTTCTCCAGCCTCCAGAATTGCGGGAATGCGGTCTCCGCCTCCATAGCCAGGCAGCTTCACGCCGGAGGAAAACCCGGCCGGACCGCCTCCCGATTTCGTCTCCACTGTCTTGATTCTGACGACCTTGGTCTCGACCTTATTGACCCAGGCGCTCAGGCTTTTCTGGGCCTCCTCGAAATTCGAGAGCTCCACCTTGACCTCGGCCGTTCGCGTAGCGGCAATCGCATCGAGCGAGGCCTTGATATCGTCGGCGGCCTTCTGGTACTGATCCCGCAGGGCCGCGGCCGCGCTCTTCTGTTTGCCATAGAGTTCGTCAATGACCTGGCCTGTAGCCTTCACGCCCGCGGCCGCAATCTGCGTGGTGGCCTGGATGCTTTTGACGACGGTCTTGTCGCCCTTCTTGTTGGTGGTCTCGACCTCGCGCGCCAAGTCTGCATAAAGGCCCTGCGCATCCCTCGCCAGGCGTTCGGCCACCTCGTAGTCCTTTTGGGCCAGGGCCTCTTTTGCCGCGGTGAGCTTCTCCTCGGCCTGGAGCCGTGTATCGTTCCAGCTCTGCACATCGGTCATGGCCCGTCGCTGGATCTCGCGTACCCGGTCCTCGGTATCCAGGCGGGCGAGCTTGATCTTGTCCTCCCACTCCAGGACCTCCTGGGCGTATTTCTCGGCCTCCTTGGCCGCTTCCTTATAGGCTTTCTTGGCAGACTGCTCGAACGCCTCCATTGCCTTGGCCCCGGCATAGGAGGTCTTCTCCACCTTCTCGAAGGCGTCCGAGCTCTTAAGCTTTTGCAGGTCATCGTTGATGCTCTTGAGCGCGGCATCGGCCTTTTTCACCCCCTCGGCATCGCCCGTGGCCGCCATCTGCTGCTTCATGGCCACCCAGTAGGCCCGGGCCTTATGAAGGGATTGGCTGAGGCTCTCCAGCTCCTGAGGGGTCTTTCCTGTGATGTTCTCCGGCAGGCGCACGTCCTTGAAGGCCCTGAACCGCTGGATCATTCGATCCGTGTTCCTGATCAGGTTGTCTTCGCTTTCTCCGGCCACCTTTGCGGCCTCTCTCCATTCGAGGAGCGCCTTAATGGCCTTGTAGACTTCCACTCCGGTGAACGCGATACTGACTACGAGGCCCGCCTTGGTCACAGCGCTTGCCGCCAGAAATTGCGCCTTCAGGTTGCCGATCTGGGCCGCGGCCAGCCTCGATTGAACAATCATCCCCTTGAGGCCCAGGACGATCTTTCCCAGGCCTGCTTTCCAAAGAATGAAGATCCCCGCATACCCCGCCATGATCCCGGCCAGGGCCTGGGCTTCGGGGCTTGTATCTCCAAGGCCGTCCTTGAGCCAGCGAATGCCTTTGATGGCCGGCAGGAGGCCCTTGGAGAGAAACTCGCCCAACTCGATGGCAAGCGCGGAAACCTCGTTTTTGAAGAGCTGGATCTGGTTCTCCGGCGTGTCCTTCATCTTGTCGTACGCGGCTTCCATCGACCCGCCCGCCCGGTCCATCTCTTCAAGGGTCTTCTTCAGGGCGGCGAGGTTCTGGATCATGGCGAGCACCCCGGTCCGTGCTTCCACGTCCGGGATCAGCATGCGCATCTGATCGATCGTGAGGCTTTTCTTGGCGATCTGTTCCAGGGTCGGAATCAGGCCCTTCCAGGTAATGCCCAGCTCATCGAACACCTTCTTCGCTTCCGGGGCCGGGGCCGACATGGCGTTGATCGCCCCCTTGAGGGCCGTGGCCGCCTGAGGCGTTCGAATACCCGCCTTGGTCATTTCCGCAATGGCGGAGGATACGACCTTGATCCCCACGCCCGCGGCACGCGCCGTTGGAAGGATCTCGCCCAGGTGGCTTGCAAGCTCCGGAAAGGTGGTCACGCCCTTTTTGATCGTGAGGAAAAGGATGTCGTAAATATCGCTCAGGCGGGAAATGGAAAGCCCGTACGCGTTGATGACGCCGAGCCCTACGTTCACGGCCGTCTTGGTGTCCGTCACGCCGGCCACGGCCGCCTTGGCGGATTTCTCCAGGACCCGCGTGGACTCTTCGAGACCGGCGCCGGCCGAGATGATGTCGTATTGGGCCGCGGCCAGGACGGATGCGGCCTGGGGGACACGCTTTGAGAGCGCGATGATGCCTTCAGAAAGGGCCGAGTACTTCTCCTTGGAGACGTCCAGGAGGGTGTTCACCTCGGCCATTTTCTGTCGGTAGGTAGAGTACTCCTTGAACGCCTTGACCGCCGTATATCCCGCGGCAGCCAGGGCGATCATTCCGGCATGGGCCTGGCCCAGGGAGTCCGACCACGAGCGGGTCTCCTGCCGGAGCTCCTTGGTCTTTTTCTTGAGCTGGGCCTGGGCCCGGCTGAGCTCTGCCGCGCTGAGCTTGCCGGACCGGGCGAGCCGGTTGTATGCGGCCTCCACGCGCTGGATCTCGCGCTGAATCTCGCGTCCGGAGCGCAGCTCCAGGAGCGCATAGGCGGCCTTGATCTTCTGCCCCTCGGTCCGGCCGGTCCTGGCCATGCCCTTCATGGACGCAGTGAACTCGCCTTTGACCTTCTTAAGGCCGGCAGCCGCCTTGTCCGTGCCCGTGGCACGGACGTTGATTTCAACCTTGTTCTTGGAGTCCGGCATGGTTCAGGTATTCTCCGGAGTCAGGGCCTTAATCGCCTCATCCGTTGCGATCTGAAAAAAGCTCCACGTGTAATCCCATGCGTTTGCATGGCCGAGCATGATCAGTCGGCAGACGGCTCGGTCAAGTCCTTCGCGGCCAAGGCTGCCACCCCGATTTCCGCGAACTTCTTTATCATGTCGCTGAAAAAAGGGTTTGCCTTGCGCACCTCCTCGATAAGACCCTTCAGCCGGCTCGGGGTCCATTCCTCTTCAAGCTTTTCAATGGCAATGCCGGCGCTGAGGGATACGGCATGAAAAGGGATCGGCTCATCCGGAAAAAGAAGGTCTGCATCGTGTGTCTTGCCTTCTTCGAGGCCTTTGAGGACCTCCTGAATCTGCCTGATGGTCAGTTCTTTCGCTTCGATGTTTTCCATTTCTCTTTCCTTTAAAGCCCCGCGCAGGCGGGGCGCGCTAAAGATTCATGCCGCCCGGTTAAGATACGCTTAGGCAGAGGCCTGCGGCATCATCTCCACCTTGTAGTACTCCTGGCCCGAGGGCTGTGAGGTGTCCTTGAGGACCGTTCCGCTGACCTGGAGAATTGATGCCCCGTCGCCGATCAGCGGGAACTCGCCGTTGAGCGCGATCTTGACCTTGTGGAAAGTCCAGCGCTGCCTGGGGCCCCGGTCGCCCTTGTCCGAGACGATGACGATCTTCTTTTCCACCGAGCCCGCGGACATGCCGTGAATGTATTTCCGTTCCACGGCCTCGTAGTCGTAGGAGATCACGTCGGTATCCACGATGCTCCCGTCGCTGAGCTTCCGGACGTAGCCGTAGTCCGGGTCCAAGTTGTAGTCGGTCCCCTGCACCCGCCTGTTGGCTCCGGTGGAGTCAGTGACGATCAGGTCCTCCAGGGTCTCGATGCCCGTGGGGGTGATGTAATCGGTATCTTCCACGTTGTAGACCTGCTCGCCGGCCTGGAAGGTCCCGGAGAGGTTCACGACCTCGACGAAATTCGCGCCCACGTGGGCGACCTGGGCCGTGGCGCCGGAAGTCTGCCCCGTCAGGGTATCGCTCACGACCAGCTCTCCCGTGATGGCTCCGGTGAGCTTGGTGCTGAAGACGTTCAGGTGCCCCAGGTCGACGAAGAGGTCATCCGCCAGGGCCACGTCCGCTTCGTCCCCGACCTCGGCCTGGTAAACGTAACTGGCGCTTTGATTGTCCGTGTTGATGGCCGAGCCCAGAAGCGCCATCTTGACGTTGTTCTCGCTCTGCTCCCGCAAGCCAAAAGAGAGGGAGGCATTCCGCTCACTCTCTCTATCGATGATGGTGGCTCGCGAAGCATTCCGGGTACTCTTCATCTGATCCGAAGAGATCTCACACGAATAGTTGAACCCATCGAGCTCCCCCAGGTCGTCGATGGAAGCGCCCGCCACGGCCCCAGCGTAAGCGCGGCCCGTGCCGTTAAAGCGAATGTTGTCCACGTTGGTTGCCAGTGCCATGATGAATCCCTCCTATGTGCGGCAAAGCCGCCTAGATTAGGGTTTTCTCAGCGTGTCGAACACGTACCTTGCCGCGTAAAAGCAAAGCCCCCGTTTCGGCGCCAGGTAGAGCGGGGCGGCCGTTTGAAGGCGAAGGGTGCCGGCGGGGTGAACCGGCTTTTTGTGTAGCAGGCCCTCGGAGAGCTCCAGGATCTCGTACACTCCCAGATTGGAGCCATCTCCCTGCCGGACCTCGTCGGTCCCCCGGAGGTTGCGCGACCCGATAATGAGCATCACCCCGATCTCTTCCTCGTCGTAGCGGCTTTTGATTGTGAGGTTCAAGCCCGTGGCCATGACGTAGACGCACGGAAAGAGGCGGGTCATGCGGGCCAGCTCCTCGATGTCGTCGGCCTCGGCCTGGCCGGAATAGAGTTCCAGGGTCTTGACTCCGACGTCCGTCAGGGGCGCAAGCGCCTTCAGCACCGCTTGCTCCAGTTCCTCGAACTCGTGCATGAAACGCCCTCCGAAACGCGGCTGCCGCCGCCCTTAGAAGTTGTCGAGCGTCCCCCGGGACCTGTCCGAGCGCTTCCCCCTGGTGAACACGCGATCGGACTTGGACGTGGTGATGCCGATCCCTC
>JASFQI010000229.1:0-7983 GCA_050115555.1 Desulfobacteraceae bacterium
AATGCCACTACCGGGATGGAAACCTCCAGGCCCTGAAGCGGGTTTCCCTGTTACGACACATGCTCGCTCCCCTCGGGATCGAGCCGGAGCGTTTGGCGCTGGCGTGGGTGGCGGCCGGGGAGGCCGAGCGGTTCGCCGGAGTGACGGAAGAGATGATACAAACCCTTCAAACCCTGGGTCCCTTGAGGCGGGCATGAGCAAGCCGAAGCTGGCCATGACGTGGCTTTCCGGGTGCGGCGGTTGTGAGGAGTCCATCCTGGACTTGGGCCGTGATCTGTTCGACGTCCTCGATGCGGTGAACATGGTGTACTGGCCCGTGGCCGTGGATGCCCGCAGGGAGGACCTTGGACGCATGGCCGACGGCGAGATCACGGCCTGCCTGATCAACGGGGCGGTCCGAACGGAAGAGGACCTGGAGACCGCCCGGCTCCTTCGGCGGAAGTCACGAGTGGTGCTGGCCCATGGAAGCTGCGCCCACCTCGGGGGTGTCTACGGCCTGGCGAACCTCTCTTCCGTGCGTGAGATCCTGGACCGTTCCTATCCCACCCCCTCTGTTTCAACCGAAAGAGGGGGTGCCCCGGCGGCGGGGGAGGCAGAACATCCCCTGCCGAAGCTCCTGGAACGTGTGTTTTCTCTGGACCAAGTGGTGAAAGTGGATGCGGTGATCCCCGGGTGCCCTCCGGCATCGAATGGGATTCGAGACGCTCTGTCCGCGGTGGTAGGGGGACGGCTGCCGACCGGGGGAGAGGTGTTCGCCGACACCCGGGCTCTTTGCGATACCTGCCCCCGCCGGGAGACGCGCAGGAAGGATACGCGTGTGCGGCGATTTAAGCGATTTCACGAGAGCTCCTGGGATCCTGAGGTGTGTTTTCTGGAGCAGGGCCTCCTCTGTCTGGGCCCGGCCACCCGGGGCGGGTGTGAGGCGCGCTGCATTCGGGCGAACGTTCCCTGCCGGGGGTGCTACGGTCCGGTGGACGGCGTGAGGGATACCGGAGGCGCCGTCACTGGCTTCGTGGCTTCCCTGCTCGAGGATGCAGCTCCTGAGGCTTTGGAGAGCGCCGTGGCGAGCCTGCCGGATCCCGCAGGCCTGTTCTACCGCTACAGCCTTCCTTCCTCTCTGCTGGGTGGGCGTTTACGGAAGGAAGACCCGTGAGCCGGATTATTTCCATCGACCCTGTCACCCGGCTCGAAGGGGCCGGAAGAATCGAGATCGCCCTGGACGCATCGGGTGAGGTGGAGCGCGCCCGGTTCCGCGTGGTGGATTTCAAGGGCTTTGAGACCTTTTGCCGCGGGCGGGCGGCCGAGGAGATGCCCGCACTCACTCAGAAGATCTGCGGTGTCTGCCCCACGGCCCACCACATCGCCTCGGTCAAGGCCCTGGATCAAGCGTTTGGCGCTGCGCCGCCTCCTGCGGCCGAAGCCGTACGCGAGCTGGCCTATCAAGGGTTCCTCTTCGAGGACCACCTGCTCCATTTCCTGGTGATGGGGGGACCGGACTTCCTGGCGACGGGGGATGCGAAGAACGCCCGCAACCTTCCGGGCCTGCTGAACGGGCCCTACGCATCCGTAATCAGGCGGCTCCTGGAGGTTCGGGCGAGGGTCCGGGACCTGGCGACCCTGACGAGCGGAAGCGCTCTCTACCCCGTGTTCGGGGTCCCGGGCGGGGTCTCCCGGCCGGTTCGAGAGGAGGACCGGGAGCGGATTCGAGGGATCGCGGAAGAGGCCGTGGGCGCCGCACGGGCCGCCCTGGAGCTTTTTCACGAGCAAATCCTCCCGTCGCCGATCTACTCCGACCTCCTGGAAGCCCCGCACCTGTCCCACCGCCTCTTTTCCATGGGCCTCGTGGACGGAGAGGGCAGGTTGAGCCCTTATGACGGGCAGGTCCGCGTGGTGAGCCCGGAAGGGGAACGATTCGCCCAGTTCGAGGCCGGTGCATTCGAGAGCCACTTGGAAGAACGGGTCGAGCCCTGGACCTACGTGAAGCCGGTTTTTCTCAAAAAAGTCGGGTGGAAGGGGTATACGGACGGCCCTGAAAGCGGGATCTACCGCGTGGGACCCCTGGCCCGGTTGAACGTGGCCGAGGGATTGCC
The DNA here is from genome assembly GCA_050115555.1 of Desulfobacteraceae bacterium. Lineage (GTDB taxonomy): Bacteria > Desulfobacterota > DSM-4660 > Desulfatiglandales > HGW-15 > JASFQI01. Next base: position 2,091 of record JASFQI010000229.1, read on the forward strand.
CACGCCCCTTGCCCAGGCCGAGTCCGAGCGCATGTTCGACCGGCTCGGGGGGCGACCCGCCCACCAGACCATGGGCTACCACTGGGCACGGCTCATCGAGGCCCTTTATGCGGCGGAGCGCATGCAGGAGCTTGCCGGGGAAGAACAACTGACCCGGACGGATGTCCGGAATCCGTCCACGCAGGGAGGCGGCCAAGGGACCGGTGCCTGTGAGGCCCCCAGGGGGACCCTTTTTCACCAGTATGTCATTGACGAGGACGGGATCGTAGAGAGCGCGAATCTGGTGGTGGCCACGCAGCACAACGGGGCGGCCATCTGCATGTCCGTGGAAGCGGCCGCCCGGTTTCTCATCCGGAAGGGAGTCATTCCAAAGAACGTGGAAAACCTCGTGGAAATGGCTTTTCGGGCCTATGACCCGTGCCTGGCCTGCGCAGCACACCGCATCGAGGCCTCGGGACGGGTGCCCTCACGGATCCGGATCCTGGATCACCAGGGCGAAACCCTGTACAACCTTTGATGGCGGTTCCCTGCACCCGAGCACTCGAATTGACGGAGGACCCCCCGAGCCGTTGGGCCCGGAGGGCTTGAAAGGAAACAGGTATGGGAGTAGAGATCCTCGACACGCTCGGCATGAAGTGCCCGCAGCCCGTGCTCAAACTCGCGGTCAAGGCCCCGGACATGAAGCCCGGAGACATTCTGGAGATCCTGGGGGATTGCCCGACCTTTGAACGGGATATCCGCACTTGGTGCGAGCGTCTTTCCAAGACGCTTCTCTCCGTTCAGGACGAGGGACGGAACCGCAAGCGCATCCAGATTCAGTTTTAGTCGCCGCTTTCCTTTTCCCGGGCCTCTTTGATGGCCATGTAGACCCGCTCCGGAGTCAGGGGAAGCTCCTGAATGCGGACGCCCACGGCGTCGCTTACCGCATTGAGAATCGCGGGGATCGTGGGCATGATGGCCCCCTCGCCGACCTCCTTGGCGCCGAAAGGCCCGTTGGGCTCGTTGCTCTCCACGATGATCGCGTCCACATTGGGCATGTCCAGGGCCGTCGGGATCTTGTACTCGGCAAGGTTGGCGTTCAGGATCTGCCCCTTTTCATCGAACTTGACCTCCTCGAAAAGGGCCTCTCCAAGGCCCATGGAGAGGGAGCCCTGCATCTGCCCTTCCACCGAGGTCACGTTGATGGCGAACCCGCAGTCGTGGGCGTCGGTCATTTTCTCCACGAATACCTTGCCGGTGTCCATGTCCACGCTCACTTCAACGACCTGGGCGCTGGGGCCGTAGGCGGGGGAGGTCCCCACCGCGGCTCCCTTGAACTTGCCGCCGAGCTCTCCGGGCCTGTACTTCCCCGTACCCACGATGCTCCCCCGTTCCAGGAAGGCCATGCGGGCGGCCTCCTTGAACGTCAGGGCGTCCTCCCCGTCTGGGTTGTCGTTGAACCCCCGGTGTTCCTTGATGTACCGCGTGCGGAGCGCACTGAAGTCCGGCGTAGGTCCCCGAAAGACGATTCGGTTGTTTTTCACATCCAGGTCCTCGGCCGGGACCTTCAGGCTGTCGGCGAGAACGTCCAGTACCTGACGCTTGGCGTCCTCGGCCGCCTGCTTGGCCGCATGCCCGGTCATCAGGGTCTGTCGGCTGGAATAGGCTCCCAGGTCCACACCGTACTCCGTGTCCCCGGAGCTCACCCGAATGCAGTCCAGGGAAACGCCCAGGGCTTCCGCTGCGATCATGGCCATGGCCGTGTCCGAGCCCTGCCCGATCTCGGCGGAACCCGTGAGCAGATGGGCCGTGCCCCCGTCCTCGCTAAGCTTGATGACCACGGTGGAATGAGCCGTGTCCGACCGGTAAATCGGGTATCCCGCACCCGAAACGAAGAAGCCGCAGGCCACACCCATACCCCGGCCCTTGGGCATTTTGCCCTTCTTTTCCTTCCAGCCCGAACCCTCGGCTACGGCTTCGATGCACTCCCTCATTCCGAAGCTGCTCACGTTGAGGTCGTTGCACGTGATGTCCCCGGCGCCCATAGCGTTCTTGAGCCGGAAGTCCACCGGGTCCATGCCCAGCTCATGGGCGATGATGTCAATCTGCTGCTCAAAGGCGGCGCGGGCGGCTACACCGCCGTGTCCCCGCTGAGCCCCGCATGCGGGACGGTTCGTGTAGATCCGCCACCCGTCGTACTTCATGTTGGGCAGGCGGTATGGCGCCCCGAGCAGGGAACCCGCGTAGTACACCGTGGCGATTCCGAAGCTCGCGTAGGCCCCCCCTTCCAGGGTGCACTCGTTCACCAAGGCCATGAGGGTGCCGTCCTTTTTCACGCCCGTGGTCAAGGTGTGCCTGAACTGGTGACGCGCGCGTGAGAATTGGAAGACCTGATCCCGGCTGTAGTTCATCTTGACCGGCTTGTGGGTCTTCATGGAGAGGAGACATGCGGCCAGCTCCATGGGGTTGGTGCCCGCTTTGGGACCGAATCCGCCGCCCACGTAAGGCTTGACCACCCGGACCTTGCCCACGGGGATTCCCAGGACCATCGCCAAGACCCGTTGCACGTAATGCGGCACCTGCGTGGAGGTATGCAGCGTGAGAAAGCCGTCGAGGTTGTAGTCTGCAATCACGCCGTTCGGCTCCAGGAATGCGGCGTCCTGGCGCTTGTTCAGGAAGGTGTCCGTTCGAATCAGGTCGCACTCCTTGAAGGCCGCTTCCACGTCCCCGAACTCCTGGTGCACCTCGCCGCAGAGGTTGCCCGGGTACTTCTCATGGAGCTGGGGGGCGCCCTCGGCCAGGGCTTCCTCCACGGTGAAGACGGCGGGAAGTTCCTCGTAGTCCACCTGAATGAGGGATACCGCCTCCATGGCGGTTTCCAGGTCCACGGCCGCCACTGCGGCGACCTCGTCCCCCACATATCGGACCCGGTCACTGCAGAAGATCTGCTCGTCGTACCGGGCCGGGCTCACGCCGTACTTGACCAGCCCGGCGTCCTCGGCCGTGACCACGGATTTGACCCCCGGAAGGGCCCGGGCCTTGGAGGTGTCGATGTTCAGGATTTTACCGTGCGCGATAGGGCTCTGAAGCAGGGCCCCCCACAGCATGCCGGGGAGGGAGAGGTCGTCGATGTATTTTGCGCGGCCCGTGGCCTTGTCCGGAGCGTCCAGCCTGGGCGACCGCCGATTGATCACGTCGTAGGATGCCATTCGATTCCTCCTTTGGGTCCGCTCCTCGAGGGCCTTTTCACAAAGGCCTTGCGCGAGCGGTCTGGGGTCACTCCTGCGTGGACTTTCCAGTCGCCAGGATCGCCTCGACAATCTTCTGGTACCCCGTGCACCGGCAGAGGTTTCCTGAGATGGCGGTCCGGGTTTCCGCTTCATCCGGGTTCGGGTTCCTGTCGAGCAGATGCTTTCCGCTCAGGATCATGCCGGACGTGCAGAATCCGCACTGGATGGCCCCGAGGTCCACAAAGGCCTGCTGCAAGGGATGGAGCCCTTCGTCCGTCTCCAGCCCCTCGATGGTCGTGACGGTTTTTCCCGACGCCTGAACCGCAAGCACCAGGCACGAGTTGACGGGGCGTCCGTCCAGAAGGACCGTGCAGGAGCCACAGTCCCCGACCTCGCATCCTTTCTTGGTTCCTGTCAGACCGAGGTCATAGCGAAGCAGGTCCGCCAGCGTGCGATTGGGGGGAACGGCCAGGTCATAAGGCCGGTCATTGATCGTGAGGGTGATAAGCTGGGTCATGGCGTTCCTCCAGGGGAAAGGGCATGGCGCGGGGCTTCGTAAAAGTGGGCCCTGCAGCGCCACGCGCGCTATTCGATTCGGGCCAGGGCGGTTTCCAGTGCCCGGCGCGTGAGGGTCCGGACCATGTCGCGGCGGTAGGCCGCAGAGGCCCGAAAGTCATCAATGGGTTTGGCGTCCACTGCAGCGGCTTCCGCCGCCTTGACAAAGAGGGCCGGGGAGGGTGCTTCTCCGATGAGGGCCTTTTCGGCCGAAGGCGCGCGCATGGGGATGGGTGCCACGGCACCGAGCACGATGCGCGCGCTTTGAATCTTTTGGTCTTCCAGGCCCAGATATGCGGCCACATTGACGATGGAAATCTCCAGGGTCTGGCGCACTCCCAGCTTGAGGTACGCCGCACCGGAGCGCTCCTCGGGGGCGTCCAGTTGAACGGCCTCCATGAGGTCCTCCGGTCCCAGGACCGTGACACCCGGCCCTCGAAAGAGCTCTTCCAGGGGAAGGGTTTTCTCCCCGGACGCGTTTCGCACCACAACGCGCGCACCGTAAGCGATCAGGGGCGGCGGAAAATCGGCTGCAGGACGGGCCGAGGCCAGATTCCCGGCGACAGTGGCGAGGTTTCGGATCAGCGGGGATCCCAGCCGGGAAGCCCCTTCGGCCAGGGCGGGAAAACGGTCCTTGACGTCCGGGCTTTCCGCGATCTCGGCGGCCGTCAACCCGGCGCCGAGTCGAAGCCCGTTGTTTTCGGTGCGCAACTCGCTGAGCGGCTCAATACGTCCAAGAGAGACCAGGTGCTCGGGCGCAAGGAGTTTCTTTTTCATGTTCACGAGCAGGTCGGTGCCGCCGGCAAGCGGGCGGGCCTTTTCTCCCAGTTCCCCCATCAGGCGACAGGCGTCCGCCATGGTACGGGGCTCGTGGAACTCGAATCGGGGTAGCAGCATGATATTTCCTCCCTCCAATTCAGGTAAAAAGGTCAAGGGTCGAGGATCGAGGTTCAAGGCCAGAGGAAAATGGATAATGGGAAGGTACAATACCCGAGGGCCGAAAGACTATGATGCCCGTCATATTTCCCTTATCCTTACCCCTTAACCCTTACCCCTTAATCCTTCATCCTGTTCTTTCCCTTCTCCCCAGCGTTTGAAGAGATGGTGCTCGATGCCGAGGAAGTCGAACACCTTTCCAATGGTCTGGTCCAGAATGTCCTCGATGGTGCGGGGGGCGTGATAAAAGGATGGGACGGGGGGCAGGATGTGGGCTCCAAGGTCGGCCGCATCCGTCATGAGACGAAGATGCCCCTTGTGGAGCGGTGTTTCCCTCACCAGCAGAACGAGCTTGCGTTTCTCCTTCAAGGTCACGTCTGCGGCCCGAATCAGTAGATTCGTGGTGAAGGAGTTGGCAATACCGGAAAGTGTCTTGACGGTGCACGGAGCCACCACCATGCCCTCCGTGAGAAAGGACCCGCTTGCCAGGGCCGCACCCACGTCCCGGTTATCATACGTGGCCGTGGCCATGGCGGTCACCTCGTCCGCGGCATAGGACGTCTCGATCTCGATGTTTTTCCTTCCGGCCTCGGAGAGAATCAGGTGTGTCTCCACATCCGTCTCACGGAGGTGATGGAGAAGTCTCACGCCATAAATGACGCCGTTGGCGCCGGCAATGCCGATCACGAGTCGCTTCTTTACTCCAGTGCTCACATTCACTCCTGGATTCCGTTTTGAGTGTCTTCTCTCTCCCTGCCCTTTGTGCCTTTCCGCATTGGCAAGGAATCAGCCGGGGATTCATCGAGATCTCTACGACTCCCTGAGCACCTCCAACGTGGCCTTCACAACGGCCTTCGCAAACGCCGGTTCCTCCATGTTCGCGTCCACCTCGAGCACCGGAATGCCGGGATTCAGAAGCTTCGAAAGCTCCTGCACAAAAGCCGAGTCCTCCTCCGGGTCGTGCGTGGCATTGCCCGGGGCATCCACGGAAGACCAGCCCTTGACCGGGATAACCATTTTTACAGGGCCTGTGGCCTTGTTGAGTTTCTTGGCAAACTCCCCTGCCACCTCGATAAGCTCATCGGGGCTGTGGCGGATCCAGGTCCGGTGCTTGTCCAGATCGTACTTCCGCCGCTCCGCGTATTCGGGCTTGTACTTCCGCTTCGCAGGGGTCATGTGATTCACACTGCATG
>JASFQI010000230.1:0-7965 GCA_050115555.1 Desulfobacteraceae bacterium
CGAAAGGGCGTTTGGATGAAGGTTTTTTATAAAGTTTATCTTTTTTTAATCGTGGTACTGGTCCTGATATTGGCGGGTGCTGGATGGATCAGCTATCACCGCGAGGTCTCCCTTTTCAATGACGATATGGAAAAGGACGCGATTCTTGTCGGAGAAGCGATGTCAGGGCTGATTGAGCACGCCTTAAAAGAATCGGGCAGGGAGATCTCACCCCCGATCTGGTGGTGAACAGCCGGGATGAATTCGCCGAGCTCGGAAACACGCTCAATTCGATGTGCAGGGAACTCCATGACAGCTGGGAAGCGTTTCGAATGGAAAACGAGCGCAGGATTGAAGCGATCGAGCAGTTACGTCACACGGAGCGCCTCGCTACACTGGGCAGACTTTCCGCAGGAATGGCCCATGAATTCGGAACCCCTTTGAATGTGATCTCCGGACGGTCCAAACTCATCCGTTCCGGGGAGCTTGAGACGGTTGAAGTCACCGAATCCGCGCGTATTATTGAGGAACAAGCGGGAAAAATCACAGAAATCATGCAAAGCCTTCTGGACTTCGCCAGGCGTAGAAAACCCAATCGGTCCTCACAAGACATGGAGGCGGTGGTTCACCGGGTGATCGAAATGCTTGCGCCGATGGCCAGCAAGGCAAAGGTTGTCTTTCAGGTCATCAAGCAACAGAATATTCCTTTGATCTCCGTTGATCCGCTGCAGATTCAACAGGTGCTCACAAATCTAGCGATAAATGGAATCCAGGCCATGGCCGACGGAGGGCGGCTGGAAGTGGAGCTGGAAATTCTAAGCAAACGACATCCCGAGAAAAAGGACAGGACTGGAGACTATCTGGCGATCAGCATCAGAGATGAGGGAAGAGGAATCCCACCGGGGGATCTCGAGCATATTTTCGAACCTTTCTTTTCAACCAAAGACGTGGGGAAAGGGACCGGTCTCGGGCTTTCCATCGTTTACGGGATCGTTCGGGAGCATGGCGGATGGATCGAGGTGGAGAGCACGCAGGGCAAGGGCGCGTGCTTCAGGGTCTATCTGCCTGTCGAGGAGTCGAGATGAAAGGGAATGTTCTAATCGTTGATGATGATCAAGCGATGTGCGAAATGCTCGATTTCGACCTGAAACGCAGAGGCTTTCGAGTCACATGGCACACCATGGCGGAAAGCGCATTTTCAGACCTGAAGGAGTCCGATTTCGATGTCGTCCTTGCAGATATCCATCTTCCAGGCATGACCGGCATTGAATTGTGCGAAAGGATCTCCGCGAACCGCCCCGATATCCCGGTGATCGCCATCACCGGGTTCGGGAGCCTTGAAACGGCGATTGCATCGATCCGGGCGGGTGCCTACGATTTTGTGACCAAGCCCATGGACACGGATCTTCTCGAGGTTGCGCTGAATCGCGCCGTCTCCCATCGAGCATTGCAGGAAAAAGTTAAGGTATTGAGCCGGGAGAAAGCAAGAACGCAACCGTTTGACGAGCTCATCGGGGACAGCCTGCCCATGCAAAAGCTGTTTTCCCAAATGACCCACGTCGCGGATACCGACATTTCCGTTCTGCTTCTGGGGGAGAGCGGAACCGGGAAGGAACTCGTTGCGCAAACCCTGCACAAACACAGCAAACGTCATCAGGCCCCGTTCATTCCCCTCAATTGCTCGGCGCTGCCGGAAACGCTGTTGGAAAGCGAACTTTTCGGGCACAAAAAAGGAGCGTTCACCGATGCAACAACCGACCGCAAAGGGCTCTTTCAGGAGGCCCAGGGCGGTACGCTCTTTCTGGACGAGGTCGGGGAGATCCCGATCATGCTTCAACCCAAGCTGCTTCGGGCCCTGGAAGAACGCTCCATTCGACCTGTGGGCGGGAATTCAGAAATTCCCGTGGATGTGCGGATTCTAGCCGCTACAAACCGAGATCTTGAATCCGCTGTTGAAGAAGGACGCTTTCGGGAAGATCTATACTATCGTCTCAATGTCATGCAGATCGAGGTGCCTCCCTTACGATCGCGTGGAACGGATGTCCTGTTGCTGGCGGATGTGTTCATCCAGCAGTTCGCTCGGCGTTTCAATAGACAGGTGACAGGAATCTCCGACAATGCGGCGCAGAGGCTTCTGGATTACGTCTGGCACGGCAATGTACGCGAATTGCGAAACGCCATGGAACGGGCCGTGGTCTTGACCCGCTTTGAAAAAATCGCCGTGGATGATCTTCCCCAAAAAATCCAGGCCTATCAAAGCGGACATATTTTCATCGGCTCCCATGACCCTGCTGAGCTGCTCCCCATGGAAGAGGTCGAACGTCGGTACATCTTACATGTTCTCAAGGTCGTTGGTGACAACCGCACGTCAGCGGCTCGAATTTTAAAACTGGATCGCAAAACGCTGTACAGAAAACTCCAGCAATACGGCGCTGCCAAAGAGTAAAGCCCTTTTCGCTTCCTGTGAAATCAATCCCACCGAAGGCCGTGTCTTCCCACCGGGGCATTTTGCCACGGTGGGGCGAAACTCCCCACCCAGACATTACATAACAAACTGAATTTACTATATTATATCTGGCACGGTTCTTGGTATAGACCTATGCATCGACCGGACGGGAAGCATGATGCCCTGGGAAAGGAGGATCCGATGAGAGAAAGAAAAAAGATCACGCACCAAGGGAAAACCTGAAAAAGGCACCGGACAAGCGGGTGAATATTGATGGCGTCGCAAAAAGCCGAGACCTAGAGATTTGCCCCTAACGATTCCCATGACTTAAGAGCAGCCAACAGGCGGTCGAGCAGGTTTTTGCGAGACTGTCAATATCTTTACGCGCTATGTGGAGAAACCCCATGGAAAAGAAAGAACAAACGCGAGTCCACTCGAAAAAAACAGCTCCAACGCCTGAGAACGATGGACCGTATCGCGTTCTCCTGGCCGAGGATGATTTTGAAATGAGGGCATTGCTGTCGATGGCCTTGCGGAAATCCGGTTATGACGTGGTTGAGTGCTCGGATGGGATCGGGATGTTGACGCATCTGGCTGCCTTTCTTCTGCCGGATGAATTCGCGAACGACCCGGTGGACCTGATCATCTCCGATATCCGAATGCCGGGAGTCACAGGCCTGGAGGTGCTGGAAGGGAAACCTGAAAAACGGGATTTTCCGCCCATGATTCTCATCACGGCGTTCGGAGACGAGGAAACCCATGCATTGGCGGAGCGATTCGGCGCTGCGGCAATGTTTGACAAACCTTTTGATGTGGATGTGCTCCTGGAAAAGGTGAGAGACGTGCTCTCCGGGACACGCGCCCATGTGCGCAGTGAAGAGGAAAAAAGGGACCAACCTTAAGAAAGAAGGAAAATCGCCATGAAAGAGAATAATCAAAAAATACGATACAATCCTTTCTCACCCCCGTGGCTCCGATGGTCCATGATTGCGGTGTGGTTCTCCGCCGTACTTCTTTTGCCCATGGCTTCACAGGCGAAGGACGGCGGGATTGAAAATCTGAGGCAGACCAGCAAGGCCTTCGCTGATGTGGCCAAGGAAGTTTCACCCGCGGTGGTGTTTATTCAGATCGAAAAGACCGTACAGCAACCCGAAGTTCAATTTTTTTCACCCTTCGGCCCCGGAACCCCGTTCGGGGATGAATTCCTCAGACACTTTTTCGGGACGCCCGGCCCGGGAAAATCCCCACGACCCCACTCATCGCCGCAACAACGAATTGTCGGACAGGGATCGGGTTTCATTATTTCCAAGGATGGCTACATCCTGACGAACAATCATGTCGTCGGGGATGCGGATAAGGTCACCGTAAAGCTGCTCGATGGTCGCGAGTTCACGGCCAAAACGGTCGGCGCGGACCCACATTCCGATGTCGCGGTCATCAAGATCGACGCGGCCGATTTACCCGTGCTCGAACTGGGGGATTCCGATGCGATTGAAGTAGGCGAATGGGTCGTGGCCATCGGAAATCCCTTCGGTCTTTCCCATACCTTGACCGTCGGTGTGGTCAGCGCCAAGGGACGCAGCAGCATCGGGATTGCGGATTATGAAAACTTCATTCAGACGGATGCCGCCATTAATCCGGGAAACTCCGGAGGTCCCCTCGTGGACCTGGACGGCAAGGTCGTGGGCATGAATACCGCAATTTTCAGCCAAAGCGGCGGATATATGGGGATCGGTTTCGCCATCCCCATCAATATGGCCAAGTCGATCAAGGACCAATTGATTCAAACCGGAAGCGTCGTTCGCGGATATCTGGGTATTGTCATTCAGGATCTGACCCCGGAACTGGCGAAATCGTTCGGAATGAAGGACCAGAAAGGAATTCTGGTTGCCCAGGTATCCGAAGACTCTCCGGCTGAAAAAGCAGGCATGAAGCAAGGCGACGTGATCGTTGAATTCGATGGAAAACCCGTTGATCAGGTGGGGCCTTTCCGCAATGAAGTAGCCCTTAAGGCCCCGGGATCAAAAGAGAACATCACTGTTTTGCGCAATGGAGAACGCAAGGTACTATCCGTTACCATCGGCCAGCTGACGGACAAGGAAGGCGCTGTGGCCGAAGGTCCTCACAATCTTGAAAAACTCGGAATGACCGTGCAGAACCTCACTCCGGAACTAGCCCGCCAATTGGGACTCGATGGGAAAAAGGGAGTCGTTGTAACCGGTGTGGCGCAGGGGTCGGTGGCGGCCCTCGCGAATATCAAGCCCGGGGGGATGATTCTGGAAGTGAATCGCCAGCCGATTGAAAATACGGAGGAGCTGAAAAAGGCCATTGCCGAGGCTCCTGAAGACAGCCCTTTGCTGCTGTTGATCCTGGAAGGCGAGTATGCACGGTACGTGGTATTGCAAACCGAGTAATCGTTTGAGAGAGGTTTGTCGCAAAGGCGGGGCGGCGAAAGCCGACCCCGCCTTTGCCGGAGGGTTCGGAACTGCGAGTAAGCGTCTGGTTCGAGGGCAACCAGAAGCCCAAGGGGTTCGGAAAAAGGGATTGGGCGACACAGGAACCGGTCTACCGCGTCAGGAGAACAAACATGAATATCGCTCGCTAACCCTGCAGTCCCGCTGAAAGCGGGACTGGGACTGCGTGAGCAAAACATTTTCAGGACCGGCACGCCATGCGCGTGGTCTCCGCAATGCAGGTTCCCACGTTTTGAACCAGGCTCTTGAACGTGGTGGAGAGCTTTTCGTACTCCTCGTACAACACCTCGCCGTCCAGGCTCTCCACCCGGAGATCTTCGCAGTCCACAACGGAGGCGCACCGCGGTTCGTGACCGATGTCCAGAAAAGGGACGCTTCCGAAGACATCGCCGTAACCTAAAACGCACAAAGGAAGATACCCGTTGGACGTGTTGCTCACGACCCAGGTCTCGCCGCATGAGATGCTGTAAACGCCCCCGTAAAGCGCCTCCTCGTCCATGAGCGGTGTTTCGCTCTCGAGTACGTGTTTCGCTTCGTTGCGGTTCACCAGCATGCCCACGGTCCGGTCCGTGATCTTGAAGAGCCGGCTGGTCAGGCTCAGCATGGCCCCCTTGAACCGGGGACTCAGCGTGGCGTACTCTCCGGAGAGCCGAAGGGTGTCCAGCAGACCCAAGTGGACCTTGCCTACAGCCGTGGCCGTGGCCGTCCTGCGATTCACCCCGTGCAGAAGGGAGAGCAGGGTCCCGATAAAACACCCCTCCCCGAGACGGGCCACGCGCACCGCACCCTGCGGCGTCTCCTTGGTGATGTCCACCTCTCCTTCCAGAATCACCCAGATCCAGTTTCCGAACGTGCCTTCCTTGACGATCTTGTGCCCGTCCGGAAAACGCTCCTCCTGAACCACATACATGTAGTCGGGCAGCGGGCCCTTGACCACGGGAATGTCCCGCACGTTGCCGTATCCGAACCCATCCAGCGGGTCGTCTTCAGGAGGTCCGATCCGTTGAATTCTTCCCTCATCAACCATGCGAAGGGCGTCGAGCACGATCTGCATTCGGCTGCCCCGGACGGTCCTTCCGACCTGGACCCGGCCATCCCGATACTCGAAATGCCCCTGGGTCCAGCCGAAGAGGTTGTAGATCGCGTCAAGGCCCTGCGACCCGTTGCACGTGGCATGGACCGGTTCTCCCTCCACGAAGTAGATGTACCCCGGGCTCGCGTGATATTGCGTGGTCAACCGAAGGGTGCCCGTGCTTCCATTTCCTCCAAGGATTTGAAGCACCTCGGCAAGATCAATGAAACCCAGATCCCCGGCCAATGATTTTGTGTAATCCATGGTCTGACTTATCCCTCACTTGTCACATTCAAGGTGCTTATCCAAACTCGAATCGCGGAGAAACCCCATGATCTTCAGAGGAGGATGAAGCGACACCGATGCCACCGGACGCCCTTCATCCATGTGAAACCTGTCATTCTTCTCATCGGCAAATTTGGGACAAAGCTTTAGGCTGGATGAAAAAGGAACAAGGTAAAGGCAGATAAATCACATGCAGAGGACACATTCAGGGGTGCCCTTCACGGTCAGAGCGTTTGAGCGATAGAATCAGCTTACAGGACATCAGGCATGCAATCCTGACAAAATCTTCTCCGGCGTAATGGGCAGATCCTTGACCCTCACACCCACCGCGTCATAAACGGCATTGGCAATGGCCGAGGCCACACAGACCATGCTCCCTTCCCCGATTCCCTTTGCTCCGAAAGGCCCTGTGGGCTCATGGGACTCCACGATGATGGAATCGAGTTTTGGTACGTCGAGGGAACCCAGCAAGCGGTAATCCGTAAAACTTCCGTTGAGGATTTGCCCTTTTTCAGTGATCAGGCCTTCGGTCAGGGCCCACCCGATTCCCATCACCCCTCCGCCGGTAATCTGCCCTTCGACGAAGTCGGGGTTGATGGCCTTGCCCACGTCAAACGCCCCGGTAAGCCTGGTGACCCGAACCTGTCCTGTCTCCGTATCCACCTCGACCTCGGCAAAATTGGTCCCATAGTACCCGGGCATGGCGGGAGCCACCCCGGAAAACGTCTCAACGATCTGCTCGCACAGGGACATGTCCGTGATCTGGGTCTTTCGCATGAGATCCGCCACGGAGATCCCTTGATCGGGATCCTCTTTGTCGCAGATGCGGCTGCTTCGAATCTCCAGACGCTCCGTGGATACTTCGAGTTCCCTGGCGGCAAATTCAAGGAGTCTCTTTTTGGCCTTTTCCGAGGCCTTTTGGACGGCATTCCCGCCGCAGTAAGTCTGGCGGCTGCCATGGGTCCCGCCGTCAAGGGGGGTCACAGCCGTATCCGTGGCGGAAAGAACGATCTTGTCCAGCTCTATGCCAAGGACCTCCGATGCGATCTGAGCGAGGGCGGTTCGGTTTCCCTGACCTTCGTCAGCGGCCGCGGTCATCAGGTTGACCGTCCCATCCGCGTTGATCATGACCGTGGCGGATGCGGGATCAGGCAGGGCCCCTGAAGCGCCGGTCCCGTGGAGCAGCACAGCCATTCCCCGTCCCCTCTTTATGGGGCTGCTTTCCGCCCCTGACGACGGCTTCTCTTTCCAACCGAAAACCTTTGCCCCTTTTTCAAGACATTCCTCGAGGCCGTTGCTTCGAATTTCATCATTGAACACGGGATCGATTTCCCCGAGACGTCGGTAGTTCCTGACCCTGAACTCAACCGGGTCCATTCCGAGTCTCTCGGCGATCATGTCCATCTGGGATTCCTGCGCGAAATTCATCTGGGGATTTCCATAACCGCGAAACGCCCCGCAAGGCGAGGTGTTGGTATAAACGGCGGTGGCTTTAAAATCCACATTGGGGATGTCGTAGAGGCCCACGCCCGTTGAGAGGCAGTCGGCGATCACCCCGATGTAATGCGTTCCATAAGCACCCACATCTGCCAGGATCCGGATCTCGTTCGCTACCAGTCTTCCATCCTCCTTCACGCCTGTTTTGAGATCGATGGTCATGGGGTGCCGGGCCTCCGTGGCAATGAAATCTTCCGTCCGGGTGAAGCACA
>JASFQI010000231.1:0-7946 GCA_050115555.1 Desulfobacteraceae bacterium
GCGCGAGGGGGCGAGCTTTTCTGTGAGCACCGGGGCGATCGCGTGACCGTGGCGGGCCACGCCGTGACGTGCCTGGAGGGGACCCTGATTTTGCCTTAAGAGTGTTCTGGATTCTTCTTTTTTTCGGCCTGTTTCCCACTCAGCGTGCCGTAAGCCGCGTTCCCGTGTTGGTGCTCCTCGGGACGATTTCACTCGAGATCCTTCAGCTCTGGCATCCTCCTTTTTTGCAGACGATCCGATCGCTTGCCCTGGGGCGTGCCCTCCTCGGCACCACCTTCGCCTGGTCGGACATCCCACACTACATCCTCGGCTGTGTTCTTGGAGGAGGACTTACCCTATGGATCCTTCGATCGTCAGGGAAAGGGTTGTCCGAAGGATCAAGAAGAGGTACATAGAAAAGGGCAGGGAACGTCCGTCTTGCGCTCCCGGGATTCCGAGGCCGGCGAGGCGGAGCAAATCGGATGACTGAAAATGGATAGAGTTGTAAAAAGCCGAGACCTGGAGATATTCCCCTGGCTATTCCAGTGACTTAAGTGTACCCAACAGGCGGTTGAGCGGGTTTTTGAGAGACCGTCAAAATCAAGGGAGGCCGATCGCTTGCGTTGTCCGCAGTGCCGTAAGTCGAACCCCAATCCATCCAACTTTTGCGCCCATTGCGGTGCCCGCCTTCCCTCTGCCCCCGGGCATGCGGGCTCGTCTTTCTTTACCCGAGGTCGTATTGTGGTTTTCGGGATTCTGGGGGTCGGGTTTCTCGGGCTTCTTCTCTGGTGGGGGATGGGATCTGTAGGTGTGGGTCGGCCCACCGTAGGGGGGGCAACGGAAAAGCAGGGCGTCGCCACAAGGGATGATCGGGATTCCGTTTCGAACGGCCGAGACGCCCACAGAATTTCCCAAGATACGGAAGCACCCGGAGGGCCGTTGAAGGCGGTTGTAGGCCGGGTCACCATCGAGCATCGGCTCGGGATGCGGTTGGCCGAGATTCCAGCGGCTGTGATTGCCGGGCGGTGGGTCGCGCTTCCGGTGAGGGCGTGCTACGGGGGGGATATCTGGTGGTTTCGATCTCAGGAGGCCGATCCGGTCCGCATGGTAGCGGGTCTCTGGAGGGACGGCGATCCCATCAGCCTGTGGGAGGTGGAAGATGCGAGGGAGTTCGAGGGGCCGGACTTGGGATCGTGGGAGCCGCATGCTCATCTTACCTGGAAGTCGTTGCTTTCGGAACAGACCCGATCCGTCTTGACGACCAGAGTGAAGGAGCAGTCGGACCGCTTTGCACGCATTGCTCTGGACGATCTTCCCACTGAAGCGGGCCTCTTTTTTCAGGATGGGGATGTGGTCGGCTGGACTTTCGGATCTCCTGTCGAGGAAGGCATCCTGTGGATAGGCCCCTCTGGGGAAGACCTCGTCAGCACCATCCGCGTCGATCACTTCTACAACCTCACCTTTGCCAACGGCCGGGAGGAATACTTTCTCCGCGCACTGGCAACCAACAGGGACCTGTCGGAGTTGGAGAGCCTGGAGCTGCTGACCGAAGGTTTTCGACGGAAGCCGGAACTGATCCCGGAGGAGACGCCTGCATCTCTTACTTCCGTGCGGGCGGCGCTCCGAATGCAAGAGATCGCCTCTGATCTTCTGGAAAAGGACCTTGCACACGAGGTGGCCGATCTGCTGGATATCGATGTGCTCAAGGAGGCAAAGCACACAGGGCTCATGAAACAGGCACTTCGAGCCACCCGCAGCTATTATGGCTCGGCGAGCACCGTGGACCTGGCGGAACGGCTTGTGGAAGAGACCGGAAACATGCCCGATTTCGACGACGTTGCCTTTCGATCCTATGCCAAGACGGTGTTCCTGGATTGGATTGGAGAACGGATCGATCAATCGGACACCCTCGGAGCGTGGCGTGCATACAGGAGGGCGGATGCCCTGTTCCCGGATGCCGTGGACGTTCGTCTTATCGGAGCGGAGATCGCCTTGAAGAACGGGGACTGGAAAAGGGCCAAGGACCTTCTGCCGTCGCGGAGTGTGCCTGCCCCATTTGCCGACAGTGCTGCTCGCCTGGCGGAGGAGGTCTCCAGGCTCGAGGCGGAGGAGGGTAAGCTGGTCATCCGTTTTCCTCCAGGCAGCCGGCACATCCCGGTGGAGGCTGTGCTCAATGACCAGGTGGAGCAGAATTTCGCCATCGACACGGGGGCGTCCCTGGTGACGATTCCCTCGAGCACGGCCCAGGCCCTGGGGTTGAAGCTGACAAATCGCACACCCCAGCGTATTGTTTCCACGGCCGGGGGTGCAGTCCGGGCATGGGAAGTGACACTGGATTCCGTAACGGTGAAAGGACTGAGCGTGAACAAGGTCCAGGCCTGGGTGTTGGATATCCCGGGACGACCGACCCTGGGCCTCCTCGGACTCAATTATCTGAACCGATTTCACATGGAGATCGACAACAATCGGGGGGTACTCATGCTCAAACCGCGATAAGGGAGACTTCTTTGAGAAAGGGGTTTGCAATTGCCACCCTTCTCAAGGATCGCTATAATCAGGCGGCTGTTTCAAGGCACGTTTTTCCACCAGGGCTTCTCGGGTGCTCGTGCATCTTTTCTCCCGGGCGTCTTCCGGTATGTTCAGCGAGGCAAGACCAGGTTTGGGGAAAAAAACGGCATTCCGGGAAGCCCTCTCTTTTTCACCACTCGGTGTTTCCGGGATGTGCGAGCCGGACTGAACCTTCCGGGCCCCGGGCAGCGATTCTGGTGATTCACCGAGCCAACCCATACAGCCGTCGCGTCCTGCCGATTCCTTGCAGTCGTTGGAGGCGGGTACTGGAGTAGGAGGGTGATGCCGGCGAAATGAAACTCCGCGCGAAGGAGCGAAACGTCTTTCGTGCCGAAGACAAATACGGCCCTGGATCGGGAAAGCGCTTTTTGTGCTTCAGAAGGTCCGGATCTCAATATGTAACGGTACACGAGCCTGCGTTCACTGTCGGTAACCATTTCCCGCAGGGGAGTACCTAGGACGTGAAGGAGGTCGCTCCTGGAAGGACAGTGCAGCGCGGCCTTTCTCAACTCAGGCCCGGGAACGTGGCATTGAACGGATCTTGTTCTCACATCCACTCGAGCACGCCCGATCGCTCGAAGCGTCTGAAACACGAAGTCGAAATCCAGGATCTCGGCGAAGCGTTCGGGAAGTCGTCCCCGGCGTAACTTTCCATTCTGAAAGAAAAGGTCCACTGGGACGTTATCGGGTCCGGAATCGTAAATCCCTCGGCGGGTCTCCTTGAGAAAGGCATACGTCCATTGGGTCTCGTCTCGACCCTCTATTCGTTGTGAGGGGAGGTGTTTGGCCACGTGCAGGACGTCACCCGGATGAAGTACGGGTTCCCGAAAGGAAAGGGTCAGGCCGGACTGCTTTCCCAGTGAAAGGTAGCGTTCGGGTTCGGCAAGCTGACGTTTGACCTGTAAATAGCGCAGGTACACGCAACCGCCAAGGAGCATCGGGCCCAAGACGCAGATCGCAAGAAGCAGGAAATCGCGGGTACGCCGGTGCAGGAGATGCCACGAAAGGGAGTTTGAAGTGTTGCTCTCAGCCGGTATGCACAAGGGAGGTTTCCTCGTATCGCGTGGCTCGGGTCACTGGGTCTTCCCTTTCACCGTGCTCTGCTGCCTCCTTCTCGCGGCAACGGGTTCCCCTGCGCTCGCCGTTGGGGCAGGGACCCTGGAAGACCCTGTCGTGGACAGCGCCATGACGTGGGTGGAGGCCGTGGTCAGGCGGACCGGCCCTCCGGTGCCTGAAAAGATACAAAAGAGGCAGTTCGTGCTGAAGGTGTGCTACCGGAGCTTTGACGGCCTCATCCATCAGGGCCAGATTGTTGTGGACCGGCGGCTGGTCCCCGACCTTCAAGAGGTTTTTCGCGTCGCACTCCAGGCACATTTCCCGATCGACTCGGTCATCCCTATTTCGCACGCCCGGTTCCAGTGGGACGATCAAAAGAGCATGGCCGCCAACAACACGTCGGGTTTCAACTACCGGACCGTGACCGGAGCGACAAGGCTCTCCAAGCATGCCCTGGGTTTCGCCGTGGATATCAACCCCGTCCAGAACCCGTACGTGCGCGGAGATCAGGTCCTGCCAAGAGGCGCGACGTACGATCCGAAGGTCGCCGGAACTCTGCACCCGGAATGTCCGGTGGTGCGGGCCTTTCTTCGCCTGGGCTGGACCTGGGGAGGCCGGTGGAGCACACTCAAGGACTACCAGCACTTCCAGAAGGTTCCGTGAAGGAAACTTTTCGATCCACTCCATGCTGCTTGTAAGCTTGCGGAGATCGGGCGTCTCTCCTGAGGAAACAGAGTGTTTCGGGCTCAGGTCGAAGTCGGAAGAGGAGTGAGAACCTTTTCCCTCGCGTGGATCCGGAAGTAGTGCGTGTACCCCACAGACAGAGCTAAGCCCTGAGCCACGTCAAGCCCGGCGCCGACCTCGTCGGGCCGGTGCGCATCCGAGCCGAAGCAGATGGGGATGTCGCGCTCCTTGGCCAGGGAAAGGAGAAGCGCGGAGGGGTAAACCTCCCCGATCGGCTTTCGCAGGCCCGAGGCATTGATTTCGATGCCCATGCCGGCCCGTGCAACCCGATCCAAGGCGGGTTGGGCCATTTCTTTCAGGGCGGATTCTTCGGGGCGGTAGTTGAACTTTTTTGGCAGGTCCAGGTGCCCTACGGCATCGAACAAGCGAGTGTCCGCAAGGCTTCCGATAAGACTGAAGTACTCCTGCCACGCGGACGGCACATCCACGGATTCCCAGACAACGCGGTATTCGGGGTTGTCGAACCCCCAATCTCGAATGAAGTGGACCGAACCGATTACGAAATCAAAGGCCTGGGCGGGCAGCCATTCCGCCAGGAACGCCTCGCATCCTTCGTAGTAGTCCGCTTCGATCCCGAAAAGGACGTTTGGTGATTTCCCGCCCTGAAGCTCGAAAACGCGCTGCCGGTACTCGGGAAATTGTTGAATCGACATGCGGTGGGGCGGATCGAATCCATCGGGTGCGGGGCAGTGATCCGTGAAGCAGATTTCCGGTATGCCCAGGGAGAACGCAGCGTCTCGGTAGTCTGCGGGCATGCCCTCTGCGTGCTTGCAGAGAGCAGTGTGGAGGTGGTAGTCGGGTACCATGGTTATCGGGATCCTTTCTTTCATGCGCACACTCACAAATGCGCTGACGCTGAACGCTGGGATACAAGCCGAGCCGACCGAGGCAGCAAGCGGGCCGAACCTCCCGCTTATTCTAACCGGTCGACGGAACGGCAGTATAGGGAGAACCGGAAAAGCTGTCAAATATCCCTTTGCCCTTTCGCATCGAGGGCGAACCTGATATAGAATGCACCCTTTGTGTCACGTGAGGGGCGGTGACAGGATGCCTTCCGTAACGGGGGGAAGAGGTGGATTCGAGACACAATCTTTCCGCTTATTCGGCCCTTTCGGCCGCCGTAGTTTTCTGGGGGTTGTCCTTTGTGGCGACCAAGGTGGCCCTGGAGACGATCCCCACCTTCACGCTCATCTTCTTCCGTTTCAGCATTGCAGGCTGCCTGTTTCTCGTCGTAAGCGCCGCGAGGGGGGGGCTTCCGAAGCTCAGCCGGCGCGCTCATCTCAAGCTCTTCGTAATGGCCCTCTTCGAGCCCGGGTTGTATTTCGTGTTCGAAACCATCGGCCTCCAGTACACCACTGCGCCCAAGGCGTCCCTGATCATTGCCACGGTGCCCGTGGCCGTACTGATTTTCGCACGGCTCCTGATCGGCGAACGCATTCGGGTGATGTCGCTGCTCGGGATCCTCGCGTCTCTGGTAGGCATCGGGGTGCTCATTGCAGGGGATCCACAGTTCCGGTGGGCCCTGGGCGGTCATTTGACCGGAGACCTGCTGATCATCGGGGCTGTGATCACGGCGGCCCTTTACATGGTGGGCGCGCGGGACCTCGGACGGGAATACTCCGCCTGGACCATCACGTGTTTCCAGATCTTCTATGGGGCGCTTTTTTATGCCCCCATGTTCTTTGTCGAGTCCTCGGGTCTGGATTGGGGGGACGTGACCGTCTCTTCCATCCTTGCAGCCATATACTTGACCGTGTTCGCTACCGTGGCCGCATTTCTCTGCTACAATTTCGGCCTGACCCGCATTCAGGCGTCTCGGGCCGCGGTGTTCATCAACGGGATCCCCGTGGTCACGGCCCTTGCGGCCTGGGTCGTACTGGGGGAGCGTCTCACCGCGCTCCAGGCGTTCGGCGGAGCCCTGGTCCTGTTCGGTGTCTGGTTGACGAACGCCCTGGGAAGGCCTCCTAAATCCGGGAGGGCGGATCAGAGGCCGTCTTGACAGGGTCCGGGGGTTCCCCTATCCTTCCAGAAGGTTCCATGTACACGATTTCATTCCGAGGACCGCATGTCTTTTGACGTGATCATCATTGGTGCCGGCCCTGCCGGGATATTCACCGCCCTGACCCTGGCTGAGATGGGTGTAGGCCGCGTCGCGCTCCTGGAAAAGGGCAAGGACCTGGACGCACGCAGACGGGGCAGAAGGGTGGACGTGCTCAGTGGTTGGGGCGGGGCCGGCGCGTTCAGCGATGGCAAGCTCACGCTTTCTCCGGAGGTTGGAGGGTGCCTGGGAGAGTTCCTGAACCCGTCCGACCTGAACACCCTTATCGAGGCCACAGACGCCCGATACGTGGACCACGGCGCGCCGGCCGAGGTCTTCGGTGAGATGTCGCCCCGTCTGGAGGAGCTCTCGGATCGGGCCCGGCTTGCCGACCTGAAGCTTATTCCCTCGCGTATTCGCCACATCGGGACGGATCACTGCCCGAACGTGCTGGCCCGGTTTCGCCGTTCCCTGGCGGACCGGGTGGAGGTGCGCACGGGGTGCCCGGTGGAGCGGATTCTGGTCGAACAGGGCCGCGTAAACGGGGTGGCCCTGGCCGGGGGAGAGGTCCTGAAGAGCCGGTTCGTGGTGGCCGCGCCCGGTCGTTCAGGCGCCGGCTGGATGAAGGAACGGGCCGAGTCCCTCGACCTTCCGACCCAGGCGAGCCCCGTGGACATCGGTGTGCGCGTAGAGCTCCCGGCTGCCGTGCTCAAGGAAGTCACGGATCTCACATATGAGTCCAAGTTTGTTTACTACAGCAAGACGTTTGACGACAAGGTCCGCACGTTCTGTATGAATCCCTACGGCGAGGTGGTGACGGAATGGCATGGGGGCATCACAACGATCAACGGTCACAGCTACGCAGACCGCCGAGGGGAGAACACGAACTTCGCCATTCTCGTGAGCAGTGCGTTTACGGAACCCTTTGACGATCCCATCGGTTACGGCCGTCATGTCGCGGAGCTGGCCAATCTGCTGGGTAGCGGGGCCCTGGTCCAACGTCTGGGAGATCTGCTCGCCGGCAGGCGCAGCACGCCACAGCGCATGGCAAGATGCCTGACACGCCCCAGCCTTGTGGACGCCACCCCCGGTGACCTGAGCTTCGTGTTCCCCTACCGCCACCTCCTGGGAATCATTGAGATGCTTCGAGCCCTCGACCGGGTGGCTCCCGGCGTGTACTCCCGTCACACCCTGCTCTACGGCGTGGAGGTGAAGTTTTACTCCAACCGCATCCAGGTGTCTTCGGAAATGGAGACCGGCGTGGAGAACCTCTTTGCGGTGGGCGACGGTGCGGGCATCACCCGGGGCCTGATTCAGGCGTCTGCGAGCGGCATTCTGGCGGCAAGGGCGGTGGCACGGCGGCTTGGCAAGTCCCCGTCCTGATTCTTCTGGTGTTTTCCCTGAGACCCCTGGGCATCCTGACTACCCCGAAGCACTGAAACCCTTGAGCAGAGTCTTGACCTTGACGTCATGCTCTTTTATGAAGTATTGTTTAAAAAACATGGACGTTTTCTAAAACCGTTGCGCCGTGAACGGAGTCCGGGGTGTATGAATCCGAATG
>JASFQI010000232.1:0-7926 GCA_050115555.1 Desulfobacteraceae bacterium
GACGAATGGATGGGATCCTCCAGGGAAACCCGAGAGGCAGGGAGAGGTGTGAAGAAATGATTGTGCATCCCTTGGAACGCAGCCACACCGGGTTGCGTTTTTCATTTCCGGCGCCAAAAAGCAAATGGCTGATAAGACAATAGAAACCTTCGAGGTAAAAGTACTTGGTGAGGATGATCGCGCGCATATCGTCACGGTCTTTGAAGAAAAAATCGTGCCAAAGCTTAAGCTGTATCAAGCCCGCATCGGCAGCCTTGGGTGCGGATTTGCAGGCGAGGCCTATGCGCGTTGGGTGGTCCACTTCCGGCCTTCAGGGGATGATTACGAGATCACAGAACTGGAGTACGACGAGGACGGTAACGGCTTGGACCTGGACTTCTGATCCCAGGACCCTCTGCCTCTGCCCATAGGACCGATTCGCGGGAGCGGGTCTCCAGGGCCTTGTCGAGAGAAACGGGGTGACAGCACCATGCTGGATCGAAAATTCATGGGGCGAGAGGTCTTCAAACGACCGACCTGCCCCTTCTGTGGGCTCCTCGTGGAGCCTCCCCGGGAGCTGACCACGAGGAGACAGGGGGAGGTGCCCGTGGGCTCGTGCTCCTGCGGGGCCGTGTACGCCTGTGACGAGAGTGGCAGGAACGTGGGAGCCGCCCAGATCGAGGCGATCGTCTTTGGGTGCAACATGGACTGGGACCTCGCGTGGAACCTGCTTCCCGAAGAGGACTACCGTCTCGAGATCGTGGACTTCTACGACTATCAGACCCACCTCATCATTCCCGGGGGATTTTATCAGAGCCGGCGAATCGCCGGGGTGCTCGTGTTCGTGCGTCTACACGACGATGTCCTGGATGTCACGGGCGAAGGCGTTCAAAACAGGCTGCATGAGGCTGAAAAAATAGCGGAAAAGGCTCCGAAACAAGCTCAGCTTCCAAGCGAAAAGACACACTCTTTATCCAAAAAGGATGTGGAGAACCACGTCCTGTCCCGGCGAATGGACCCCCTGCTCGCCGCCGCCCCAACGGACCGAAAAATCCTTCGAACCCTGCAACGACTCCTTTACTCCGGCGACGACACCCTGCGTCACCGCGCTGCCGAGGCCTTGGGGAGGGTGAGCGCTGTGGTGGGGGATACGAACCCAGGCGCCGTTTCCAAGATCCTGCAGGAGCTTTTCTACGCCATCACAGACACGGCCGCATCCAGTTGGGGAGCCTTTGAGGCGGTCGGGGAGATCATCCGTCACAAGCCCGAGCTCTATGCCGGTTACCTCCCCCAGCTCTTTGCCTTTCTGGGCGATACAACCCGCAGAGCGGTGACCCTCGAGACCATTGCCACGGTCGCTGAGGTCCGCCCCGACCTGCTGCGCAAGCACACTTACCACTTCCTGGCCTTTCTGGAGGACCCGGAACCCGGGGTTCGCGGTCAGGCGGTCCGTCTCCTGGGATTTCTTCAAGCGGCGGAGATGCGTCAAGACCTGGAAAAGCTGCTCAAAGACCACGAGGAACTGCGTGTCTATCGAGAGGGAGACGTCGTGCTGCTTAGCGTCGGCCGCCTCGCCCGGGAGGCCCTGGACCGACTGTGAAGGTCGCCTACTTCGCCTCCTCTCCGGAAGGAGATCTACGCCTGGAGGCCGAGGATCTTGGGGCCTCGTTTCGCATCCGGCCGGACCAAACCCACCCCACGCTGACCCTGAGGGATTATCTGGACGCCGTGCGGGATTTCGCTCTCCAGCAAGCCGCACACCCTCTCTGCCGGATCCTCAGCGAACGGCTCCACACCCCCATCACGCCAGGAAACCTTCAGGGGATCCGCCTTCGAACGGAAAAGCACGGCGCCCTGTACCACGTGACCTGTGTGGAACCGGTCATGGATGACCGGCCTTGCAAGTTGGCCGTCAGCACCGCCATTTCAGCTCAAGCCCAAGAGTGCCTGGCTCGAGAGGAGAAACGCCTCATGGACCTGAATCGGAGGCTCGTTCTCCCCTTTCTTCCGGTCCCCCTCCTCTCCGGCGAGGTTTCCTGCGGGGCCCCCGGCAAGGCCCAACCTGTTCGCATGCTGCTGGCCGAATGGTTCGAAGACTTCCACGAGTGGCACCTGGACAGCGCTTCAGAAGGAGCCCCCCCCCGTGTCTTTCTATGGGATTCAGTCGGCGGATACCGCTTTGCCACGAATGCGGAGTCTCGGCGCCTTTTCCACGAGATCGCCCGCATCCTGACCCTTTACTATGACCTGGACACCTTCGGCCAGATCTGTTCCTGGCACCACGCAGCCGGGGACTTCGTGGTGTGTACCTCTACGACGCCCCTCCAGGTCCGGCTCACCACGGTTCGAGACTACCGGCCGCTTCCCGGGCTCTCTCCCGAAGCGGGAATTCAGCCCCTTGTGGCCCTGGTCTACTTCTTTCTGAACCTCCTGGTCCGCATGCGTATGGATCGGAAAGCGGGTGTGGGTGAGACCCTCTGGGCCGGGGAATGGGCTGTAGAAGCCGCTGTGGCTGGCTTCTTTGGCGCCCTGGAAGAAATGCGGTATGCCGGACGATCGCTGCCGGCCGACATCGGGGAGATTCGAGGAATCCTCCGCTCGTTCTCCTCAAACGAGCTCCTCACCCTCCACGAAACCGTGTTGGATTTCGCTCCGGAGGAGGACCCTGCAGATCGCGCCTGGATCGCCGACCACATCGAGGAGCATGCGGCCACGGTCCACCGGGCACTGCATGCAAGCTGAACACACAAAAGAACAAGACCCATATCTCTCGCCAAGAAAACCAGGAGGGGGGACGCTGGTAAGAAACGTAAGTTTCTTAAAAACCTTTTGCTCTCGCCAAAACGCGAAATCGCAAAAGAAAACCAAAAGGCCTTTCAGGTGTGGCGGCATGTAAAATGCCGCCCTACGAAAAAACCGAAAACACCAAAGGCCTGTTGTTCTCGCCAAGACGCGAAGTCGCAAAGAAAGAAACGGAATGGAGGGTTTTCTCTTGGCGTCTTCGCGTCTTGGCGAGAGGGGAAGTGTCTTTGGAAGTTTAGAGGCGGACGAAGCTACTCCGAACCGAGCGGCTCGTGGATCAGGGTCTCGAGCGGGGTGGTGAGGGCCTTGGATACGGAGATCAGGAGGCCTGCGCGTTCGGGATCTGTGCCCCCTTCCATATCCACGAGATCCTTTGAGAATTCGTAGAGGTCTCGGTAGACCGCATCCAGATCGAATGTGGGGTAGGTCTTCCCGGCCTGAAATCCTGAGAACCGGCACACGCGTCCCTTTCCCTGGACCTGGGTGGGAACCCCGTAGATGCGGCAGGTGACCGGGCGCTGAGGGTACAGCACACAGTCTTTTTCCTCGTTCAGAAGCGGGCATCGGACGCGTCCTGAGGCCAGGGGATCTTCCTCATTTTCTCTCGCCTTCACCGGGTCCTGCATCCTCTGCTGAAGGCGAGCCAGCTCCTGGTCGGCCCGAGCGCATCGAAGAATCGTCTCCGACTTCACGTCACTGGGAAGCCCTGCAAAGAAGGTCTGCAGGTAAGCGGCCTCCACCAGAAACAAACCGAACACCGCGTGGCAACAGTCGTCACAGTGCCTGCGGCACTTCACGGCGTCTGGGTAGTCCCGGGCCACTTGCTCGAATGCGGCGTCGGCCCGGGCCGTGAGCTGCTCGTAGGCACGAAAAAGCGCGTCGACTCCCATGATCCTACCTGTCTTTCAACATGCTTGGCTCGCCCATTCCTCACGCGGGGGAGACAGGAGTGAAGGCGAAAACGGCAAAAAAAAAGCTGTCAGCCCATGCGGACAGCATGTAGGACAACCCTCTCGACCGAAATCCGTCCGTGGTCTCACAAAACGACAGGGGCCCGCACCCCCGCCCCGGCACAAAGGGCGCCCCCCTGAGTACGTACTCCAGGGGACCCACGTTACGGTGCAGGCGCCCGGGGGTGCAGAATCGGACCCGATAGCGATAGGGGCCCTGTCGCGGCTTTTTTTCCGCAGAGCGGGCGTCAGGCGGTCTAGAAGGTCTTGCTTCGAAGACTCTTCCCTGCAAGCGGATTATACAGCTTGGTGATGGCGAACTTCATCACGTCCAGGGTCTTGAGATCCAAAACGATATCCAGCAACTGCTTCTGGGCATCGTCCGGGAGCGCACAGGCGTTCGCCTCATCGAACGTCAGATCCGGGAATCCCTTGAGCAACTTTTTCTGATCCTTTTTGCTCATGGGGACCTGAATGGCCTTCTTTCCTTCCACCTCGAGGAGCTGGTCCGCCAGCCCCGCCTCGTCCAGTTTCTTCATGTCATCATCGGTGAGGAATACATTGATCAAACAATCCGCCATGGAAGGACCTCCTTTCCATTGTGGGCCCACTCGCACCTTCCCCGAAAAAGACCGACCCCCCCGGGGAACAGGAGTGGAAAAAAAGGGTCGACTGTGTGCTTGGGTTGAATTTCCTAAAGGCACGCTCCCCCGCCCTGTTCCATTCGGGCTTTCAGAAGCGCAAAAACCGCGTATATCGTACGTTTCTCTACTATGAGGCGAGTCCCGTTGTCAAGGCAATTGGTGCCGTTCCGGTGGCTCCAAAGATCGCTTCATACCCTCTTTAGCGATACGGCTCCAGCCTTTTCAGAAATTCGGGATGGACCTCAAACCCCAGGGAAACAGCCTGATCTACGTGCTCGATGGCCTTTTGATACTCGTCCCGGCAGTAGTAGGCAAAGGCCAGGTTGTTTTGGCCCAGGCCGAAATCCGGGGCAAAGCCTGCCAGCTTCTCGCCCGTTTCCACCGCCTTGTCCACATCCTCTTGCTGAAGGTAGGCGTTGACGAGGTTCGCCCAGGCCTGAACGATCTTCGGGTTCAGCTCGATGGCCTTCTCCAGGGCCTCGATCGCCTCATCCGTCTGCTGCATCTGAAGGTAGGCAAAGCCCAGGTTCGCGTACCCGCGTGCATACCGCGGTTCGATCTCGATGGCCTTCTTGTTGGCGAACACCACGTGCTCCAGATCGCCTTTCTGGAAGTAGATGTATCCCAGGTTGACGTAACCCTCGAACATTCGGGCGCTGTTGCCGATGGCGTCGTTGAAGGCGCCGATCGCCTCGTCCAGCCTTCCCTGCTCCATCAGAGCGACGCCCAGATTATAACTCGAGTTGGCGCACTCGGGGTTATCCGCAAGCTGTTGTTTCTGCTCATGAATAAACTCTTCAGCGCCCTGGGGCTTCTTCATCGGTCTCTCCGTCGTTGACAAGAAAAAATCCGTATCCCTCGCTAAGTCGCGAAGACGCGAAGAATAAAATATATCGCCACAGGTCCTCTTTACGGTCCCTGCGGCTTTTTGAGAGGAAGGATGTTTGCCATTAAAAAAACAAAGGCAGACGGAAAGAGGCCGCACCTCCCATAGGAGAAGCGGCCTCCTACCGCTACTCGTTCAAGGCCTGTAAGGCAGACGCTAGTGATCCTCGGTCTGTCCCCGACCCTTCATTCCGTACATGGTGCTGCTTCCCGTGGAGAAGTAGATCAACTTCTCCTCGTTGATCAACGCCGTAGCCGCCTTCTTGACTTCGCGCGCCTTGACGTCGGGTTTCACTTTTTTGACGGCCTTCTCCAGATCGCTGAAGTAGAACTTGGTCTTCTTGCTCCCTTCAGCAAAATCCATGATGGCCTTTTTAATGTCTTCCATCGGCTGCTCCCTTTCTGTCCGCCGAAGCGGACCCTCAGGCTACTCGATTCCTCCGGCGGCCTTGGACACCGCCCACGCTGCATCCGTGTACTTGAAGTGGGTGGAGGTCCGGTAGGTGTCGTACTGGAGCCGGTAGTCGTCGATGAGGTGATCGGTGAACGGAAGATCGCACTTCTCGAAGAACTTCTCCCACCCGATCCGCTCGGCCCAGTCCCCGATGCGCTCGTACTTGTTGGCATCGGCCGCATAGGCCTCCACGATCTTCTTGACGTTCTCACAGACTTCAGGGTAGCGCGGGAAGGTGTTGGGCACCCACGGCACCACGACCTTGGAGAATTTCGGTGGGCTGATCCGGTTGGAGATCTTGCCGCCGGCCAGGATGGTCACGCCGTCGCCTTCCTTGTCCGAGAGCGGAACGGCCATGCACATGGTGTAGCAGTTCCCGCAGAACATGCATCGCTCGTTCTTGATTTTCACGGTCTTTTTTCCATCCTCGGTCTTGGATGGCGAGATGGCGCCCGTGGGGCAGGCCGCGATGACCAGCGGGATCTCGCAAAGCGAGTCCATAACCTCGTGGTCGATCACCGGCGGTTTCCTGTGGTACCCGAGCAGAGCAATGTCGGAGCAATGCACCGCGCCGCACATGTTCAGGCAGCAGGCCATGGAAATCCGCACCTGAGCAGGGAAGGTCATGCCTTGGAAGTAATCGAAGAGATCATCCAGGACGGCCTTGACCATGGACGAGGCATCCGTGGCCGGGGTGTGGCAGTGCAGGTATCCCTGGGTGTGTACGATGTTCGTGAGGCCGGCTCCGGTCCCGCCAAGGGGGAACTTGTAGCTGCCGGAGACGTGCTTACGGCTCTGAAGGTCCTTTTTCAGGGCCTCCATCTTGTCCTGGCTGTCCACCATGAACTCGATGTTGTTCCGAGTGGTGAAGCGGCAGAACCCTTCGCAGTACTTATCCGCGATATCGCAGATCTCCCGCACGTGTTCCACGGTCATGAAACGGCAGCCGCCTACGCGCACGGTGAACACCTTGTCGCCGGTCTCGGAGACGTGGACCAGCACACCCGGCTCCAGGATCTCGTGATGCTTCCACTTACCGTAGTTGTTCTGGATGATGGGAGGGAAGTACTGCCAGAAATGCCGCGGACCGAGGTCCGTGAGCCGGTTCTCCATGGGTTTTTCGGGATTGAACAGTCCAAGTCTTTCCTGAGATAATGCCATATCGATTCCCTCCTATCTCTGATGCCTGGATCGGTAGTCGTTGATGTCTCGTTCCCAGCCACCGGGCACATCTTCCTCTTTCCAGAAGATGTAGGGGTTGGCCCGCGGCGCGGTGACCATCTGCGGCATGGCCGGGAGCTCGAGAACCTCGAGGAACTTCGGGATGCCGTAACGCTGAATCAGCTCACCCAGGCGCTCCCGGTTCTTGCCTTCTTCCATCCACCAATCCCAGACCTTTTCTATCACTTCCTTGACGTTGTCATAGGGGTGCTCCACCTTCATGAACGGGATGGTGAGCACGGACATCTGGGCGCCTTCCAGAATCGGGGCCTTGGCACCGAAAAGCAGGCTCACGCCCGTGTCCTTCCCCGGCCGGAGGGCTTGGGGCATGACGTTGATGCAGTGCATGCACCGAATGCACTCCTTGTTGTCGATCTTGAGGGTATCGCCTTCCATCCACATGCACTTCGTGGGGCAGAGGTCGATGACCTCTTTCTGAATATCGAACTTACCCCAGTCCCTGCCCGCGTGGGCGCCGCCATTGGGCGCAAGCTCTCCGCCCATGTAAGCCTTGACCGCGGCTTGGTCGATCCGGATGTCGTCCTTCCAGGTTCCGATGAAGGACATGTCGGAACGGGCGATGGAGGCCACGCATCCGTTGGGGCAGCCGTCGAACTTGAACTTGAACTTGTACGGAAAAGCGGGCCGGTGGAGCTCGTCCTGGTAGTAGTGGGTCAGCTCGTAGCACATGGCCTGGGTGTCATAGCACGACCACTCGCATCGGGCCTTGCCCACGCAGCAGGAAGGCGTCCTCAGGTTGGACCCGGAACCGCCGAGGTCCTGCTGGAGCACGTGGCCCAGCTCGTAGAAAATGGGCTCGAGCTGCTCGGTAGTGGTGCCCAGGAAGATGATGTCGCCCGTGGAGCCGTGCATGTTCATCATGCCGCTACCCCGGTACTCCCAG
Organism: Desulfobacteraceae bacterium; assembly: GCA_050115555.1. GTDB lineage: Bacteria > Desulfobacterota > DSM-4660 > Desulfatiglandales > HGW-15 > JASFQI01. The sequence continues at coordinate 7,840 of JASFQI010000232.1, forward strand.
AGGTCGCAGATGGACCGGAGGTAGTCGGAGGTGTAGAACTTGCTCGCGGGCTGGTTCACGCGAAGGGTGTGGAAGTGCGCCACGGCG